>JAXEUM010000051.1:0-16459 GCA_034114925.1 Oliverpabstia sp.
GTCTATCAGGAACCGTCAGACATGATAATTATTTAGGATAACATCTGATGAAGGAAGAACTCCTTCTTCTGTTATCTGGTATATAGAAACTTATTAACCAAGTAGTCTTACTGACTACACCATTATTATACTAGGAGGAATACTTGTATATATTGACAAGTAAAAGGAATATGTTTTTGTCAGTTATTGTTCCAGCATACAATGTGGAAAATTATATTATGAAGTGTCTTGATAGTCTATTAGTTAAATCAGAAAAAGACTATGAAATTATAGTTGTAAATGATGGTTCAACAGACAAGACAGGCACAATTATTGAGAATAACTATATTAATAAAGTGGTTTATATTAACAAGGAAAACAACACAGGATTGTCCGATACAAGAAACATTGGATTGCAAAAAGCAACTGGTGAATTTGTGATCTTTGTTGATGGCGATGATTATGTTGAATGTGATTATATAGAATCTATAAGTGAAACAATAAACAACAATTCGGAAATTGATGTAGTATATACTGGACATTATAAGGAAAAAAAGGGAAAACGTGTTAAAAATATTGGCTTTGAATCAGAAATAAATAAAATATGGGCGATAGAAGATTTTTTGATTAGTGAATTAGGAAAACGTCATTTTCCTGTTCCTGCATGTTTTTCAATTTATAGAAGAAAATTTTTATTGGAAAATAATCTTAAGTTTGTTACGGGAATTTATCATGAAGATGAACTCTGGTCTGTTGAGGTTGCTTTGAAAGCGAAGTATGTTATGACTTCAGATTTATGTTATTACAATTATGTAATTAGAACTGGATCGATTACACAGAAAAATGATTTAACTCAAAATGGATTAGATGTTATATTTATTTGCAATAAAATGATAAATATGTTGAATAACATTGAAAATCTCTATGTTAAGAAATTATTTGCTAATCATATATCTATGTTGTACATGAAAGGAATGTGTCGAGGAAAGCTGTATAGGAAGCAATATCGCAAGCAATTTAAAAGATTTTTACCGATAAAATATGCTTATTTTTGCAAGGATAAGATTAAGGCCTTATTATTTGCATTTAGTCCATATTTATACAGTAGGCTTGACTTAAAGTATGGTAAGCAATTATGAGAATAGCAGTTTTTGATTTATATGTGTATCTTCTTTTCTTTTCATTATTTAAGGCATATTTCATTCCAGATGCACTAAGACAATTTATTAAAATTATAACTTTGTTTTTGATTTTAATGTTTTTGCTAAAAAGATTAAAGAAAAAGGATATTTTTAATTTTTCACTTTTATTTTCTTCAGTAGTAATTATTTCAGGATTGTATAACTACATTCTTGATAGTTATACAACAAAAGCATTATTAGATTCTTTATTATATGCACTTACGTTTTATGATTTATATTCTATTTTCTTATATGCAAAAAAGAATGGTTTTATAACTCGAGTGAGCAATAATTTATATAGAGCTAATCTATTATATTGTCTTCTTACAATTGTTTCAGTTTTGGTTGTAGGTGTAGAAAATAATAGTAATGTATCCGCATATTTGTTTGGAAATAAGTTTACATCATCGTATTTATTTATAATGCTAATAGCTCTCTATGGTTTCACCCATAATATGAATCGTAAAAAAAATAAAATAAGGATATGCCTGTTAGTTGTAATTGGTTGTATATTTACAGTATATGTTGGATGTGGAACAGCCACAGTAGCCTTAGTTACTGCAGTGTTAGTATTTTTTATTGGAAAAAGCACAAAACTACGTGTTATACAGAGTCCTATTGTTGTAGTAAGCATAATTATGGGGACTGCCATTATTCCTTTTGTAATTAATGCTATTTTAAAAATTGATGTTGTGCGATATATTATATTTGATATCTTTCACCGAAGTATAACTGTTTATGGAAGATTTGAAATTTATAATAAATATTTATATGATTTACTCTGCAATAAATTTTGGCTTGGCTATGGATACAGTAATGGTGTGATGATGAGTGTTTCGGGAGTATTTGGAAATGCACAAAATGGATTATTAGAGCAGATGATGAATTTTGGCTTTATAGGTGGAATAGCAATATTGGTTTTAGTATTTTATGCTCTAAGAAAAAAGAAGGAGTTATCTTATATGTTAATTCTTTTATATGCAATGATAGTGGCGGCAATATTTGAAGTTACGATAAATTGGTTCTTCTGGATTGCGGTATTTTCTATTCAATGGTTAGAAAAGCAGAGGGGGGAAATAAATGAAAAAAGTGATAATTTTATCGATGCAACAAGTTGATAATTATGGATCTGTATTACAAGCGTATTCACTAAAAAAAATGATAGAAAGTTTAGATAATGAGGTAAAGTTTCTTGCTATTGAAATGGGAAGAAATGAAGCTTTAAATTTGCAATGTAGCAAAAAAGATATTGACATGAAAAATGAGATTTGGTTGAAAAGACAGTGGAAGCGAGTTAAAGGCAAAATTTGTGGAAGAAAGTTGCGACATGTGTTTTCAGAGTTCAGGAATAGTACTGGAATGAATAGTGTGAGTGGTGATGAACAAGTTGATGTTTGTGTAATTGGAAGTGATGAAGTTTTTAATTGCTTACAAAAATCCAAATGGGGCTTTTCAAATCAACTATTTGGTGATGTGGGGTGTGCTAAAAAAGTAATTACATATGCAGCCAGCTGTGGGTCAACAAAAGCAGATAATTTGTCGAATGAGTTGCGAGAGTCTGTAAAAAAGGCAATGGCAAATCTATCAGCTATATCGGTGCGTGATAGAAATACGGCAGAATTCGTAGAGAAAATATCCGGGAAAAAGTTGGTATATAACCTAGATCCAGTAGCAGTAGGTGACTTCGATGATGAGATTAGAAATCTTAATGTAGATAGCAAATTGCCGAAAAAATATTGTATTGTTTACTCTTATTCAGAAAGATTTAATGATTTAAATGAAATTAAAGCAATTTCTGAGTATTGTAAGGCACGCGGATTGAAAATAATTGCACCGTTTGGAAGGCAAAAATGGATACCATCCTCTGAAACGTTAACACCTTTTGAACTTTTAAAGGCTTTTCAAGATGCTGAATGTATTATTACTGATACATTCCATGGAACACTGTTTGGGGCAAAATTCGGAAAGAAACTGGCGATATTGATTCGGGAGAGTAATCGGAATAAATTGGAGGATCTAACACAGCGTCTTCAAATCCAAGAGCATGTCATAACAGATATTTCGCAATTAAGTACAGTATTGGAGAAGAACTTGAATAAGAAAAAAATTCATGAAATTATGAGCTTGGAAAGAGTAAAATCTTTAGATTACTTAAAGGAGAATCTATAATAATGATGAAGATGAAAGAGTTGAATAAATTCTATAGAAAAACGCTTCGTAGACATATAAATAAAAACTATCAGAAAAATATAAAAAACAAGGATTGTTCAATTATTGCAATGAATTGTGTGGGGGGGGGTGGTGAGTCATGAACTTGGATTGCGGTTCAACTCACCAACTGTTAATCTTTGGTTTAAGCCGGGGGAATTTATCAGATTCTTAAGCCAATTAGAGTATTATTTATATGATTGCGAAATTCGCATGGATGTACAAATCAGCAATCAATGCGGGTATCCTGTTGGAAAATTAGATGATATTAGCGTTTATTTTACGCACTATGAAACGTTTGAGCAGGCAAAGCAGAAATGGAATGAACGTTTGAAGCGTGTAAAAATGGATAATATTTATATTATTATGGTACAAAAAGATGGTTGTACAGAAGATGATATTCTTGCGTTTGAAAAATTAAAATACAAACATAAAGTTATTTTTACTAGCAAAGAGTATCCGCAGTATCATTCGGCATATTATATTCCGAGAAGTGCAGAAGATGAATACAATGTAAAGAATTTGTGTGATTATCAGAGCAAGCTTACGGGAAAACGCTGGTTGGATGAGTTTGATTGGATTTCTTTCTTAAATGAAAGGTAACCCTTTTTCTTTAGATGAACATAACAAAAGAAAATGATCTGTTCCGATTCATTCGGAGTAGGGAGAAAGCGGAAGAACATGAGAAATAATAGAAATAGTTATCTAATAAAAAATACAATTATTTTTACAATTGGAAATTTGGGTTCGAAATTTATTACTTTTTTTTTGATTCCTTTATATACAAATGCATTAACGACTTCAGAATATGGAGTTGTTGATTTAATAGCAACAGTTGGTACGGTAGCTATTCCATTGTTAACATTGAATATCTGTGAATCTGTTATGCGATTTGCATTAGACAGGAATACAGATAAAAAACAAATCACTAAAATTGGTACATATATATTACTGATTAGTGCAATAATTGGACTAGGAATTATACCTTTATGTACCTTCTTTGACAAAATAGCAAACTATTCAATATATGTTTACTTATATGTAATAAGTTTAGCTGCTAGTCAACTATATTTGTGCGATTTGAGAGGAAAGGAATTACTTATTTATTATTCCGTAGGTAATATATTACATACATTTTTAATTGCAGCTTTTAATATTATTTATTTAGTTGTACTTGATCATGGAATCGAAGGATATTTGAGTGCATTTATTTTATCCAATTTAATTACGGCTACATATGCAATTGTTGTAGGAAAAAGTTACAATTCATTTACATCACATGGAATAAATAAACATTTGCTTAAGGATATGACAAAGTATTCTGTAGTACTTATTCCGAACTCTTTTATGTGGTGGATAATGAATTCATTGGATAGAATAATGGTATCCAGCATGGTAGGAATATCTGCAAATGGTATTTATGCAGTTTCATATAAATTACCTACTTTAGTGTCAACCCTTACAGGAATATTCAATCAGGCATGGAGTTACTCAGCTATAAGAGAGGAAGGTGCAAAGGATGAAGCTGAATATAACAACAGTATATTCAGAAAACTTACGGGAATTGTAACACTTATAGGGATAGGGCTTATCTTGTTTTCTAAACCATTTTTGAGATTTTATGTTGCAAAAGAATACTATGATGCATGGAAGTATATTCCATTCTTAACAGTTGGATTTGTATATCTTACTTTAGCTACATTTGTTGCAACAAGTTACACAGTTCATAAAGATAGTTTTGGGTATTTATTTTCAGGAATGTTCGGTGCAATATTTAATATAATATTGAATTTGTTACTGATACCGTCAATAAAAGTCTATGGAGCAGCGATTGCAACATGTATTAGTTATGTCCTTGTTTTTATATTTAGGATAATTCATACAAGAAAATATATAAAATACAGTATTATTAATAAAGAGTTCTTATTTGGAAGTACTTTTTTAGTGGCATCTTCAATAGTAGTTTTTATCGATAATTACATTGGAAAATTATTACAGATATCTATATTTGTAGCAGCGATATTTGTTTTTTCTGATATTTGGATGCCAATAATGGAAAAAATAATTCATATAAAAAAGGAAGATTAACATGAAAACAGTATGTGAAATCAATAAATGCGCGGGTTGCATGGCCTGTGTAGATATTTGTTCAAAAAATGCTATTAAGATAGAGGATAATCTCTTTGCTTATAACGCAGTTATCGATGAAACAAAATGTATTAGTTGTAATCGGTGTTATTCTGTTTGTCAAGAAAATAATCTAATAGAATTGTCAAATCCAATATTGTGGAAAGAAGGATGGGCTAAGGATGAATGTATTAGAAGTAATTCATCATCGGGGGGATATGCATCTGAAATAGCTAGAACTTTTGTGAAAAATGGTGGTGTAGTTTGTAGCTGCCTTTTTCAAAATGGGGAATTTAATTTTATATGTGTTGAAAATGAGCAGGATATCGATAAATTTTCTGGGTCCAAATATGTAAAGAGCAATCCAAAAGGTATATATAAAGAAATTATTGGAATTCTTAAAATGGGAAGAAAGGTCTTATTTATAGGGTTACCATGTCAAGTAGCCGCTGTTAAAAAATTCGCAAAAAATAATGTAAACTTATATACAATAGATTTAATTTGTCATGGTACATCATCACCTAAAGTGTTAGATATCTTCTTAAGAGGGCATGGTTGTACGTTAAAATCCGTCAAAGATATTAGCTTTCGTTCAAAAACAAAATTTGGATTAAATAATGAAGAGAAAAGATTTTCTGTTCCAACGGTTACAGATGAATATTTGTACACGTTTTTAAATTCTACGATATATACAGAAAATTGTTATAGTTGCAAATATGCAACTATAGAACGAATTGGCGATTTAACCTTGGGAGATTCTTGGGGAACTACGCTCCAACAGGATCTTATGAAAAAGGGAATTTCATTATTGTTATGTCAAAACGACAAGGGTAAAGAGTTGTTAGAAGATGCAGATTTAGAATTATTTGATGTGGATTTGAAGAAATCTATAGAATTTAATCATCAACTAGATCATCCATCAACGAAGCCTACTCAACGTAATAAATTTCTAAAAGGATTAAAAGAAGGTAAGACGTTTAAAAAAATGATGTTTCGTGTATACCCTAAAAGATATCTAAAGAACTTTATAAAAACTGCTATCTACAAGATCTCATCTAATAAATCGAGGGGGGGAAAATAAAGTAGGATATGGTATAGTAGTTAAATTTTATGATTAATTGCGACTGATTTCATGAGTCGTGTCATCGGATCGCTCAGTAGGGAATATATTGGAATCTGATTTCTTAATTTCTAGCCCGAAGTAGCCCTAAAAGCACTTTTGGCTGGAAATTAAGGTTTTGTTTATTTTTCGATTAGATTAACATGAAAATTTTGTTTTATTATTGTAGAAAACGGATGTGTGTGATTTAATAAACCTGAAAAGCAAAAAAGAGAGGTGGCGGAGGAATGCTTATAAGTGATTTTGAAGTAGTATGCAATGAATGTGGTCGGAGAAAGGAAATAGTATCAGATTCTCTTGATGTGGACTATGCGTATTCCGAACGTTCTATGGGAACGGAAGTGCAGCATATCTTTTATGGTGAAACAGAGTGCCGATGCGGTAATTTCTTGTCTTATACGATTACGGCAGTTGAGTATCCGGTAGGTGCATATGATTTCAGTGTATGTGAATCTGAAGGATGTAGATTTGTGGAAGAACCGGGAGTTGAGATGGATTATCTGCCAGAACCTGTTCTATCTGTATATGAAGAGATTTATCAAAATCCAGATTATATCTATAGCTTAGCATCATGGGAGTTTGAGGAGTTTGTTGCAGAAGTGTTCGAGAGGTTTGGGTTTCATTCTGTTGTGACTAAGAAAACGCATGATGGTGGAAGAGATATTATTGCGACTTTTGAGGTGGGAGGAGTTTTGTATACCACTTATTTTGAATGTAAAAAATATGCGAAAGACAGACCAGTGGGTGTTCATGTGGTTCGAGAATTATATGCTGTTATGGAAAGAGAACGAGTAAATAAAGGTGTGATAGTTACATCATCTTATTTTACTGCAGGAGCAATAGAGGAAGCTGCTATGTTTAATGGAAGAATCGACCTGATAGATTTTCAGAAGCTTCAAGATGTGATGCGTAAATCGTAGTAAGGAGAGATGAAAAAATGTTAGATTTTTTAGGGAATGCTGATGTGATGGGGATGGAGATTATTCTTATATTAATCACAGCGTTGATTACATTCCTGATTGGGAGATGGACAAGTCATTTGGATGACCGCAGGATGGGAATGAAAGAAATTGATAAATTTTTTTATAAACCGTTTTTAAGTTTGTATAAAAATGCACATCATGCATATGCATTGAATTTTGTGGATATAGATTTTGAAGTACAGGAGCAACTGATAAAGCTGTTATTGGATAACGTTGAGATTGTTTCTCCGAAATTAAGATTAAAAATTTTTGAACTGGATCAATGTTTCTCAGGGTATTCTCAGAATATTGAACAGGGAATAGAGATGTTACAAGACGAAATAGATTATGTTGAGAAACATTTCGGTGAGATTTATGATTACATTGAGAAGCAATATATAAAAAATGAAAGAAAACTTTATTGTTCTGGGTGGAAAAGAATGAGCTATTTTATGCAGGATATTGTTATAAGGCTTCATGATACTGTTAAGCGCCTTAAGTGCTCACTATGTTGTCGGAGTGAGAAAGATTAAATTTTCATGTTGCATTTAGTGTCTTATTAGATTAACATGAAAATAAAAGGAGATTGTATGGCGAGACCGAAGAAGAAACCAGAATATAATGCAGAGAAGATCAGGAATGATTTTTTTCAAGAGGTGGCAGAGTGCTACAAGGAATCTCCCAAAGTGTCTCTCCGGGATGTGGCGGCAGAATTTGATATCACGTTATTGAAGGTACGTAAAATATTGATAACAGTAGGAGAGTATACGACAGACATATCAGAGCAGGTGCAGGATTTAAAAATACAGGGAAAGACAATTCCAGAGATCATGGAGATTACAGGATTAAGCAGGGCTTCGGTTCATTCGTATCTTCCGTACCAAAAAGGAATTTACAATGCAAAGGAAGAAAGCCTAGATGCAGAGCGTTGTAAGAAATATCGTCGAAGAAAAGTAGCAGTAGCTCGCTTAAAGGAAAATCCAGATAATCTGGAATTATTGTGGGATGTAATTATTGCGTTTGCAGGATATCCGTTTCAGACCTATCCCAAAGGCTTGAAGTTTAAATATGAAGTAAAGGGAAATGAAATCTTTGTGAATAGAAAGAAGAAATCCATTACCAGGTCAACAGTGGTGCTGGCATATCAGAATATGCGGCAGGCAGAGAAGATAAAAAGAGCGAAGGAACTGGGAACTTTTGGAGCATCTTATTTGTATCCGGTGTTTATTCGTTTAGAAGTTGATTCATGCGGCAGATAAAATAAATTGTATATAAATTGCAATAAGCAAAAATATTGCGTGTATATTGCATATAATCATTGACAAAGGATGAGAAAAGGAGCAATATGCAATTATAAAGCAAATACAAATGAGCAGGTATTGATTCTGGAGGAGAAGAGATGGAAATTTTTGCTGAATATACAAGAATAAGACAGCCAGACAGGGATAAACTTGCAGAATTGGTTTTAAGGGCGAAGGGCGAAGGTCGTACTATGAAACAGTTTGCCCAAGCATGTGGTGTGAATCCATCAACTTTGTCAAGAATTGTAAATAGGAAAACCAGTAGTGCTAATTCGGATACATTAATTGATGCAATATATAAGAATGCTGCTCCAGAGAGTGGGATTGCCTTAGAATTATTATTGGATGCACATGGAATGATTCCTAAATTACGGAATGGGCGGACAAAACGATTTGAGCTTAGTTTGCTTGAAAAGGATATTCAGGATGTTATGTTTGAAGAGTTGATAACCAGAGGATTTACAGTAGGGTTACCCAAAAAAACGATTGTTCATAGTGCGTTGAATTATCCTCATAAAACAGATTACGCTGTTTATACAGATGCGTTAGGGGGAACAAAGGAACTGTGGGAGTTTGAAATATGGACGTTAGCGTTTCAGGAAAGTTACACAGAACGAGATGTCCAAAAACAAGTAATGAAAATCCGACAAAAAATTCTTGTTTGTTTAGGAATGATGTATATGAACGAAATGGATTGCAAACGACTTTCTTTCTTAATTACAGAGGAGGAAGTATATCAAAAAACAGTGGAATCTTTAGAAAACTGCAAAATTCCTAAAGAAATATCATTAATCCATGTGAATCTTGAAGAACATAGAATGGAGAGGGAATATCGGATGACGTTGCTTTCTGGTGAAGATTCACCGTCTATTCTCGATACTCCGAGGATGATTCAGGAGGAAGATGAAATTGAGAATGAAGAACAAATGGATGCAATTTGGAGATTTGCGGATCATGATATTTTGTAGCATTCGGAGGGCTGAGTATGAGAATTGATTTGATTAGTGAAACAGAGAAAGCACTATATTTGTTGAAAGTAATATCTGAAATAACAGACCGAGGAAATAATGCAGAAGTCCGAAAGAAGAAAGATGGTTCTTTGACTGTGTATGAGGTAAAAAAGAATATTGTGACCGCTTAATAAATGGGTATTAAGCGAAGGACTAATCGGAGTCAGAAATACTCAGGAATCTGAGTGTTCCTGGCTCCGTTTTGTTTTTAAGATTCTGGATTATGTTTGGGGCAAAGACTATGCCTTAAAATGGAAGATAACTCCCTGTCATCGCTATGCCTAACATGGTAAGTCTTTTCAAGAGCAGATTCTTCACATAGCTTTGCGATTGCTTCAGATGAATCAGTAAGGCTGACATCATTTTTTATTACGCCTTTTGGAAGTGCGTAATATTCTTTTGCAATGTTCAGGTGGTTTTCCAGATTCATGCGGAATGTTGGATTGATATTCTCTTGTTTGAGATAATTCAGTAACTTATCCTTTTCGATGAAGATGCGGCTGTTTTGTAGTCTTAATAATCCTTGGATTAGTGATAGTGTATTCTGGTCTATGGTTGGATAATGCTGTTTATTGCACAGACAGAATCGATGGATTGCCGGATGCCGGACACGTCCAGATGAAGAAGTTGCTGCACAACCTATTACACAGGCAAGTTCTTTATTATTCAGGTTACCATGATCGAATACAAGGAACCAGATATCCCCATATTGATTACATACAAGCTGGCAAAACATTAATCCGTTGGTAGAATAAACCAGGGTGCCTTCATAATGCTTGGAAAAAGGAGAACCATCAGAAGTGAAATCTCCAGAATCCACATCCAAAATAGCGGTGCATTCATGGATAGAATGAAAATCACCTAATTGTAAGGTTCCATGCACAAGTGTTTGCTGATCATGATCTTCTGGATAGGCAGAGGTAGGCAAAAAATAAACATGGTAAGTTCCGGTGTATCCTTTGTATGCTGGATGATCAATGTTGTAAATCAAACGGTGCTGAGAGCTGTCATTGCTCGTTTTTGCAATCTCAATTGAATGAAAGATTGCATTTAAATTCAAATTTAAAACATCACATACCTTTAGTAAGGTGGAAATTGTTGTGGAAGAGGGGGTTTTAAACATATTGTCAATGGTTCGAGCAGAAAGAGATATCCCATGTTCCTGGCAAAGGGAAGCTATTTTTCGAGATGTTAAATTTCTCTTGTGCATGGTGTCATGGACGTAAGATACAATATTTTGTATGATTTCTTGATTTTTCATAAGAATACGACTCCCTTCCAATGGATTTATGAACAAAAAACTCTAAAAATATTTTATCATAATTCCATTGAAAAAGGAAGTAAAATAAGTTATTATATTACACATAAATTAAATTCAAGTGCAATATATTTCTATATAAAGAAAAATAATACTCATAAATTTAATTCCATAAAAAGATATTACTCCTAGAATAGAATGTTGGTGCAATATAATTCGTCAATATGCACAAATTGAGTAGAGAGAACATGGGCATAATTTGGTAGATATTGACAAAACATATGGAAAATGTTAGAATATAAAAGAACTACCCCCTGGAACGAGAGTAGTTCTAAAAAACGCTTATACAGACAAAATCGACATCATCCTACTGGTCAAACACTCCAACTGGCACTTGGAGTGAAACAGGATTGGTGTCGCTTTATCAGTACCATATCACGTTGTATAAAACATAAGAATAGGATTAAATTCTTATGCCGGCTTTACGTGGCTTTATTATTCAACCCTTATCTTATATCCGAACACTCCTTGTTTTGCAAGGTGAATCGGAAAAAATGTTAAATACAACAGTTGGTATTTTATCATGTATAAAAATAATAGTCAAGAATTTTTTTGCATGATATGTTAAATTTGAATGAAATTTATGTAAAATTAAAATAATTTCCAATTGTTGTAGGAATTGAAAATAAGAAAGAATGCGAGAAAAAATGATGAAAAATATTACGATGAGAGAAACGGTGCGTGGGATAGCACTTGACCAGGTTGTTATCAGCGTTGTAGAGGTAACTGTTTCAAGAGAGTGTGTACTTGAAAATTATATAGACGAAAACAACGGAATGATAACAGTGGTAGGGGGAATTTCTCTGTTAAGTACAGGATGAAATTCAATGGCAGAACACACGTAAGAAGAGCAGGATAGGTATATTCTGTGAAATTCTGCGTAAAAGCTGCAAAGATGCAGGAACTACTTTTTTCTGGGACGGGTTTTGTGTATGGAATAGCCGGATTAGAAATGTGAATCATTTCGTCCGGCTATAAGTTTCTTTATTTTTAAGAAAGTTCTATACGAGATCTGTCAGGAAGGAGGTGGTTGAATTGGAACCTGGCTGTGGAATGAGAACCCAAAAGGATGTGGGGGAGCTTGTAGAGCAATGGCGAGAAAAAAATGGTTGGACACAAGCAACTCTTGCTGGTTATTTGGGGATATCAGTGAGACATTATTATCGAATTTGCGTAAAATGTGATAATGAATTTACAACGAAACAGGTTAAGATTCTTTCAAAAATATTGGGAATTAGTGCAGATGAATTGATTCCTGATGTAGAACTATGCCAAGATGATTGGTTTTTGAACAATATTGAAAAAATGTCAACTCCTGTTGCACAGCAAGGTGACGAGATGGCTTTGATGAATATTTTTGGATGTAATAATGAAAATGGAAAAAGAATTATAGAATATGTAGGAGCAATCATGAAGATTAAGGATAAAGAATTACAGGAGGATTTTATTAATCAATTAGAGGGATTAGCAAAATTGAGTATAAGGTTAGATCGAAATAAAAAGTATTAAACGTTCATTCAGAAAACTGAGTGGACGTTTTTTTTGTCCTAAATTTGCAAACCGGACAAAAATGTCCGAAAAAACTATAAGAATGATGCGGAAATGTCCGATTTGACATTTCAGTAACTGATAAGATAACACCATCAAGAGAAAGGAGCAGATTATAAATGAGCAAAGAAGAGTATCTGGAGTATATCAGGCATCAGCCCTACGACGCTATGGGTGATTTCAGTTTCCTTCTAAAAGAAGAACCGGCAGTAAATAGTTCTTCAGGTATGGAAACAGGTGAACAGGTAAAAATGAAGGAATCTGTGAACAGGTAATACCTGTTTCGCTGATTGAAACAAAAGAGCAGTAAAGAGAGGCTTCACAAGCCGCTCGGTAATAAAAAAAACCGGGCGGAACGAAGTCTTTTTTTGCTGCTTTTTTTAGACGACCGCCCGGAGCCGAAAGGCAGAAAGGTGGTTATTATGCTGACACTTAAACAACTGAAAGAATTAGTAGAAGCTCCGAAGAAAGGGGAAAAGAAACCAACGAATAAGAGCCTTATGGAAGGAAGGTGTCCGGTGATTGCACAGAAGGTGATCCAGAGCAGCTCGGGAAGAGCTGCTGTTACGGTTTATCAAAATGGATATGTGGTGTACCAGGCATTGAACTGGGCAACGGTTTTTTCTATCGAAGAGATTTCAGGGTATCACTATGATTCGGTTGCGGGAAGTGGTTATGGGTGCAGATTGGACGAGTCGTATTTTGAGGATGCAGATTGGTATTTGCGTTTGGTTCTTTATGGAGAAGACCGATTGAATCTCAACATGGACAGCAGAAATAAGAAACATTACATTTCTTATACGTCGGTTATGGAAGAAATGCAGTTTGGAGAGGAAATCGCACAGGATAAGGATATGGAAGAAATGATTGTGCATCAGATTCTCACGGAATCCCTGTTGGATACCCTGACAGAAAATCAGAAGGAACTGATCCAGGCACTTTATTTTGAATGCCAGACGTATCAGGAATATGCAACTGCACATGGAATTACATCATCCGCTGTCAATAATATGCGTAGAAAAGCAATGAACAGATTAAGTGCAAGTCTGAAAGGTGATCTGGAAAGCATGAAAAGAAAGAATGTAAGGAAAAATAAAAAAATGCAATAAGGGGGTTGGTAAAGGTCTTCTGTAACGCTTTACAGGTGAAGGGAAGTTTTTACGAAAGAAAAATCCCTGATCTGTACCTTGAAAACTTCATAACGGGTAAGAGGGTACCCGGAAACTCAGCTA
Organism: Oliverpabstia sp.; assembly: GCA_034114925.1. Taxonomy (GTDB): domain Bacteria; phylum Bacillota; class Clostridia; order Lachnospirales; family Lachnospiraceae; genus Oliverpabstia. The sequence continues at coordinate 13,987 of JAXEUM010000051.1, forward strand.
CGCATAAGAATCAGCGGCCAGGTTTCGGAGAAAACGTGCAAGAAAACAGCTGAAAGGCACTTGGGCAGGAACGACCTCTTGCAAATGAAATGCTTGATCCTTATTTAAACGATTATTTCCATTTATGGAGATAACAGCAGATACCATGTGGCGGTGCTTTGCTTTCGTGCAGGTGTTGCCATATGCATGTGCTGTTATCCAAGTGATAGCAGTAACACAAAAACGGAAGGAGATGGTTCCCATGATTAGATAAAGCAAGTAGAAACCTGCAAAACAGAAACAAGGAAAATCATGATGTAGAAAGGATTAAGTGGAAATGAAAAGAAAAATGATGAGATTTTTATCAGGATGCATGGCAGTGGCAACATTGGTATCAACGGTAATTCAGCCGATGGTAGTTTCAGCATCGGAAACAGCGTCAGACCCCATTGCTTTTGAACAGCAGTATCCAGAACTGAAAGAGGTTCAGGAATATCTGGATGCGGACGAGATTTTAAAGGCAAATGATATTGAGCTTTCCTGCGGAGAGGAATTTGACATCCAGATTGACCTTTCGGGAATTGAAGGGGTGGAAAAAAGTAAGATGAAGGTACTGTTTCATGAGGCGAAAAGTGAAGCCGGTACGCAGTTTGACATCCATACGCCAGATACTTACCAGGCGGTTTATGCAGTAGAGCTTACCAGTGGCCATCCTTCCTACCGCATCAGCAGAAATATTACGGTGAAAGAGCCGGAAACAGAGGCGAAGGTAACAACAGCACCAGTAGAAGCTGCACCGGGCGGACAGGAGGAAACGCATGGAGAAGAAGAGGAAGAATCACACCCTGAAATTCCTGTTAAATCAGAAAAAGAACTGGATGCTGCTTTAAATGCTGTGAAAGAGCAGAAAACAGTAGATTTGGAAACAGGGCTTACTTTTGGAGAGGTGATGCTACAGGCTTCGGAACAGGGTGTGGATTTTACAGAATTGGAACCGGGAGAAAGCCTGACTTTTACTGCACGTTCCAAATACTTGCGTTCTGCACGTTCTTCTCAGAGCGTAACAGTGAGGCAGGGGGAATGGTATTGCTATGCTGATTATGGTCTGGGTACTTATTTAACCAGTCCATTTACCGTAACCTTTGGGAATGTAACTGCAACAGCGTTATTGTATTGAACCATCCAAACCGGGACCTGGAAGTGGGATTTACCAGATTACAAGACTGGAAGGTAATAAAAAGTTAGCTTCAAAATAGAAATAAAAATAAAATATCGTAGCCTGAGTTGCAATAGGGCAAAGGATATCTCATACGGGTGAATTCCATCAAGGACTGTAGACATCTTCGTAGCAAGAGGAGGTTTACAGTCGGAGATGCGATTACCGTGCGAAGTACTCTCTGACTTGTTGCGGCCATTTTCAGGTCAATCGTAGGTGGGTTTGTGCGTACTTCATCGCGTGGACCCGTCTGCTGTACATATAGTAGATGCTCTCATCGATGTCCCTTCGTGTCAGCTAATGAATATCCTTTGCCGCTAGAAATCGGGCGGAAGGGACTACAAGATGAAAGAAGTACATACTGAAGAACGCAGCGGTTTCATTTATAATTTAGTCAGTCGATGAGGAACGCCGGCAGCCAGCCGGAGGTTCCCCGGAGATAAAGAATATCGTGCCTGACATGCATTAATGGCGACATCTCATACACACCATTCCGGATTGCCAGTGGTTCAGATAAGAACTGCCGGCAGAGAGGAAAAGGACGTAGGAGTGTACCACGCTACCTTTCTGCCAGCAGGCATTTCGAGGTCTTGCGTGGATGATTCAGGCAGGACTTTTCCTTTTCGGAGATGCAGATGGGAGATATGCGAAGCCTGGAGCAGTCACACAGAAAGAAGAAACCTGCATGGTTGAAAACACAGTCAGCACCATTTTTGTCTGTTCGCCCTATCAGCCACAGCCCAGGGAGTCGGTAGTCTCCAGGGATCAGCTGGTGTCAAACATTGAACAGGCTAAGATGGCCTGCCAGCTGATCGTCAAGCTGGGGTTCCTGCCACTTGCATCGCATCTATATTTCACTGGGTTCCTGGACGATACCGTCGTACAGGAACGGGAAAAAGGGATGGAGCTCGGGCAGAAATGGGTGGCACTGTCGGATGAGGTCTGGGTCTTTGGCGAGGAGATTACCGAAGGCATGAGCCGGGAAATTGCCTATGCAAAAGAACTGGGTAAGTCCGTACGCATGATACCGGAATCCAACAAGCTGATCAGCAGATTGTTGGCAGCAATCTAGGAAAGCGTCGCATTTGGCGTCACAGCAAGAACGCGCAGGATTGATTCCTGCGGCAATGAATAAGGAGGATATGAATTATGTCTAAGAAGCACGAGACAAGCAAGAATCAAAAGAAGCACACTTGTGGTGGAATCTATTCCCGCCTGCAGATTTTTCCGGGGTTGTTCCTCAGCATTATTCTGAACGAGGAAACCTTCCACCTTCAT
>JAXEUM010000052.1:0-7492 GCA_034114925.1 Oliverpabstia sp.
GTATCATTATTCTGTTTTGTCAACACATACATCTTTGTTATTGACTGATACTGAGGGGTAATAAAAAGCTTTGTACCCACAATGGCAACCAGTGCCAGAATCAGTCCTGACAGGATAATAATTCCTATCTTTGAAATCAGCAGGGAAAATATCTCCCGAAGATCAATTTCAATTTCATCGTCTCTCTGTTGATTCTGTTCCATATCGCTCTCCTATCTGTCTTCCTCAAAAATTTCCCGGGGATTATTAATCAGTATCTTTTCCATGTACTCTTTCCCCATCACCTTCTCTATATAAGCAGCGCACTTACCCATAGATGGGGATCTGTCTTTCATATTATGTGCATCTGATCCGATTAAATGTAAAAGATTTCTCTTCATAGCTTTTTTACAAAACCGCTTCATGGTAAAACCTTCTGCTCCTATGATACTGTCTGCATTCATCTGAATATAGACACCCATCTCTACTAATTGCTCCAACCCATCCATATTTTTCGAAATCGCTGGATAACGTTCAGCATGAGCTATAATAGGTTCATATCCATGAGTAAGCAATGTATAGCATCTTTCTTGAATCTTTCGGAAATCAGACCTTTCTGAAAATTCCGTAAGGACACAGCGCGTCCCTCCCATAGTAGGACGTCCTCCTCTATCCAACATATCTATCATATCCATGTTGGCATGATATTCACATCCAAGAAGAATCCTGAGATCAGGATAAACCCTGGAAGCTTCCGCTTTTACCAACTCATATTGCTGCTGAATCTTTTCCAAAGAAGATTCAAACATATTTTTTCTGTAATGAGGTGTGGCAAAAATAGTTCTCACTCCATCCTGATACTCTTTTCCCAGTATCTTTACCGTCTCTTCCATATCCTTTGCACCGTCATCTATATGGGGAAGAATATGGGTATGTACATCATAAAATCCTGACATTTTTCCCTCCTATCTTTAAAACAGCCGACATCAAAACAGCCCCACAAAAGCTCTGTCTTGGAGTCTGTAATAAAATGTCAGCCTTTTCAACTATTTATTATAACCTTTTTTTTAAGATAAAACAAGGAATAATTTATAAAATGGAACGTATTACTGACACAAAGAATATAACTTATTCCTCAACATCACGGATTTCATACTCCACAATATCTTCTGCCTGACATCCAAGCGTTTTCGCAAGTGCCAAAAGATTAGATATGGAAGCTCTGTTAATGTCTTTTACTCTCTGCTCATACTGTTGGATACTCCTCAGACTGACACCAGATTTTTCTGCAAGCTCACGTTGGGAATAACCGCTGATTTTGCGCTGGGACTGCAATCTGGTTGGAGCATTACTTTTCCGAATGATATGGTTTACCGTATCTACAAACTTTTCTTCTGCCGCTTCGTGCAGCGTCGGATATAATTCGGCGACTTTCTGCATGGTAATATAACTTCGGATGTTCTTAAAAGTCCTTCCGGTATACCATTGATAATATGCTAAAATCCATCCGCACCAATATTCCATGGAACAGTCGTACTCCGGCAGCACATCCGGCGTTGTTGTGTCTATACCTGCCAATTCAATCACCTTATATACCAATTCTGTTCCCGATGTACCCGAAACAATATTAGGCACTCCAGCACCAAACTGTTCTGCCAATCCAGATGTGATAAAGAAATCAAAGAACATATCCATCGTCAGATCACAGCCATGCACCGCATAGTCCATAGCTTCACCTAAATTATTCATCGCATCATTCAGATACTGTTCATCGTAAGCGTGAATCATCAGCCTTTACCTCCTCTTTGATAATGTCTCGCATATAAAGACCGTCGATGTCATCTCTTTCCAGTTCTTCCCGATAAGAATTTCTAGCTTCATTATCTCTGGTCTTTCTTTTGACATAGCATTTTGTATGGTCAACCGCAATATAAGACTCAAACTGTATCGTATCAAATGCTCTTTTACTTTTTAAAACACTTTGTTCGCCAAGTTTTCCAAGCCGCATTGCATAACTAAGCTGTTCAAGAGAAATCTCATTATTTATGAATGCCCTGGCAAATGAAAAATAAGAATCATCAGCTCGATATCCAATGACAATATCATACTCACTGATGTCCGGTAAAAAATTTTCTTTCAACCACTCTGCTCCTCGTTTCATAACAGGTGTGGAAATACGAAATTTACGATTATTCATCAGTAATGCCAGCCAATGCAGAATATTATATTCATCTGAAGACAGATTTAATACTTTTAATGCATCCGTGTCTATACTGTACTGATTGACATAGCCATCTGCACTTTCTGTACAAGCCCACTCCTTTGCCAATTCTATATACTCCGTACAATAGAACCCAACTCCATACTCATTGTATGTTTTGCCTTTGCCAAATTCGGGTTTTTGAATAATTACTTCTGATCCATGAAATAAAATAACCTTACCCATACGTTCATCTCCTATATCTCCAAAGAGTCACACTAATCAAATTATATCTCCAAAGAGATACTTCGTCAATAATTCCAAGAAATTTTACAATTTGTACTGTACCACGGTATTATAAAATGTAAACGTAAATATTCATTTTCTTACTTTACATCTTTTTGAAAAGCATTGTGCATCATTTAGCATACATTCCAGCAGCACTATGGAATCATCGTCAAAATAGTTTTCTTTGAGTTTTAGGTAATAATATTTTCGATTGTCTGACATAGGGTTTCCTTGGGGTTTCTCTTGGGATTCTGTACGCATTTTAATGCCATTTTATAGTTCAACGGAAATCTATCAGAATTGCTTTGATGCCCTCAAAAAAGCCCTGATTTACAAGGGTTTTTCAGCCCCTAAAGCATAACATTTCTCCCCATCGTTCAGGGCGATACAGTTTCCGTCGATGTAGTTACAGCACTCATGCACCATTGGAGGGAGCAGGTGGATATTCGGGTGGATTGTGGCAGATAAAATGATTTCTTTGTAAATTGAAAACTTAAATTCTAGGTTGATGGTGAATGAGCTAGAATTTAAATTTTCAATTCACAGGTTGATCGTATGACTGGAAATACCACAAACATCAGTATCCGCATGGACGCAGATTTGAAAGCGCAGGCGAACGCACTGTTTACTGAACTTGGCATGAACCTGACTACGGCGTTTAATATCTCTGTGCGCCAGTCGCTTCGTGAGGGCGGCATTCCCTTTGAAATAAAACGGGAACAGCCTAACAAAAAACGGTTACTGCCATGCTAGAAGCGGAAAGGATTGCAAAAGACCCGTCTGCAAAGGACTACAATGACTTTGACGAGTTGTTTGCTGACCTGAAAAGATAAGAGAAAACAAATATACCTTTAAGTACACGACCAGTTTCAAAAAAAAGCTACAAACAAGCCATAAAGCGCGGCTTGAAGAGCGAGCTGTTGGAGCAGGTCGTAGCATTGCTTGCAATGGGCGAACCGCTGCCGGATAAGAACCGTGATCATGACCTGTCCGACTATTAGGCAGGTCATCGGGAATGTCATATTCTTCCGGTCTGACTGCTTGTCTACCGCATAGAGGATGAGGTTCTAGCGCTGACACTGGCCCGCACCGGCGCATACAACGACTTGTTCGACAAAGAAACATTCTGCCGCCGTATGTGGAACCTGTACGGCGGTTTTTCTGTATGCAAAAGGATGTCGTGAAATGCGATGCCTTTAACAGGGGTACGCCAAAACGCGGTAAAAATGATTGACAATTATATCCGTCAGCTCTTTAAAAAATCCCGTCAACGTGACCGCGAGCTGTTTTATATTTTAATAATGATGATGACAATTAAATTTGAAGGATTCCACATGGAAAACTATTGTTATTTTAGCAAAGATCATAAATGTCTGAAATGTGTGGATTATCAACTTACGCTCTTTGAATTAGCAGCGACAGATGAAACCTTTGAGGATTTACCAGAATAAATGCCTATTACAAAAGGGGCTGATGTTTTACAACATCAGCCCCTCATAAAAGCCTCTCAAACCAGCTCCTCACGAAGTTTGATTATCCCAAAAATCATTAACTGTATACATATACAAAAGACTGCGGAGCTGCCGAAATACCATAATCTGCAAGCGTTTTAGGCTCGTCAAATATATTAAGGTTAGTAAGCTTATAAGCGATCGCTTTTGCTTTTCCCTCATAATAACTAAAAAAAAAGTCTGCGGTAATTCCCGACTTTTTTTTCGTTTGTAACCAAACATTCTCTGGAGTATCTTCCAAAATGGTATCAATGTCAGCCTCAGCGACAACCTGCTTAACAGGCGAGGTGCAATAGATAATTATTCCGTCCACACTCTCCTTGCACTTTATTTTTCTAAACTCATATTCTTTCGATCCATCCAATATATGAGCCACATGCTCCGGATTAATCGATAATAATATTTTGCACATCTAAATTTCCCTCCTCGAGAATTAATTTAAACTCACTAGGGCTCAACTTAGTATTCGTCGGATACCCTCCATCCTTTGACCATAAATTATTGTTTTTCAACCAAGCACAATTGATATTATTACCAGCTCCAAAATAAGCATAGTACAGCAATTCATATACAACCATATTGTTGTCATTCTCGTATTTTATTCTCACTTCATTTATATCAAATACAGACTTATTTCCAATCTCTTTCATTAGATTGTCAAAGGATATTAATGCTTTCCCTCTCTCTTTCACTGAAATGATATCTGTTATCATGCAAAATGATGTAAGACATGATTTATATATCTTAGGCCCAACTCCATTATATTTACGATAAATAAGTACAGGATCTCCAATATTATAATTAATCCTAGGTGCCGCACTAACATAAATTTTACTTAACCCATTGGCAACACTTAATTCAACGCTCTTCTGAGTAACATTTTGTAACTCTGAGTATGGAAACATCGTATCATGATAATCATCTTCAAAAATAAGATATCCTGCTTCTCGAAAATTCGGATCCACAAAAGGAAATGACACATATGGATCTTTATATGAGATAGACTGTCTACTCTTAATATAGACCGTCTCCCCATTTGGATTAGTACCCGCTGCAATAAATCCAAATCTTATCAATAGGTTGATCAGTGTTTCATGTTTTGGAAATACAGTTACATAGATTTCATTTATCTTTGAACGTTGCCAGTTCCATAAAACTAATCCAACGGCCCCTTCTCCAATTCTCTGCCCTCGGTGAAGATCCGAAATCTTCACAGTTCCAAGTTTTAGTCGTTCAACCGCCGGCAAAGTTGGGGCATTAATTAACTGAATAGCCTCACATTCTTTTTTTATATATACAAAAGCTCCTACTCCTGATTCATTTTCATAAACTAACGCCTTCGCATTTGAAACTGCCTTCTTATTAAACCATGTGCAAAATTCAGTAGAACTCTCTGTCCCTGGATAGTCAGCCTTTAAGCTATCGAAAAAAGGATCATTCAAATTAATTTCTGCGAAACTTTTATATGTAAATTTACCGGTCATATCTGTCACCCCTGTTCCTTAATAAATTCTATTGTTTCTTCAAGATCATCGAATCCTTTTGAAATTTTAAACGGCACGCCTAATTTCTCTGCAATCTCTTTAGCATAAGCAACCTCAGCCTCTTGAAATTTATACGTGGCTTCCAGGTCAATCTCAATTCTGTCACGAGCCATGCGCCGTTCTGCAATAATCTCCACTTTTTCTGTCAACAAAACAACAGCAGTTGGCTTTAGATCAACAAAAGTCTGCTCTGGAATTTTTGTGATTGTTCCTTCTTCATCTAAAAGACAAAAGTGTCCATCCAGTACAAAAAAGGAGTTCTTTTCCTTTAATTCCTCAACGGCCGCAAGTAAATAATTTTGATTACTATCGATATCCGCGATCTTTTTATCTGTTGCAAAAATCACCTTTTTCTTCTGTACAATAAGACTACTCGATGCATAACTTTCTATTCCTGTAACTTCTTCCAATTTCTCACAAAAATAGGATTTGCCTACACCGTGTATACCACTAATAAAAATCATTTATGTATTTCCTTTCCTATGACTGCCAAATCATATGTCGAATATATGTTCGGTATTATTATAGCATTTTTGACACCAAAAAGCAATAAACATATCACATATTATGCAAATACAGCATATTGCACAACAAATCAGTTTTAAAACAAGTTCAAAAAACACTAACGCATATCATAGTAAGTACTATAAAACGAAGGAAAATCGGATACAGATACGATGTTCCAAACGTTCCCAGGTCTTTTGCTCTCCTGATTTCTTCTATTTGTCTCATATTTTGATATGCCAGCATTACTGTTGATCTGGTTTACTTTTAAACTAAATTATCCTGCTACTTCAACTACTTTATACTCACAACACCCTGGTATATGTATGATATCTCGCTCAGTTTTTACACTGCACGGCAATAATGCACTCCTATATGGCCGAAATAGAATACCTTGTATCACTCTGTCTTGTAGCGGAATCATCTTATTTTCTTCAACCAAAATAGATTCATCTATTTCTATATCTTCATCAAATAGATTTCCGGGTACTGTAATAATACAATTCTCATTCATTACAATGCCATCATACACAAAATCAATAGCTTGATACAAGTCTTCCACTTCACCTTGTTACTTTACATACTGAAGTTTAAACTGAATTTCATAGTATTCTTCAATAGATTTAAGCTTATACATACCATCAAGCCAGTATTCATACATATGAATAACGTAATTTTTTAAAGTCCACATCTTTCTCGGTCTCCCTGACTGATAAGTTTCCGGAAACATATTTCCCTCTCTTGTCTTGGTTGTCATGCGTCTATGGTCCATCCCAAAAAAGTCAAGCCTATCAAAAAAATACACGCACCCGACAGAAATGTAAACACGATTGTAAATCACCTCAATTTAACTCCAATAAAAAGCCGCGGAGAAAATACACTGTACAACATGGTACTGGAAACATTTGGTGAATGTATGAAACTGCCTGTTCAAAAAGTCATAAAAGTTAATTTTATCAGTTATATTCCCGAAGCAAACCTAATATTCTCTTTTCTGAAAATTCTAGCAATAAAAATTTTGCTGTTGAATTTCAGGTTTAAAGCATCACATTTCGGCTCATATTAATGGTGCCTAACGAACATCTGATTCAAAACACTCTACGCTGTATTAGAAGTAAATTATACTTGGTTATATTTCAGATTCATTCGCAACCTTCTGGAATATGAAGATTCCTTTGCCTCAAAAATTATGGCATAGCCCTCGGCTTCTTGGCAGGTTGATCACCATCCGTAGTTCCACCTTCCTGAAATTTCTCATCTGCTTCCTTCAAAGATTCCTTGTCATTCGGAGCTTCCTCAATATTTGCGGTTTCACAGATGCCAAGCTCCGTCAAGTACGCATCCCCCGCCGTCAGGATCTTGCACACAGTCTGCTGATCCACGCCAGTCTGTTCTGCGATCTTCCCAGCTATCTCACCCAAATCGACCACCACAGGATCCTCGTCATCGCAGTGACAGGAAGCGTT
>JAXEUM010000053.1:0-11001 GCA_034114925.1 Oliverpabstia sp.
TCACGCGGCGTCGCTGCATCAGGGTTTCCCCCATTGTGCAATATTCCCCACTGCTGCCTCCCGTAGGAGTTTGGGCCGTGTCTCAGTCCCAATGTGGCCGTTCACCCTCTCAGGCCGGCTACTGATCGTCGCCTTGGTGGGCCGTTACCCCACCAACTAGCTAATCAGACGCGGGTCCATCTCATACCACCGGAGTTTTTCACACGGTACCATGCGGTACTGTGCGCTTATGCGGTATTAGCAGCCATTTCTGACTGTTATCCCCCTGTATGAGGCAGGTTACCCACGCGTTACTCACCCGTCCGCCACTCAGTCACTTAAGAATCAATCCGAAGAAATCAACTTAAGTGCTTCGTTCGACTTGCATGTGTTAAGCACGCCGCCAGCGTTCATCCTGAGCCAGGATCAAACTCTCTAAATAATTGTGCGCATCAAGATTTTCATGTGCTTGCACTGATGAAAATCGTGCGTTCATCGAGCAGAACTTGTTCTGCGAGATTTGTTCCAGGTCAAAATCAACTCTTGGCTAATTTATCCCTTTACTGTTTTAAGGATCTTTCGATCGTTCGTTTTATGATTTTAAAAAGAACTTTCGAGGAATGTGTTTCACTGTTCAGTTATCAATGTTCGTCGCTGTCTCAGACAGCTTTGATATTTTATCATGTTGTTTTGACTTTGTCAAGAACTTTTTTAACTTTTTCAAAATTTTTATTTTCTTGAGTTCGTTTTCTTTCAACTCTGACATCATATCATCTTTTATCTGGCTTGTCAAGAACTTTTTTTATTTATTTTATCTTTTAAGAAAACTCATTTAATCGTCAGATAATTTCATTCTTCTTCTGTATTTTGTCTACATTGTTTAATGTTTCTCTCAAACACAGCTTGGATATAATATCATTGTTTACCATCATTTGTCAACACTTTTTTTCATTTTTTTAATTTTATATATTTTTAAAGTTCTAAATTGCATCCATTCATATAAACCTTTTTTCAAATCACTCTTCCTTCAACCACAACAACATCAAAAAAAGTTTCACCATCTCGCAAAAATGGTGAAACTTTTTTCCCTTTTACTTGTATACTCTTTTGTTTATTTATTCTCTTCCCGGATTATTGCTTCCAGCGCCGCTGTCAATCCTTCTACGATTACTTCAAGACTCATAGAAGGCATTCCATTTTTATCCGTTACTTGCTGCGGAAGATAGGGAATATGGATAAATCCACTTTTCTTCCCCGGATATTTTGTCTCAATCATTCTTCGTGTTCCATATGCCACGTGGTTGCACACATAAGTGCCTGCTGTATTGGAAACAGAAGCAGGAATCTGATGGCTGCGTATATTTTCCACCATATCTTTCACCGGAACATTCAAAAAGTATCCATCCGGTCCTTTTTCATCAATAGGTTCATTACAGGGCTGATTTCCTTCATTATCTTTTATTCCAAAATCGTCCACATTGATTCCGATTCTTTCCACGCTTATGTCAGACCTACCTCCTGCCTGTCCCACCGACAAAATCACATCAGGATTGTACTGTTTCACCGCCTGTTCAATTTGAGCCAATGCTTTCCACCGAACAACCGGAATCTGTATTTTTACAATCTCTGTCTCTTCTATTCGTTCCGGAAGACTATGGACTGCCTCAATAGATGGATTAATTTTTTCTCCTCCAAACGGCTCAAATCCTGTTACCAAAATCTTCACCCTGTTTTCCTCCTGTCTCAAAATACCTGTTTCGATTTTTATCGATAATCTCCCATGAAAAATAATGCCACTGTTCCGGGGCCGGAATGGGTTCCGATAGTTGCACCAATGGTATTAATCAGAAAAGTTTCATATCCGAACTTTTCTTTCACCAGTTTTGCCACATATTCTGCGTCCTCCTGACAATCTCCGTGACTGATAAAAATCTTTGCATTTTTATCCTTCCAGCTTCCCACTCGTTCTTCCATCAAAGCTACAAGCCCCGCCAGAGATTTCTTTCGTCCTCTTACTTTACCAATCGGGATCAGATGTCCTTCATTATCCACATGAAGCAATGGTTTCAAATTAATCATCGTCCCCACTACTGCTGCCACTTTAGAAACCCGTCCTCCTCTATGCAAATGAAAAAGATCATCTACCGTAAATACATGACAGAAATTTTTTCTGTGTTCCTCCAGCCATGCAGCATTTTCTTCCAGTGTCTTTCCCTCTTCTTTCAATTCCACAGCCTTATCCACAAAAAGTCCCTCGCCTAAAGACGCACAAAGGGAATCTACTACAACGATTTTTCTCTCTGGAAATTCTTCCTGTAATTCTTCTGCTGCCAGCCGAACACTGTTATAACTTCCACTGAGACCGGAAGAAAAAGCCAGATGCAAAATATCAAATCCCTCTTCCAGAAACGGACGCAATACTTCTTTCGCTTCCTCAGAATTTACCTGAGATGTGGTAGGCATAGACCCATTTCGCATCTTATCGTAAAATTCCTTACAATTTAGTTCGTTATTTTTCCCGTAATTGATACCTTCCAATTGATAAGTTAAATACATATATTCAATATCATGCTCACGATAATAAGAATAGGGTAAATCTGCCGTATTATCCGTAGTAATCTTATATTTATTCATAGTCTTCCTCCTTTAGCGCTTTCCCGGCTCATCAACACAAACTAGCCAGCGACACCATACAGATATTGTATCATTACTTTTCTTCCTCCGCAACCAAAGTTGACAGTACCTGCATAGATTTTTTCATCTGATTATCTTTTGACAGCCACTCGTTTTCCGGAAGCTCACTTAATTCCGAAACATCACTTAAATTTTCTTCTTTTTCCGGCCATTCCACTTCCACATCCGGATGAATTCCCTCCCCATGGATATTTACCCCTTTCGGTGTATAATACTTGGAAACTGTCATTTTCACTGCGCTTCCATCTCCCAACGCATATGTTTTCTGTACAATTCCTTTTCCAAAAGTCGTAGTACCCACCAGGGTTCCGATCTGATGATCTTTTACTGCTCCGGCGAATATTTCTGCTGCACTGGCGCTTTCTTCGTTTATCAGAACTACCAGAGGAATTTCTATAGGTGTTTTTCCTTCACAGGTATGTTCATCCCGATTTCCATACTTATCTTCCGTATATACAATCATTCCTTCCGGAAGTATTTGTTCCAATGTTTCACACACAGATGTAAGCAGTCCTCCCGGATTATTTCTCAAATCGATAATCATCCCCTTCATATTTTCTTTTTTAAGTTCTTCATATGCGGTTCGAAACTGTTCCGGTGTCCCTTCTGTAAATTCTTTAATCTGTACATATCCTTGTTTATCCTTCAGCATCCTGCTGTTTACCACAGGTATTTCTACTGTATCCGGAATAATTGTCACCTCAATTTCTTCTTCTCCCCTCTTTATGGTAAACTTCACTTCTTCTACATTTCCATTTTTAATTTCATTGGCTATTTCTGTCACACTCATCTCAGAAGCCAATCGGTCTCCTACCTTATAAATCACATCTCCTTTTTTTACTCCTGCTTTTTCTGCCGGACCTCCCGCATAACAGTCATAAACTGTAATTTCCTTCGTTTCCTGATCCTGCTGCATCGTCAAACCGATTCCTGTATATTTTCCTTCCGTAGATTCCATCAGCCGTTTATAATTTTCTTCGGAAAAATATCCTGAATAGGGATCCTGAAGACTTGCCATCATCCCGGCATACATTCCTTCTGCCAAAGTATCACTGTCTGTTTCTTCCAGATAATTTTCTTCCACCAGTTTTTCAATCCTTGCTGCTTTATGAGCGCTGTTTCCTGTTACTACGCTATCTCCTATCAAAGGCAACGCACCGTATTGCAGATAAAACAATCCTCCCATTACCAGAATACTTCCTGTAACTCCCTGCAAAAAACCTTTCAGCCACATTTTATTTTTCTTCATTTTCATCTGCTCCAATATTCCAACTCTATTTTTTTAAATCAAAAAGGCTATCGCCAAAATACTCCCTGCGACAGCCCCTTTCCATTCAAGACTCCCACGGAGTCTTAAAACAAGATTGTAAATCCTGCTGTAAATATTATAATCTGACAGCTTTTCTCTCAGACTTTTAAATGTTTTCGGATGGTAATAATACTTCCAAACAGACCAATTCCCATTCCCAGAACCAGTCCTACCGGAATCAATACTTCGAATACCTGATAAATATTCATAAACTGCACCACATTACTGAGCATACTGAACTTCGTGAGAACATATTTTACCACTTTATCATACAGCACGAACAACAATGCCAACGGAATGGCAGAACCAATAAATCCAATAATAATACCTTCAATCAAAAATGGCGCACGCACGAAGAAATTGGTGGCTCCGATCAATTTCATAATTCCGATTTCTTCTTTTCGTATGGAAATACCAATAGCTACGGTATTGCTGATCAAGAACACAGCCACACATAACAGAATCAAAATAATTGCCACTGAAATATAGCTGATCAATTTATTAAATGTGGTAAGAGTCTGCGTTGCACCCTTCAACTGATTTACTTCCCGGACTCCATCCAGTCCCTGAATATATTTTACCAGATCGTCCTGCTTTTCGATCTTATCTACATACACCGCATAACTGGAGGAAGTTGCCAGCGGATTATCATTTTCAAATCCTTCTGCCAGTTTCTGCGCTTCCTCTGATGTTCCAAAGTAATCCTTACTAAACTCATCCCATGCAGCCTCTGCTGAAATATACTTACAGTCCGTTACGCCTTTATAGGCTTTGATTTTCTCACCAATAGCATTAATAGTTGCCTGATCTGCTCCCTCTTCAAATAAAACAGTGACAGCCACACCTTCTTCTGCGTTCTTTACTATGTATCGAAAGTTGATTACAAGAGAAAAAAACAGACCAAATAAGAAAATACACGCAGACATTGTAGCAATGGAAGCTGCTGAGAACATAATATTTCTCCAGATGTTTTTTATTCCCTGTTTGGCGCTATAGCCAATCGTACTAATCCTCAAGATATTCACCTTCCTGTTCATCACTCACGATCACGCCTTTACGCATCGTAATTACTCGTTTCTTAAAAGAATTAACAATTTCTCTGTTATGGGTAACAATTAAAACCGTTGTTCCTCTCTCATTGATTTCTTCCAGCAACTTCATAATATCCAGTGAATTCTTTGGATCCAGATTACCCGTCGGCTCATCTGCCAGCAAAATATTAGGTCTGTTTACCAAAGCTCTTGCCAGGGCAACTCTCTGCTGCTCTCCTCCTGACAATTCTCTTGGAAAGGATTTATACTTTTCAGCCAGTCCCACCAAAGTAAGAATCTCCGGCACCCGTTTCTTGATCACCCGGCTGGGTCGCTCAATAACTCTCTGGGCAAATGCAACATTTTCATAAACATTTCTGTCTTTTAAAAGCCGGAAATCCTGAAAAACACATCCCACGCCACGGCGATATTTTGGCACTTGTCTTCTCTTCAATTTTCCCAGATCCTGATCATTTACCTTGATAAATCCTGATGTAGGTTCCAGTTCCTTAAGCAACAGCTTGATCAATGTAGATTTCCCCGATCCACTATTTCCAACAATGAATACGAATTCCCCTTTATCAATGTGCAAAGATACGTTATTTAATGCCGGCTGGCCTTTTGCGTATGATTTGCTTACATTTTCCAACGTAATCATATACTCCTCCTGTCTGTGTTAATCATCATAACTATTCAGTAATCTAGTATTCCGCAAGATGTAACTGTGAAGGTACTGAACAGTTACTAATAGTCTAAAGTTTCCATGTACTTCATATATCTTACTACCATCAGAGCAATCTTAAAGGTAATTGCGTCTTCAAACACCCGCAGATCCAGACCTGTGCTCTTTTGAAGCTTATCCAAACGATATACTAAAGTATTTCTGTGAATGTACAACTGTCTGGAGGTTTCTGATACATTCAGACTGTTCTCAAAGAATTTGTTGATGGTTGTCAAGGTCTCTTCGTCAAAATCATCGGGAGACTTATTTTCAAAAATTTCCTTAATAAACATTTTGCACAGTGGAATTGGCAATTGATAAATCAAGCGTCCAATTCCCAGAGAACTGTAGGCGATCACTTCCTTTTCATCAAAGAAAATTTTCCCCACATCCAATGCCATCCTTGCTTCTTTGTAAGAACGAGAGACTTCTTTCAATTCTTTCACAATCGTACCATATGCAATATGGGTGCTGCCATCCGGATTTCTTCCCACTGCATCCAGAATTCCTTCTGCAATCTTCTGCATCTGGGCATAACCATCTCCCGGCGCAACCTCTTTTACGATAATAATACTCTTCTCATCTACAGCAGTGATAAAATCTCCGCTTTTCCCCTGAAATACACTCTTTACATTCTCCAGTGTATTGTAATCTTTTCCCTGTCCTGTTTCCAGGATAAATACAACTCTGCGTACTTCTACTGCAATATGGAGTTTCTTTGCCCGATTATAAATATCCACTAGCAACAGATTATCCAACAACAGATTCTTGATAAAATTATCTTTATCAAACCGTTCTTTATAAGCAATCAGAAGATTCTGAATCTGGAACGCAGCCATCTTTCCTACCATATACACATCGTCATTACTTCCCCCGGCAATCAAAACGTATTCCAGGCGGTTCTCATCATACACCTTATAAAACTGATATCCTCTCACTGCCTGGCTGTCTGCCTGAGATTCTGCAAAACTCGCTATTTCACCATTGCTGATCTCATGACTCTGGAATGTTGTTGCCAGAATCTTCCCCTCTGTATCAGCTACAATGAAATCAATCTTTGAAATCCCTTTCAGACCATCCACTGTACTTTGTAGAACCTGATTTGAAATCATAAACATACCCTCTTTCAGTATAAAGTTTTTGCTATCTTTGCTGATTACCCCTAACAAGCAAAGTCTCTTACACTATATTCTAATATAAATCATTAAAAAAGAAAAGAGAAAATGTAATAAATTTAACATTTTCTCAATATTTCTTATCTTATGTGCCAAAATTTTCTCTGAATCCCTCTCCCAAAACCTCTCTAGCATCCGTTACGATAACAAATGCTCCGGGATCCACTTGAGCAACTGCTTCCTTTAATTCTACTATTTGTTTCTTTTCTACCACGCAAAAAAGCATCATTCTGTCCTTTTCCGCATACATTCCCTTTGCATAAATGCCTGTTACCCCCCTGTCCAGATCATGCAGTAAAATGGAAGAAATCTCCTCCGATTTGTCTGAAATAATATACACTGCTTTCGCATAGTTTAAGCCTTCCATAAGTCCGTCCGTTACTTTAGCTACTATAAAAATAGCTACGATCGCATATAATGCAGTTTTAGGTCCAAATACAAAAGCTCCTGTGACCACAATAACACCATCTACAATTTGCATGATTCTCGCAATGGACATATGTTTCACGTAATGCTGAATCAGTGTAGCCACCATATCTGTTCCTCCGGTGGTTCCCTGTCCTAAAAATACCAGACCAATTCCCGTACCCTGAAGTACACCGCCAAAAATAACTGCCAGAACCATCTCCCCTTTGACAAGAGGAAATACCGGCATCACTGCCAGCCAAAAGGAAAGGGATAATGTTCCCCAGATTGTTTTTGCCAGAAAACGAACTCCTTTAATGCGAATTCCCAGAAAAAACATAGGAATATTCAGCACAATATTCGTAAACCAAAGAGGGATACCTCCATCCATCATCCCCTCCGTAAGACTTTTTATGATAATTGCAATACCGCTAAATCCTCCGTCTACCAGTCCATTAGGTTCAAATGCCGAATTTATAGCTATAGACATCAGTGCAGTTCCTATAAAAATCAGAAGATAATCTTCGTACCAGGATTTTTTTTTCAATATCGCTGCCATATTTCCTCCTTTGCTCTTACACAAATCTTTTTCGCAACATTTTCAGTATAGCAGATGAACTTTTTCTTGGCAAGAGTCACACAACTTAGCAGTTTTCTTCTAATTGCCTGGTGAGATAACTCCCAACGATTTTAGAAAAATTAGATATATCATGTATATAGGCAAAATCTTTTCCAAATATCTTTTTCTCTGCTCCCAGATCCTGCTCTTCTCCTACAAACACTCCCAGCACAGAAACTCCCAGATTTCTCAGTCTCCGCACTTCCACTCCCGTATCCCGCACTGCATATTCTCCATAATAAGGCTGTGGATTTCGAGCATGGGGACGATTCAATATCACATCATATGGTCTTCCATCGCTGAGAATAATCATAATCTTATGTTCTTCTTCTCTTTCCAATAACCCCCGTGCAGCCGCTTTTATAGCCAGTCCATCCCGGTTATTGGAGGAGGTGGTAAACGTAAATATCCGTTCATTGGCTGTGGCATCTTCTTCGTATTCTCTGTATCTTTGCAAAATCGTATGATCCCAAAAAGTGCAAAAACTCATCACCCGATGAGGAATTCCCACATTACTCAGAGACTGCATAATAATATACGCCTGTAAAGCCACTTTTTCCTGGCGCCCTCTTTGCGAACCGCTGGCATCAATCAAAAGATCCACCACAAAATCCTGGTTGGCCTGGTCAGATATTCTGGAAAACAGACGGGCATCTGTACTTCGCCCTACTCTCCAGAGCCTTTGCGGTTTTAAAATTCCTCTGTCTGTAATAATTTCCTGCTGTTCCTGGCGCAAAGCCATAGATTTTTTTAAAATTCCTGTCAGAATACTGATATTTCTTTTCACGATCCGATGATTATCATAATAAGCATATTTATTTTTATCTCTTTGCTTTTTTGCGTATTCCAACTGATAATTTCTCTTAACCGGATTGGCTAAAATCCCATCTGTAAAATAAAGTCCACAATCGCCATGTATCCCACGGCAAAGTTGATAATTTATTTTCTTCTCTTCCAACGGATTCAAATAGGTTTTCCCAAAATTCAATTCAATATAAGTGTAAACTTTTTTTAGATCTTCCTCTGTCACCCTGAGAATTCTTTTCTGTCCCGGTTTTATTCTCTCTCCTTTTTCCTTTTCTTCCCGGGTATTTGTCACCTGATTTCCGATTTGTTCCAGATATGCTTCCAGATTTTCTTCATACATTTCTTCTGTAAGAAAATCTCTCCAGTTATTCTCTGCCAGCTCTTCCATCGTAACAGAAAGTACTCTGTCCAGATTGCCATGTCGTTTTACAAAGTCCGGATCTTCCCATTCATTGTAACACGTATCTATTTTTCGGATAACCTCCATGGTATCCTTTGCTTGATGCAATTCATACAGACTGTCCATCCGTTGAGCCAACCGTTTCTGTGCCCACATATCTCCTGTCAGTTTTCTCTGCATAAGAGCTATTTTTAATCGTCCCAACTCTGTACGCAAAAGACGTTCCATATCATGCTCCAGGACATATTCATAAGCTTTTTGGCGAATACTGTCCACACCTTTTCTCTCAGAAGCAATCTTCTGCCCCACTGCCTCCTCCATACACAATCGGGCAACCTCCATCAGACATTTCTCATCCGCCTGCAAATAAACCTTTTTTACCAAATATAGGCTCAAAGCATCCTTGTCAAAATATTTTGCAAACGCACCCTGTTTGATTCCATCATAAAGAGCAAGATATTTACAGCGTAGAAATCCCTCCACATCCGGTCTGGCATCTAACGTATAATCACCGCATACCGTCCAGATCAGATTTTTCATCCGGTTGGAAATCTCCAACTCTCTCTCGTCCATTCCATTCTCCTCTCCCAATAGAACTATCCTCTGTTTTTACCCCTTCCGATCAAAAAACATTTTCCCAGGTCCATTCTTCCGGAATACGAGTAGTTACCACATCTTCCACAATTTCTTTTTCAAACCCATCAAAACATTTATTTATTACACCCATTTGCACTGCTTTCCATGGCGCCAATCCCTGCCGTATGGTTTTCAGAGATGCTAAAAGTCCTCGCAAATCAAGAGCCTTTGTGGAAATTTCTCCATTTTCCGCCTTTACCTGCAAATCTATAAAAAGTCCCATAAACTGCTCTAACGCTTCTTTTTTCCCATCCGGAAACATCTGATGCAAAATTTTTTCCAATGTATCTATCGTCTGTTCCGGCATATCGATAACCATAAAACGAGATACCAGCGCTTCATTTAATTCTTTTGTGCCGGCATATCCATAATTCATTGTGCCGATAAATCTGGTTGCTTCATGAAGTTCTATCTTATCATAACCGGGAACATCAATATTCCTTCTATAATCCAATGTAGCATGAAGAACGGACACAGCATCATTTTTTGCCATATTTATTTCATCCAGAATTCCAAATCCACCATACTCGGCACACTGATAAATACTTCCTTTTCGCAATTTCACCTGATTATCTTCAAATGTATCTGTTCCGATCAATTCTGCACTTCCTGTATTCACATGGAAGGAAATATTATAAGAGGGTCTGCCAAAAATCCACGCCAGATTTTCTGCCAGTACATTTTTTCCCGTAGCTTTAGATCCGGTAAGCAAAAGATTTTCCTGCTGCAGTAAGGCGGCAATCCCCATTTCTAAAATTTCTTTTCCAAAAAAGGGCATGGTGGGAATTACCACACGATATGCTGCTTCCTGGTCTACCGGATATTTTTCGCGAAATTTTTCTACATCCCGGAGCAATCCCGGATGAATATTCTGTTCTTCCAGATATTCTATCACTTTCATTCTCATTCCTCCTGCTCTATGCAATATCTTCTCTGAAAATTATGTGGTTATTTTCACAATTCCATTCACAATTTGTTCATTTTTCTTTTAAAATACATTCACTTCCATAACATGATTTCTTCATGAATATATTCTATAATAATATCATCGATAAGATAGTTTGAGTAATTACTTTTTTGATAAACTTTTTCATAATTGTGCCAGGTGATAATCTTATTACCTGGCACCCTCCTTTTCAGGTTAAGAAATAGAGTAGAGAAATAACTGCAAGAGTTATCTCCCTCTCATTGAACCGTACGTACGGGTCTCGTATACGGCTCTACA
>JAXEUM010000054.1:0-5644 GCA_034114925.1 Oliverpabstia sp.
CTTCTCAATATTTCGATTATATTTTTACATTTTTGATGCGATTTGTCAAGTGCATTTCTTTTCAAAAATATTTCTGTCAATAAAAAAGACGGCCAGCAATCTAACCGTCCACAATTCTCATATCATTTTATTCTTCTTCCCTCGGCACCGGGATGTATACCATCTTCAGCGGAATCATCTTCTGATACTTGTCGCTGAGATCGTCGTAGTATTTCAGGATCAGATCCACAAGCTCGGTTCCGTTAATACCCTTGATGATCGGCACACCCTCGAGATACTTCCGAGCATTCTTTGTGTAATCAGCCAATGTGACAAACAAGCCGTAGTCACCTTCTCGCATTGCGCCTTTCAGAGACTGGATTGTAGTTTCTTTGATGTTCCCATCGCCACTTTTGACCTGCACCAGAATTCTTGGCGGCAGCTCATCTTTATATGCAGTGATATCTATGCCACTATCACCGCCGTGCGGAGAAACCGTAGTTCGATACCCCATCGCCTGTAGTAGATCCGCTATGAATTCTTCAAGATCATATCCTTTGAGCTTTTTGCTTAATTCTTTAAGCACAAAATCTTTAGTGCTCTCAATGATATCTTCAGCTGTCGCGCCAACTGTCTCGTCTTCGACATCATCGTCAACTTTCTTCTTAAAGTCTTTATCCAGTGCAGACAGGAATTCATCGTAACCGGTAAACCACCCGTGCCTTTACAAACAAAGAACAAAAGAAAACGAGGAACCTCTTGCGAGAATTCCTCGTTCTTTGTTTTCCGCATTTCAACCAGGCCAGCATCGCTGCTGGCAAGGCTATTTCATCTCGGCAATCCGCTTTTTGCATTCTTCCGGAAGCTTCTCCGACCATGGAAGCAGGTCCTCCAGAAAATCCAGATTCGTATCGTCCATGTGTTTCGGAATCTCGGTCAGTAGATGCGAAATGTAGTAGAAGATATTCAGATTGTTGAGTTTGCAGGTCTCCACAATGCTGTAAATGATGGCACTGGCTTCGGCTCCGTGGATGGTGTCGATTAATTTCCAGTTCTTCTTTCCAACGCAGAACGGCCGAATAGCTCGCTCCGCCGCATTGTTGTCCATCGGTATTTCCGGATTCTCCAGAAATACCCGAAGATATTCTTCCTGATTCAAGCAGTAGGTTAGTGCCTTTCCCGTTTCCGAGGTGCGGCTGACCTGCGGTTGCACCTCTCGAATCCATCGGAAGAAATCATTCACAAGCGGCCGAATTAGGCTTTTTCGTTTCCGTTTTCTCTCACCGGGCTTCAAATCTTTCAGTTCGTTGTCCCGCCGGTAGATGTACTGGATTAGTCCTAAAGCTTCATAGGCCACCGTGTTCTTCGCCTTCTCCAGCCCCATGGCTTTCACGGGATCGGCGAATTTTCGCCGGGCATGAGCCCAACATCCGGCCACTTTGAACTGGGTTTCAGCGTCCTTCTCCAGCGAATGGTATACCTGGTATCCATCCGTCACCAATGTTCCGGTAAAAGCATCCAGGAATTTTCCAGGGGCCGCCTTCTTTCTCGTTAGTTGGAAGTCATAGAGGACTACCGGATGGTTATCCTGAAGTCCGCCATTTCGATACACCCACATGTAGCTTTTGTGCATTCCCTCTCGTCCATCCTTGACCACATATACCGGCGTTTCATCCGCATGAACAACAGAACAGGAGGTAATTTCCTTCTTCAATCTATCCCATAGAAGCGACAGATATCTTTCCGCAGCGATGATGACCCAGTGAGCCATATTTTGCCGGGAGATTCGGATGTCATTTCTTTCCAGTTCCTGCTCCTGCCGGTATAACGGCACGGCATTGGTGTACTTGGCATTCATAATGAAGGCTACAAGTGATGGCGAGGCGATGCTATTGGAAAGCATTTCTTTGGGATGTTCGCCCTTAACAATTTTGCCGTTTTTTCCTTTGTACACCGCAATGTGGTGTTCTTTTACAATGAAGGTTGCCGGCTTTACTTCCAGTTTCTTGTACACTTCATCGGGGAGCGCGGTGTATCCTTCCGGAAATTTCTCCCGGAGTTCTTCATCATCCAGATCGTGTCGAACGACGGTCACCGGATAACGAGATAAATCCTCCTCACGCTTTCCTTTCTTCTTGGTTCTCTTGTGTTCCTGGACAACCACCGTTTCCATCGATGGTTCCATGGGAATTTGACCAGAGGCGGTAACTTCCGCTTCATTGACGCCCATGTCGAAAATGGTAATCTGGTCTTTCGTGACCAAATTCTTCTCACTTTTCCTTCCGAATTGTCGCTGATTCATCAGTGCTATCGTTTCCGTGAGTTCTTGATTCTGTTTCACCAATGTTTCCAGCAGCTGCTGAGTGTTGTATAGAAGCTGAACTAACGCTTCCTTGTCCATTGCATTCAGTTGTTCTTTCGTGTACTTTTCCATGGGTTAATTATACCAATTTTGCCCAAGCAAAAAAAGCCTTTCGGCCTTTTTCATCCATCATTTTACGCAATGTATTTAGGGGCAAAAATAGAAGATGTCTATAGCACCCAGTTTGGCGGAACCACTTTGCGAATGCCGGGATTTACATCAAGCCCGGTAAGCAGCCACCGGAATTGCTCTTCGCTAATTTCCTCCAAATCCTCCGTCTTCCGGGGCCATTTGAACTTTCCATCTTCCAGCCTTTTGTACAGTAACAGAAATCCATCCCCCTCCCAGACTAAAGCTTTGATTCGGTCATTTCGTCTTCCACAGAAAAGGAACAGTATGTCTGTCTCAAAAGGATTCAGGTTGAATCGCTCTCGAACGGTTGCCGCCAGTCCATCAATTCCATATCTTAAATCCGTGTATCCACAGGCAATGTAGATTCTCTTAAAACGACTACTTTGCAGCATGACAAAGAACCTCCATCACAGTTTTAATCTGATTGCAATCTGCATCTGGAAAGAATTCTACAGAAATCCCAAAAGCCTGAATACGAATACCGGATGTTTCTGGAACGCTCGGCTGAACATCCAATTCTGCAAACTGAACGGAAGGTTGCTTTTCGGACAGCAGATTTTCCATCGTTTGCCGAACAATCCTACACCGATATTCAAAGGTGTGAATACTGATTCCATGAATCCGACACCACTCACGCTGCGTTAATCCGCTTCGCCTCTGATCGTCTAAGTCCCGTGCCCATTGCTGATGCTGAATTTTGACCATTTCGTTCATACATTTCCTCCCATACTAAAAATCCTTGAAAACCCGTATATGGTAT
This sequence comes from Oliverpabstia sp., assembly GCA_034114925.1. Taxonomy (GTDB): domain Bacteria; phylum Bacillota; class Clostridia; order Lachnospirales; family Lachnospiraceae; genus Oliverpabstia. The sequence continues at coordinate 3,234 of JAXEUM010000054.1, forward strand.
TTTACGGTTTTTCAAGGATTCAGGGTAGGCACGGGTGGTTTACCGGTTACAATTCATCAGCGTAGTTCTTTACACTAAAGAAAGACATGGCTGAGCCAACCTCATGTAATGCACCCTGAGAAAACGACGTGCGTGGTACATGCTTAAGCCACTTTACTTTGCGTCTCTGGACATACTCGCCATCAGCATCCTCGAAGTAGTAATCGCTTTCTATGGTTCCGATATTGATCTTTCTGTCAATCTTCGACGGGAACACAACATAATCACCGACCTGTGCCTCGTAAAGGAAACGGTATAGCATGCCTGACGAAGTTGGGATCTGCCCTTTCTTTACGTCCGGATACACCTCGGTGTAATGTGCCTTAAATGCATCCCGGGTTCCTTCAACCTTTGTAAGATCACCAAATTCTCTCCAGCCAATAGCTATCAAATTCTTTGATAAGAACAAACTGTCATTCAGGGTGTGTATCCCCCAAACCTTTTTTTCTTCTAAACTCATCACCATATATCGCCTATCCTACATACTTTTCACATTTCCTTAAACAAATGGAACTCTTTTTTCGTAAGTCCCATATCTAGGGCTTTGTACATATATCGAGCTGCAATTGAAGAGTATGGTTTCCATTTTTTGCATTTCTTTTCTACTGTTTTTCTAGAAGTATCTTCTGTCTTGTAGAGCCATTTATACCCCTGTAAAAAAGCATAATCTTCAAACGGTAGAACATCCTGTCTGTCCAAAACAAAAATCAAGTACATTTTAGCTGTCCAGCTACCTATACCTTTGATAGAGCAAAGGGCATCCATTATTTCTCTATCTGTATATACTTGAAGAGAACTCAAATTCAGTCGGCCTTCAATTATTTCATTTGTAAGATTTCGTATATATGAGACTTTAGAATTGGAAATGCCAATTCCTCGAATCTGATCATCGGTTAGTTGTCGCACAACATTTGGAATAATTTCTCCATTGCACAAGTCCAGTAAACGCTCGTACATTTTTTTCGATACTTTAGTCGACAACATCTGCTCAATAATTTCGTGAATTAAAAAGCCATATGCATCCTCATGTGGCTGGTAGGATATGGGGCCGATAAGTTTTATTGCTTTCGCTAATCTTTTGTCCCTATTACACAGGTATTGAATGCTCTTCGAATTTTCGTCGAGTGTCACAGTTTTATTCAATATCATTCTTCTATCACTCTTGGCTTTTGTTTTGCACAAAAGCTCGGTCTTTCACATTCATAGCCAAAGCTTATACAGCGCTTATTTGTGCAAACTCTATTGTCCATATAAATGCATGATCGCGTATCAATTGCTGCATTTTTCTTTGGCTTTGGAATCTTCTTGGGCATTTTCTTTTTCGGGGTAGAAGGAACAACTGGTTTTACCACATCCTCAAGAGGGTATTCTCCATAGAAAAAGGACGCCATCGATCTTGAAACTGTTTCGGCAATCGGTCTTTTACTACTTAATGATATGCACTTAGAGAACACATCTTTCGGCACTCTTTCTAACGAGCCAAGTTTAAAGTACATTTTGGGGTTGATGTTTCTGTCATATAAAAACTTCTGATAGTAGGCCGGATACCCTTCATTTGGTTTTGAAGTAGAGATGTCAAGTAACTTGCACACAAAAGCATCCCCTTGGCAATATAACACTACCAGTGGGTTTTGAGGGTTTAACTTCTCCTCCAACGCCCTTTCTGCTGGTGCTACACCAATTTTACCAAACCAACAATACCCAAGGTTATCAAGTACAGCTCTGTGATTCTTGATACAATCATATATACCATTGCTGTATCTTAGTATTAAAAATTTATCTCCTTTTTTAATCATGTCACTATCGGCACAACTCTTCTAATAGTTTTTGAAGAGCTTGTTTCATATTTTATCCCATGAGATTATTAATATCATAACGCGTTGCATAAACATGAAGAATGTCGTCTACAAAATCATCAAATCCAAGCGTTGCATATTCAATTTGAAAACGTCTTGATATTACACCTGCTGCCTTCAATTCCTCGCTATTTCTAAATAGCCGTGGATTTCTTTCACTAAAGTCGACTACAAGTAATGTACACCTTTCATACATATAAGCAGGATCGTTTAACTGCCTCCCATTAATAGAATCAAAAAAGCTTATATATTTTTCAACATCAGTCTGATGTTGTTTGAAGGCGACCTCATTTCTTTTCACGGCGTCATCGTCGTACTCATTAATTGGTATGAGATATACCTCTCCAAGAACCATTTCAGGGTATCTCATATGTAAATTCTGTGCTTCTGCAAAGGTTCTTTCGAATAGGGTATCAGAGTTCTTTGCCAAGCTACTCATCTGACTTCGAACATTGATTACAAGTGTATTGTTTGAATAATCAAATCCGTATGGATCTTTTTTCCGCTGGAATGCCA
>JAXEUM010000055.1:0-17770 GCA_034114925.1 Oliverpabstia sp.
ATTCTCAATATTGAACTTTGTATCTGGTAATATTTCTCCATAAAAATCTTTATACCCTTTATAAGCGGTGGGGTATGCAAATACTTTATATATAATTGGCCTATAGAAAACATTATTTTTTATAATTTTACCAACAGCTGCATCAAAACATAATGAAACTGATCTATGATCTGCATGCGAATCAAAATCCACTGCAAATATTATATCAGGTCGAATTTCATCGATTACATGTATTATGTCTTTTATTAAATTATCCTTCGTAAAGAGTTGAGGTTGCAGTATTTTAATTCCAAATTGTACAGTAATACTATTCGGAATATAGGAAGACTCCATTCCATTTCTACTTTTCCAATTTTCACTTTGGTAGAGGTGTCCTGTACCATGTGTAGCCTGATCAGAATATCCCAAAAAATGGACATTTTCTTCCTTAACGCCCAAAACATGTAGGCTTTTATATGCCTCCTTAATCCTTATCTCAGCTGAAGTACGATAATCTCCATTTGTTACAAAGACGATATGTGTAGATACTCCTACTTTGCTAAGCCAGTAAATCATTCCACCTGACATATTAACTTCATCATCTTCGTGGGGTATAATATATAACACTTTTTTATTTTTGAAAAATTCATATTGTTCTTTGTTCATCAAGTATCCCTCAAACTTACAATTTGCTCAATATACATGCCAAATAAAAACGGTATCCAAAATGGGAATAGAGTATAGGATTCAAATTGCATTTGTATGAGCAATGCAATAATGGGTCCGGTAATAAATGCTTTAGCTGCTGATTTACTATATTGATTTAATTTTTTAATCGTGTAAATAATTATAATAATAAATATGAAAAGCAGAAGAATTCCTCCAAGATACGTAGTATATAAAATTTTATTATGTGGTGTAGAATTCCCCAAAAAGCGATTGCCTGCATCAATTCTTGATTCCATTCCATATCCAAGCATGGGTTTTTGCGCAATATAATAAAAAGCTGAATCCCAAATTCTTGTCCGATTAGAAAATGTAATGCTTCTATGTAATATATTTACAATGAAACTTTGAAAATACTCCTGTAGTCTTAATATGATAAAACCAACAAATATACCTATTCCTGCAAGTAAACCATAATTAGGAGAGATTGATATTTTGAAAATTGAATAAGCTAAAATAACTGCCATCATTAATATAATACCGACAGTAGATGTTGATGAATCAGTTAAAATTGTAGATATAACACAAATAACTGTTAGTATTAATGACCTAAATGTAAGAAAATCATCCTTTTTTTTTACATAGTATGAATACAAAAAGGCAATCATCAGTGCACACGTAAAATATAAAGTCGAGTCATTTGCTTGGCCAAAAAGCCAGACCCCTCTACCTCCTAGTAGATATATTCCTTCTGGATAAACCAATAACAAAATAAAATTAAGGTATACAAGAAATTCAAACAGCATAAGAAACGAGCTAATTGCCTTTTTAGTATCTGTTTGTATAATATAGTCAATAAAGAGAATAAGGCATGAAAATGTTAGTGCATGTTCACCTTGGGCTAATATTTCTCCCCCATTATAGACAGTAGAGCCCAATACAATTACTTGGTAGCAAATAAAAAATATTACAGAATAGTTTATTTTATATTTTTCCCTTAAAAATAAAATAAAAAGTACAATAATATCAAAAGCCAGTTCCCCCCAAAAAAAGAGAGTATCTATTACTTCAATCTTAGTCATATATACAGTTTTCATCGGTAATATCAATAGAACAAACCAATATAATTCTTTTGGCGATATCCTAATGATACGCCTTTCCGACCTTAAATTTAACTTTGCCAAAAACAATTCCTCCTCTCTTTTTTGATTTTATATTCATACAGAATTTATTAATTCAAGTCAATCTGTCTTTTTAATAAACATAAATACATTTATGATCTATTTATATTCAACAATTTGTCTATTAACGGATCACCTAATCGTTTTAAATAAGTCAAACTTAAAATAATATATATTCCCCCTCCTAGTAATACTTGAAGGAATAAAGCAACAATGGATCCATGTACATACTTATAGAACAGACTTACTACTAATAGCATAATAATCCCATTTATAAAGAACGGGATATTAATCTTAAGATATTGGATAATTGGGATTTTTTTTACCACCACAAGTATTTGTACAAATGCAACAGTTGATTCTGTAATAAGAGTTGCAAAAGCCGCACCAGCTGCGCCATATGATTTTATTAATAGTGCATTCAAAATTAGGTTTATTATAACGCCTAAAACTAGAGACATAACATATGGTATATCCATGAGATTTGGCATCAAATATTGCGTCCTTATAACATTTGCCCAAGCACGAACAAGTATCATTGGTGCCATAATGCAGATTAATATTGAACAGGCTTTATATTCAGTACCGAGAAATTGAATAGCTAAATCATTGCTAACAGCTATTAGTCCAAAGGCCATAGCAGATCCAACCAAGGAGTTGTACCTTAAAGTCCTTTCAATATAAAACATACTTTTTTCATATTGTTTATTAGCTATCAGATTTGTCATCCTTGGAAGCATTACTACTCCAATCGCGGTAATAAAATGAAATGGAATCTCAACAATTTTTAAGGCATATGAATAGTACCCAGTTTCTATCATCGATGAAAACTGACCTAACATTAATTTGTCCATTAAGGAATAAATGTTGAATAACAAAATAGGAAAGAAAAGTAGTGTACATCTCTTAATATGTGAACATATTTCTTTCAAAGTTACCGGAACAAAATGTACATATTTAAATAGATGAAACCATAGTGCAATCTGATTAACCAATTCCAGTATAGCAAGTATTGTAATATATATATCAACGTCAGACTTATTTTTTACCAATAAAAAAATTAAAATCAAACTTAAAAATCGAATTACAATCGATCGTATTGCTGTGTTTTTAAACCTTTCTAATCCATAGTAAACCCATGTTATGTTAAATAGTGTTGCTACTACATAAAACGAGCTGATAAGCATGAACATTTTATACTCTGTACAATATAAAATTAAATAACCTGCATAAGATATAATTGCCAATAAACTTGTACAGATCTGTAAACCAAAGATTGAGGAAAAGGTCTTGTTAAGCAATTCTTGATTATCTCTAACCTTTGCTATTTGTCGATTCCCATAGTTTTCAAATCCAAAGCAACCTAGTATAACAAAATACTGTGCAATTGTGTAGGTATAGTTATATACTCCAGAGTTTTCACTTCCTAATATTCGAGATACATAAGGAGTTGTAATAAGCGGTACAATTAATGTTGAAATTCTATATAAAATATTATAAATAAAATTACTTTTTAGTTTAGGTTCGCTTTTATTTCCTGTCAGCATTAATATCACCCCTCTATAACATGGACACATAGATTTTTTCGAGAAGATTTGTTGCGGAATTGATATCATACCCTGCTTTAATCACTTCTTGGGATTTATCTATGGTATGTCCTTTTTCTGCTAAGTCAAAAATTGCTTTAGCCCATTCCCTTTGATTGCCAAGAGGCAAATATTGAATAATATCTGTAATCTTAGTTTCTTTAATAGGTATACGATCTGATGCCAGAGTTGGAAGCCCAGATGCCTGTGCTTCAATTACGGACATACCTAACCCTTCAAAAAAAGAAGGAAATACAAAAACATCCATCGCCTGCAAAAGTTCATTTACATCGCTTCTTTGTCCTACAAATTTTACTCTATTTAATATACCAAGTTGCTTGGCCTTATCTTTTATTGTTTCTAAAAGATCTCCAGTTCCGACCAAAAGCAATACTGCATTTTTATCATGTTTTGAAACTTCATAAAAAATATTCAGCAGGAATTCATGATTTTTAGGTTCATTAAATCGTCCTACATGTCCTATTACTAATTCATTTTCCTTAATTAAGAATTCTTTTCTAATTTTCTTACGACTGTTAGAGTCAAAGATAAATTTAGATACATCTATTGCATTTGGAAGAAAACACCATTTATTATTCTTTATTACACCATGAGGAAACATACTTTTTGCTGCCATTTCTGAACATGCAACATATTTGTCAGTACAAAAATAAAACAAATAATTAAGAATGGAATAGAATCCTTTTCTAATTTTTGACAACCTCATCGCACTATGAGAATGAACAATAATTGCTTTGCACCCCGACAAGCGTGCAGCTAAAGCCATCATTAAAACCTGACGCATTGCACCACTATTAGCATGAACGATATCATAATCAGGATGTTTTTGCAAAAAACTATAAATTCTTATTACCGATTGAAAAAATCTTTTCCATCCATGTGTTACTACATTTGCACAGTATAGATGACTTCCTTTTTTTTCTAATTCTTCTCTATAGGGTTCGAATCCTTGATATCCTAAAGCCAGATAATCAAATTGAAATTTTTCCGTGTCCATATGGCTACAGTAATTGTAAAGCATAGATGCCACACCGCCACTTACTCCAAACCGAAATCCTGCAATTATAATTAATATTTTAATCTTTGTTTTTTCCATTTATATCTCCACACTTGCAATTCTTGGTTCAAAACAACAACATGGTCTCACACATACGATACGTACACCACTGGCACGCTGTGGACCGACTTTCATAAAAGTTGCTAAAACTGTTGTTTTTCCATGTAATCCGAGTGGCCCAATATCTGCTTCATTTACACGTCTAGTGATTTCTTCTTCCATCTCACTCTGATTATTGTATTGTCCATCCACTAGCGCTTCTATCATCATAGAAGTTGCCTCATAATGGGAACGGCCAATGCCGATAGCAAGTGTACACGGTGTACAGCCCAGCTGGGCAGTTGCTTCCTTGGACCACTCTACTATTTTGTCTAGAACAACCTGCATATTATGCTTATGAAAAACACGATAAGTTTTGGCACGGATAGCCGGACCGCCTCCAAACATCATGATATGTAGACGCAGTACATTCTCTTCTGTCTGACGAATCAATAATGGAGCTGGTTCTACACCAGCAGGATCGGAATCTAATCCGCCTGATTGATCAATTCTTTCTTTATCACCACCCATAATTCCCATAGGGCGTCCAGGCATTATACGTAATCCCTCTTCGATCCCCTTTTTGATGGCCGTTAGTGTATTACCTGTCAAAACAGTCTTAGGACCTACTTCTAAAACTAAGTGAGGAATACCAGAGTCATCACATAATGGGCTAGAATTTTTTTCAGCGACTTCTGCATTTTCAAGAATAGTCTGCATAACCCATTTTGCATTTTCACTTGTTTCTACATGAATAGCTCTTTTATATGCATTTTTTTTATCATCTTTAAATGTTGTACCAGCAACGATTAAAGTGTCTCTTACCAATCCTACGATTTTTTCATCATCCATCAGTAAATACTCCTCCCATGTGCAGCGGCAATAATTGCCGGGTAATGATTCACTTTAAGTTGGTATAGTGCTTCCATCCCTAATTCAGGGAATGCTATTAATTTCTGTTCAATGGTTTTATCAGCAAGTAGTGCTGTAACTGGAGGAACTACTGCATAGATAGCATTATAATTATTCAATGCTTCCACTGTATCTGAATGAATAGCGCCCTTTCCTAGATATAGTTTAATCCCTGCTCTTGATAAAGGTTCCATACTGGATTCAATCTCCAACTTATTACTAGAGGTTGGTCCAACCCCAGCCGCACTGACTGCTGTATGAAAAATCACACCACCGTGTAAATCTATGCCAAGTCTCAATTTTATTTCTACTTGTGTCATCTTTATAATCTTAGGTAATACTGCATCTCTCCCACAGAAAATGTCCCCTGAAATGTAAACCAAATCTCCTATGCTTAGTTTTTTCACTGTTTCATCAGTAATAGGTGTTTGAATTTCTAGCATAATATTTCCCCTTTTTAGATTAAACTTTAAGTAGTTACAAATAAACTGCTATAACAAGATTCATCTTTAATTACTCCATATGCTTTCGATCTCATCAATACTTTTTCTGCCCAGCAACGATGAGGACCTATTTCATTCATTTTGTTACCACTTACACTCTTGATGACTCCACCACTAGTATCCATTATTTGAAGCGCATCATTGTAAACCTCTTCTGTTACAGCCAACATACCATTTATATACGGAATATGAGTTGGATGAATAATTGTTTTACCTATAAAACCATTAGCACGGTCAAGTAATAGTTCACGCAACAAGCCATCTACTGCATCATTAATTAGTGAATCACGGCGGAATAAAGATTTATTTATGCTTTCTGGAAGTTCAGAGAATTTCATGTACTTATTTGCCCTGAAATACTCCCATACCGGCCCTGAAACACAATAATCATTATTCCGCGCAAAGACATTCAATGTGTCTTTTAGACAATCTTTTACAGTCATAATGTCATATATGGTATAATTAATGCCCCTACGGACGCCAAATACTGAAGACCAATCTGTTCCACCAACACGTATATTTAACACTAACCGTTTGTGACGATCTAAGATTTCTTTAACTCCCATCAACTCTGGAATCCGTAATTCTAAATAAGCCATTTCTTTACTTTCCAGTATTGGCATGCCATACAGAATTTCATTAAACTTTATATTTAATTCTTCAAGATGTGAATAATAGGATTCGCCATTTCTTTTGTTAAATTTCGGAAAATTGAAAGCAGTAATTAGATGAATATGCTCCGGTTTTAACATAGAAGTGAAATGTTTAAATTGTTCAACGCTACGGACCCGAAAAATAATCAAAGGTATTTCTGTATATTTGATTGTGCCTTTTTCTAATTCTTTATTTAACGCATCTAGTAAATTAAGAACATTTTGTTCTGCTGCCGGAACAAGCTCCTCTTTACAGGCATCTTCAAAACACATAACCATAGAAGTTAATCCAGGATATTTTTTTGTGAGTATAGGTTGTAGAAAATCTTTTGTACCTGGCATGTACATGGTTGCACCTAAGCAATACTGTAACATATTACGATCAGTATATTTATTAAAATTAATCGGCTGCTGAATAAATTTTTCAGCGGGCTGAAATGAATTGTGTCTCATTTTTTATTTCTCGCTTTCTTGCATTAGCTCTTTTGTAAGATGTAGTTCTTTAATTAGCTGTGGATTTCCACTTGTATCAAGGATGTCGATTGTATCAAATGTTTTTTGTATTTTATCTAATATATCATCTAAACTAGTTCCCTGATGAATTAAAAAGGCTATTCTAGAACTATTTGCACTTCCGTTCCTAATGATATCCCCTGATAATCTGGGAAGCCAAGCTTCTTTGAGTATACCGGAGTTTATGAGTTCTTCAATTCCTTTCATTGTTCCATATATACATGGCTTTGAGTATGCAACACTTACAGAAAATAACTGTTCAGATTTATGGCTATTTATTTGATTTGGTATTCTTAAAAATGAATTAATAGTTGCATCAAACAAATCAAATCCTGTAACAAGTTTTATTGTTCTGAAACTAACCCCTCCCGCCATACGAGCAGAAAATTCAATAACATTTATATTATTCCCGTCTACCATTATCTGCATAAACATGGGCGTATTATCAAGATTAAATGCATTTACGATTCGTTTTGCTGCTTCTTCAATCCTTTGTCTTGCGGTCTCCGTTAAACTGACGGGGGCGATTGTTGCAATTGATTTAACAATTTTGTCTTCACTATCGTTATCTGTATATTTTCGAGCAATCAACAAAATATTTGCTTTCCCATCTTGGGGAAAACAATATACGCTGTGTTCAAATCCTTTGGCTTCTTCTTCAATAATAACCTTTCCATTGCGTCCGGTATTAATTGCTTTTACCACAGCCCTTTTTGCCTCTTCAATATTATGTACACAAGTAACCCCACTCGAACCATATCCATCTGCTGGCTTAATATAAAGAGGATATTTGAGAGGAATATTTTCAACCTCTTCTTGAGTAGTAATACAACAGAATGGGGTAGTATATACTCCGTTCTCTATCATAATTTGTTTCATACGTTCTTTATTGGCGATATCAAGAGCAGTCTGATAGCTATAAGGATGTGGAAGTCCAAGCTTTTCCGAAATTTTCATGATACCAACGTTAACTTGATCTGTGCAGCAATTAATAATCAAATCAGCATTTCTTTTAATGGCCAATTCTTCAATTGCCTCAATATCTAGTGTACTAATTTGGGCATGTTCATCTGCCATACTTTTAGCTGGTGGATTATCGAGATAGTCGACTAGTATCGTATAGTATCCACGTTCTTTTAATTTTTTGAGCAGTATTCTATGATTAACAACGCCACTTAAGACAATGACAATCTTCTTTTTTTCTTTCATTTGTTCACCTTTTCTCTATATTTAAATGTCAAACAAATTTGTGTCCAGATGCAATTCTTTTTTTAATTTTGTTATTTCTGTAACTGCCTTATCTCCAATTTGTATGAATTCTTTGTTTTGCTCCGCAGCTTTTGCACTCCGTTCTCCTGGAATATTGATTGCACCGACAGGACCACATTTTCTTATTTCACATATAAGATGATCTATTTTGCATAAGTATTCTCTATAATCCATCAATTTTTTTATATCTATTGCCATTAAAATATGGCCATGTTTAGAAAGTTCTGTACTGTGGTTCAGATTTTTTATATTTCCTGCAAACAAGTTACCCGTCAGTAATCCTGCAAGAATATCTATTGTCATAGCAATACCATATCCCTTATACCCGCCAATTGGAATCATTGTACCTAATAGTGCTTCATGAGGATCATTTGTAGGATTTCCCTCCTGATTCAAAGCCCATCCAAATGGTATTTTTTCTCCATTTTTCTCTGCAAGTCGAATTTTTCCCCTTGCAACTTCAGAAGTGGCCATATCAAAAATGATAGGGGCTTCTGTACCTTTTGTGGGAAAACCTATACTGATAGGATTTGTTCCGAAAATAGGTATATTTCCTCCTGTGGGCGCGATAGCAGGCGCTGAAGCACTTGCAATAAATCCTATCATTTCCTCTTTTACAGCCATTTCTGTAAAATATCCGGCAACTCCAAAATTGTTGCTATTTCTAATTCCACATGCTCCAATTCCGTACTTTTCTGCCATTTTCATGCACAAACTCATTCCGTCATAGGCAGCAACCTGCCCAAATCCATCTCCGGCATCAATTGTTGCAATCACTTCTGTGTTTTGAGTTTTTTTGAGTATTGTATTAGGTGTCATTAATCCTCTTTTTATTTTTTTTATATAAATCGGTAATCTAGTAATTCCATGAGTTTCTTTTCCATGAGTATGAGCATATACAATTGTATCGGCAATAATTTCCGCTTGCTCTTTTGGTACTCCCACCGTGGTCAATGCTTCATGGATAAAATCATTTATTTTTTTGATTAATACATTTGGCATATATACTCCTTATTTTGATATGACTGCTTCTGGATAATACTGTTCAATCATACGTTTTACTAAAACCACTTGTTTTGCACGTTTCTTAGCGTCATCTGCTGTGGTATCCCAGCTATGTGTTTGAGCGACAGAACCACCTGTTTTTAGATAAATAGGAGCTGCTATTCGTATCATTTCAGGTACTTCATAGTGCCGTATAAAACCACCTGTAGATTTTGGATTTTCAGTATGAATGTCAATTGGTATAGAGATGGCCTGCCGTATAGCTGAGAGCATCTGAAGTTGAATATCTCTTACCGGATTAAAAGAATTAGCACCTAGTTCCTGCATAAGACGAGCAGAACAAGGATTACCATGGCCTGTATGCGCAGATATTTTAAATTCACAATCTGCTGGCAACACACCATCTTTGCGCATTCTGTCCAAAAGCCACAAACATCCTTCATCATAAACCATAAAACCACGACATCCACGTTTGGCAGCGCGTTTAACATCTTCTACAGCTCTTATAATCTGTTCCTGTCCGCGTAGACGATACCCCATCCGAACCCCTTCGGGAGTATTTACAGATGCAGAAGTATCTGTCGTAGCACGAGGGCCAATTGCTAGAATTAGTTGTGCGTTACGATCCTTGGCCATACCGACCATTGCGTCTATTTCATCATCCGTCAGGGTCATAATCCCCTTGGTTTGAGTAATCCTATGAATTCTAATTCCATAATTATCTGCTTCTTTTAATAGAGCACTCATTGCGCCTGGCCCCTGAATTCCTGGTACTTCAAATCTGTACTGTCCACCGTCCTCGAAACGTAAGGGAGAAGATGGGAGGGTATAGGCATCTCCATTTGGCATACCTATTTTAGTTAAATAATCTCGTGTTTCTTGCATAAGCATAAACAAGTCCTCCTCTATTTTATTGATTTTACGTTAACATGTTATAAGTTCAAAATATGTATTCCAATTATTATGTAATTCAACTATTGAATTTTGTAATTTAGTTATATATTCACCCTCCATATTTGCTGCTGTTAAAAGTTCTGTAAACTTTTTTTCCATCTCTTCATTACTCAAAGGATTTTCAGGTTCACCTTTAGGATAGTTTACTCGACTTTTATACTTGTCGCCGTTTATAAGTTCAATAGTGACTTCAGCGGCGCGTATCTTCGGTACCAAACATGTAAATGCCGATTTAGAAATCACTTTTACTTTTTGTGTTAATGCTCGGACTAAAGAATCAGCTAGCATTTTTTCCGTAAAAGCGTCTAAACCAGATTTTCCATAAATAAGAGCAGTTGCTACAGAATAGGGCGTACTCATTTTGGCTGCACTTATACTGTGTACTTCGGTATTGTCATGCCCATAAACAGCAAGATCGTATGTAGCAACTATAATTTCTTTAATATCATTAAGAGCAATGTCATATTCTGTGCGAAGCATTAATGCAGCTTCTACAGCAGAATGTGTATGCCTGCAAGATGCATATAATTTGCGGTATATTGAGTTGACACAGTTTTCCATTACAAGAGCGGATTCTATTTTTTGCAAATTTATTGTTCCATTAAATGCACAAATAAAACCTCGTTTTCCGCCTATGGCATCTTTCGGACCTTTATACCCAACCTTTGCCATATTAGCAGCCATAATTCCATTTACAGCTGCCTGAGCACAGTTATATGGTTTAAGTTCGGAATCATCATCAATCATTTCTAGTAATCCTGATGCACTAGTTGTAGCTGCGGAAATTGCATTTTTTAATTCAATGCGTGAATAATTTCTGGATACTGAGACAGCAACTGCCGCTCCAATTGTTCCACAGGTTGCAGATGCATGGAATCCTTTCTTTTTATGTTCAGGTTGTACCATGCATGCTAATCTAATTGTTGCTTCGTATCCTGCTGCTGCAGCTCGAAAAAAATCATGTGGTTTGACTTTATCTTTTCTACATACAGCCAACAAAGCTGAAAAAATAGTTACCCCTGGATGTAACATTCCATAACGATGTCCATCATCTAATTCTAAAACATGGGCACTTAAGGCATTTAACAAAGCCGAAGAGTAAACGTCAGTTGTTTTTGAGGTTCCAGCAACTATGGCGTCCCCACTAGAGGCTAAGTGTTTTATATAATTTTCATGTCTGCCTTTTAACTTATATGCACCGGAGATGAGGACACCTGTATAATCAAAAAAACATTTTTTAATAGCGTCTTCTGAAAAATCGTCATTGTTTATAAAAGATTCAATACAATCTATAAACCTGTCAGTTAAATTCATATTATTCCACACCTTCTCACTTGGTTTTATTCCAACATAAAATCATTTTTCATCCCAAGCCAAGCAACAAAATCAAAAAAGATTTCATAATCTCTGAAACCATTTGGATTTAACTTGCTATAATTTTTAATTACAGATTTCCCATAGCTTTTTATATAGAAGATTTCTTGACCGTCATCTCTTTCTGGATTCCACGTGAACATTAGTTTCCTTGTCACTTTTAATGCTTTAAATTGTGCAATTTCTGTGTCATTCAAATTTTGATCAGCCATAATTATAAATCGATTTTCACAAACTCGTTGCTTTCTTTCATTCCACTTTCTTTGAGCACTATCTGCTGAATTATAGTGTTCAAATCGCAGTTCAATTTTTCGGGATCCTTCTCCAATATAACCTATAGGATATTTATTATAAGGTACAAAGTTTATTGGCAACGAATAGTAATATGGCTCATCTGATACCAGTTTTAAAAAATCTGTATCCTTAATGCTCATATTAATTGTTGGTGAAAGAAATTTTCTACCTAAAGTATGATAGATTAAACCTCCCATACAGTCACTGGTCATAAGGGTAAAATCAGGAAGATTTTGTGCTTTTTCCCTCATCTTGGCAACATACTTTTCATATTTTTCTTTGTTTATTATCTTAATGCCATGTTTTATAAAATTTTTAAGTATATTATCTTTCAACTTCTTACTTCTCCTCTGACACGTAATAGTTGCATTATCATTTATGGGTGCTTTATTAATATGACTTTATAAAAGAATATGGCAGTACATTTATTACCAATATTATTAAAGCTAATATTGCTGATAGATATTTTTAGCTAACTTTATTGAGAGATGCATTTTCGTACTCTATATCAAGATATGGATGTTCTTTGCAGATTCTTTTTAGACTAGTTGCGTGGTTATTATCATCATATCCTACAAAATAACTTGCACCGTCGGATCCTATTCTTCGATACTTTGTGTCAAATGTCATTTTAAAAAGCAGAATTAC
Source organism: Oliverpabstia sp. (assembly GCA_034114925.1). Classification (GTDB taxonomy): domain Bacteria; phylum Bacillota; class Clostridia; order Lachnospirales; family Lachnospiraceae; genus Oliverpabstia. The sequence goes on from JAXEUM010000055.1 coordinate 12,655, forward strand.
CATTTTAACATCTGTAATAAAACTTACATTTTCTACATACCATATGTCATTTTCAAACTGCTCATGATACTTTGGTACGTTTTCATCCCGAATCATTCTTGGACATTCAAGCCCAGGTTTCACTGCATTTCGCATCTTGTGTCTTTCACTATATCGATCTTCAAAAAAGAGTGGTAAAGGCCGCGGTCCAATAATTGACATATCTCCTTTGAGAACACTCCAGAAATTCATAAGTTCGTCCAATGAAAACTTCCTCACAAATCTACCAAATTTTGTTACCCGCTGACTTGCAGGAAGAAGATTTCCATGTTCGTCCGTTTGATTAGTCATATTTCTAAACTTAATAATCTGAAATTCCTTTCCATTTTTTCCAATCCGTGTTTGCTTGAATATTATTGGTCTCCCCACATCTAATAATGTACAGACAGCGAGAATTAAATTTATAGGTAAGAATACAATTAGAGCACAAAAAGCTATTATAAAATCAAGTACTCTTTTTACATATTTAACATAAACTCCATTTTTAGGGCATACTGTTGCTGACTCATAATTCACACGACTTAAATTTTCTGTTTTAAGCTTGTTAGCTACATAATCCTCTTTTGAGGAACTTAATCCGATATTTCCGGACATATCCTTAAGCTTATTTTTATTATTTGTTGGTACTATCTCCATTGTACATTCTCCTAAATGCTATTAAGCAAATCTATTAACAATTTTAATAACATAATCGATTTCTTCTTCCGGCATCCCTGCATAAATAGGAAGGCTAACTTCTTGTTTAGCATATCGACAGGCATTTGGAAAATCCCCCCATGCATATCCCCATTTTTTATAACACTCCGCCATATATGATGGTATAGGATAGTGCACAGCTGACCCAATGCCATATTCTTTTAAATACGCTTGAAATCGATCACGCTCTTTAACAAGCACAGGAAACAGATGATAAACATGGTTTACTTTGGGATCAGTCTTCTGGGGTAAGACGAGAGGATTGGTAATTTGTGCCAGGTATTTTTCTGCAATTCTTTGTCTTTCTTTATTTCCCTCATCTAGATATTTAAGTCCCACTTGTAATAAAGCAGCTTGTATTTCATCCATACGACTGTTAACACCGACAATTTCATTATGATATTTAATTTTGCTACCATAATTGCGAAGTAGACGTACTTTTTCGGCCAATTCATCATTATTCGTTACAATAGCACCTGCATCTCCAAATGCGCCTAATGGTTTTGTCGGATAAAAACTAAAGCAACCAATTGTCCCGAAAGTTCCTGTCAGTTTTCCATTATATGTAGAACCATGGCATTGTGCGCAATCCTCTATGACATAAAGATTATGTCTATCAGCAATTGCTCTTATCTTGTCCATATTACTTGAATGACCATATAAATGAACGGGGAGAATTGCCTTTGTTTTATCAGTTATTTTGGATTCAATTGCATCTGCATCTATTTCCATATAATCATCTGCATCCACGAAAATAGGAGTACCGCGATTTTCAGTTATACCAAGAACAGATGCAATATATGCATTAGCAGGACAAATTACTTCGTCCTCTTCTTTGATTCCGAGTGCACGAAAAGCAAGTATTAATGCACCTGTACCAGAGTTCAATGCCACACAATGCTTAACACCAAGATATCTTGCGAATTGTTTTTCAAATGTTTCCATTTCTTTTCCGAGAATATACCACCCAGAGTTTAAAGCACGAAGAGCAGCCGCCTCATACTCTCTTTTATGTAATTCAAATGTTCGTTTCAACATAGAATAAGCAACGTTCATTATTCAATCACCTCTTCTTTAAAATCCTTTTCAATTATTTTTACGTAATCATCGAAATCTCGAATGTATTCGCTATTGTCATAATATTCATTTGTCAAAACCATTAAAATAGAATCTTCACTGAAATCATACATTTCCTTCCAAACTAATTCTGGAAGATAAACCGCATCGTATGGGTGATTTAATTCATATACCCTACTGTTCATTTTTTCATCTATTACTTTTACCTTACTTGTACCAGCAATATTGAAAAGTACAAATTTGGATTTTTTATTGGCGTGTTTGCCTCTTACCATTCCTTTATTACCCGCTCCGAAGATATAAAAATATCTCTTAATATCAAAAGGAATATCTTTTCCACCTTCAATCTCAACGTGGCCAACACTCGAATTCTCGGTATTAAAATACGGAAGTTTGAACATCTTTACCTTTTCCACATGTTTATTCATGTCTTATCCCCTTTCCTTAATATACTCAACGACTTATTCCACATCTTTTGATTCTAAATATTTAAGGTACTCTATATAATCCCTTTTATATCTATGTGGCTGATAATGTTCTGCTGTAGCAATACACAAGACACTTCCATCTGTCTTCCATTCAATTTCACGCCATAAATCAGATTGAATCAGTAATCCTTTAGAAGGATCATCTAGAGAGACCACCGTGTTTACATCACCTTTATCAATATTGATATTAATTTTTCCATTAGGGCAGAAAAAGAGATGACAGCTTTTCTCATGAAGATAAAATCCTTTTTGAAGTTCTTCTTCCTCCTTATAAATAAAATACATTCTTTTGATTTTAAAGGGAATGTCATGTTCATTCTCTACAAAACTCAATCCGCTTTTATTGTTTCCTTGATTCATAACAGTTCTAATATTAATCATTTTATAATTCATAGTTCGTTTATTAACCTTTCACTTTTTATCCTTCAGTAGAAAATAACATTCCAAGGCTCCAACTTTTTCTTTTAAAATTATGATAATTAAAAATATTATGTTTTTGGAAATCGGATTCCTTCACAGAATAACGCTGGTTTCATTTTGATTATTAATCCCCCTGTAAAAATATTTATTTTAATTTTTATTTAAAACTGCTCACAAATAGCAGTGAATATTCAAATTCAAATGATGATTCTTGTTTTCGATATATTACAAATAATGTAATGACCTATTTTTTATAGATAATAATTTAACTCCAAATAATTGTTATTATTAGTACTTCCCCCTCCTCCCCTTTATCCTTAAAGCGCAAAATCTGCCCATTCCCTTCCGCAATAGAAGAGTGCCCCCCCACTGTTCTACAAGAATCCCCTCGCTCCGTCTTGACATCCGCTGCACCATATCCTATATTTAACCTAACATAAGGAGAATTTCGCATTAAAACGGAGGAGAGCAGCAGTGGACAACATGTTTCTAAATATTCCTGAATTTGTATGGACCAACATTACTACCGTTATCAGTACTCTGATCTGCGGGTTGATTGTTGCATTTTTTACTTCCACGTTTCTGAAAAAGAAGGAAGAACGCACAAGAATTGCTGGTGTCATTGTAGAGAAGAGAATGAATAGTGAGCAGGACGTGCTCCATTTTCTTGAAAAGGAACTTTTTAAGGAAGAAATTAAGATAAAAAACAGCAGTAAATATGATACAGAGATTTCGAATTTGTTAAAGATATATGGTTTACCGGACCCGCATGATGGTCATATTCAATATTCCCGCATATTTCTTTCACAAGATAAGTTCGGGACATTCTTTCATCAATTCGAGGATAAGATCATGACTCATAAGTTGTGGCTTGATACAAAGGTAAAGACGCATCTAATTTTCATGCAGCTATATTTTGGCGTCTTTAATATAATACCGCTTATGGTGAAACGGATTCCCTTGCCAAAGGGACAGGAGTTAACGGATGAGGAATTTAAGGCTGTTTCGGATAAGGTTCTCTTAATACTCGGTATCAGTTGTGATGGGGAAATCAATGATTTTATGTCAGAATTGAATGAATTGATTGTTGACTCGGTTTACAAGCTAGAATTGAAAAGACCAAGGAAAAGTATGCTTCGCAATAATATGTATAATGTCGATATGAAGAAATGTTTGAAAAGAGTCTATACTAAAACAATTGTTGGAGTTGGACAGGAAAATATCTTTAAGCTGGTCATGGATACTGTCTATCAGGTAAAAGGGGTGGAGGTAACGGAGATGAATCATGAGGAATATGAGGAGTTTTTAAAGAAATCTGATCCTCAAATCAATAAAGAAATACAGGAGGCATTTCAATCATTTAGAAATGAAGTAGAAAAAGCAGTGCGGGAGAGCAGTGGGACTATAGGGAATAAAAAGGATATTGATTAAGATCCTGATGATTAAAAATATGAGATGGGGTACGGAGTGTTTCTTGGGTTAGTGGCTTATCTAGTACAAGAAATACTCCGTATTTTCATTTCACAAATGAAATTTTGTTTTTTAGACAAAGAGATACAGGAACTAAGTCCTGTGGCAAAAAATATTTTCCCCCGATTATTAACAAAGAGCCAGCCTCTAAGACCCCTCATGAATGAGGGGCGGGGGAGTTGAAGTGTCGAAAGCATCTATTAAAAAATAAAGTAGTAGTATGGCTTATATGGCATGGAAGCTAATATAGAAACGAAATTAATCCACTTATGTAGATTGTCCCGTCTGCTAGTGTTAATACCAAATAACAGATTCATTATTTTCCGGCAATGCAGACAATATTGCAGCACCGGCAGAAGGTGCTAATGCACCGTAGGTAGACGTGACTAATGAACAGTCAGAATTTATGTAACCGATAGTATTTTTTGACTTTTCATTATAGAGGTATTTTTCCAGGTCTTCTTTAAACTGTGTTAGTTTCCCCGTTAAAATAATTAAGTCCAAATTTAATAAATTAGTAGCTATTTTGATGGCTTGATTAATATAAAAAGCCAGTATTTCTAATCTGATATCCGGGTTATCTAGCTGGTAAAAGTTTTTTTTGAGGTCACCGGCTGTATATGATTTGAATTCATTTATATCCATATTAAATACATTTTTACGTATTTTATGTTCTAGACAATTATGACCGCCACATGTGCAGTAGTCATTTTCAATATTTTTATTATTAATCTTATTGAGCAGCTCATCAGGGTCTATTACATCAATATGGCCCAACTCGCTGAAATTAGATGTGCCTCTATATAAGGTGTTATCCAGAATAAAAGCGTCACCTATTCCACTGCCCAGATAGATACAGCCAATATTTTTTCGATTTTTATAAATAGAATTAGGGTTCAAGTTATCATAAAGAGAAAACTTTTCAG
>JAXEUM010000056.1:0-2921 GCA_034114925.1 Oliverpabstia sp.
CCCAAACAAAGCCCTGCTTTCCTGCCGCGTCAAATGCCCTTGCCCTCCCCGGCGGCAACGGTATTTTCAGGGCAACGCCGACAGAGCGTATAACACACTACACTTTGCTCCGCAAAGTCGTGTGGCGAAAGGGGGGCGGGCCCCGTTTGGAAACCCCCGCAACAAACAGGTGCTATGCACCCAGCCGGGAGCATAGCGCCGTTTGTTGTCAGCAGCCCGTTTCACGGTCTGCGTGTAGTTCCTTGTAAACTGACCTAAAGAACACGCAAAATATTTGAAGAAAACATCTTTTGATGATAATGAAAGATATGTAACGCTATCTACTTGTACTTCAGAGAGTACAAACGGCAGACATCTTCTAATTGGAAGAATTTTAGAAAATACTGCTGATGAAAAAGGAGAACCGCAATATGAAGAAAAATAGACAGATACTTGTGTTAGCTGCTCTATTGTTTGGTTTCTTGTGTTTTCCTGCTGATAAAGTTTTAGCTGCGTCAAATGTAGTAGAGGTTCCGTTAACAGTTAAGCAAAATTTTGAAGAAAATAGCAATGAAAAAGGAATTGATCTTACTGGAACTTATGAATTTCGTGCATTAGACATAGGCATTCCTATGCCGGGAGATTCTGATAACGACAGACATGTTTTTGTACTTGATGGTAATAATGCGGAAAAGATGATTTCATTGCAGTTCCAGCATGGCGGAGTATACCGTTATCATTTGGTTCAAACAAGTAAGGATAAAGAAAATTATACATATGATAGAAGTTCTTATATTATAGCTGTTTATATCAAAAACGGAGAAAATGGGAAATTGGTTCCACAAGTAATTGCAGAAAAAAATGATGGTAAGAAGTATGGAGAATTAATGTTTTACAATTCATATAATAAGAAGGTTGACAATCCTTCAAAACCTTCAAAACCATCAAAACCGGCAGAACAGGTACAAACAGGGGACAGCACAGATATAAAATTGCATGTAATGATTGCCTCAGTTGCATTAATGCTGATCGTAATGTTAGGTTATTTTAAGAGAAATAATCAGAAAGAGAACAATAGAGCTTAGTAGTCAGGGTAGTCATATAGGTGTATGACTACCTTTCTTATGTAAAACGTAAGACTGGGAGTGAGAATGTTTGTTGGGAGTCTTTTTACTAATAAACATGATGACGATATAGAGTAGTAAGCGATAATAAAATCCCAGCTTGTAAAATTGAAAATTAGAAGTTTCCAAAACAAAAAATCTGGTGACACGAGGAGGGCGTTTGAGATGCTTGAATTGATAAACGTTATGTTTCCAATCATGTTTATTATTGTGGTTGGTATCATTATTTTCTCTTTGGTGAGAGGAATTATCACATGGAATAAGAATAATCAGTCACCTAGATTAACAGTGTCAGTTGTCGTTGCTGCAAAGCGAGAAAACATTACGCATCATCAACATGCAAATGTAGGTGATTTGAGCAGTGCACACGGATTCCATACTACAACCAGCACTTCGTATTATGTGACGTTTTTGGTGGAAAGTGGAGACAGAATAGAGCTTTGCGTTTCTGGAACAGAATATGGAATGCTTGTAGAAGGTGATACTGGCAGGCTGACTTTTCAAGGAACGAGATATTTGTCGTTTGAACGAATATGAATTTGTAAAGGAGGACTATGTATGCGTATATGGAAAGCAATATTTAGCGTATTAACTATCATTTTTGGCTCGCTGGGACTGATGAACATAGTTTCTACTAATATAACACTACCGATTATGTTTGTATTTATGGGATTAACTTTTTTGACAAATGCAAAGGAGTGTTATGATAAGGGTGCGAAGAAAGATGCTATGATATTTGTAGGCATCGCAATTTTCGTCTATGTAGCCACAGCATATAACCTGATAAGCAGACTTATGTAAAGAATTTACGTGGAGGTGAAAGTAGCATATGAAATGTTTAGATTGTGGAATGGAAATGGAACAGGGAACTGTTCAAGGTATAGGACAAGGTGGTGGGCATTGGTACGAATTTACTTCTGATGAAGAAAAAAACTGGAAAACTGGAATAAAAGGCTTTTTTACGCAAAAAAGCATTAGCCTAAAAACATCAGTTATAGAAAGTCCTGCATGGCATTGTCCTAATTGTAAGAAGGTTTTAATGTGGATGGATAGTAAAGAATAATTCCAACTTGTAAAATTGAAAATTAGAATTTGTTACTCTTTTGTATCGTAAATAATTTTGCCCGTAAAGTAAATTGAAATGTCCATTTGAACTAAATCTTCTGTTTCTAAGATAGATAAATAACCAGAATACAATACTTGATTATACCCGTATAATTCATCTACAATTTCAAAGCTATAGTTTTTGTATCTCTTTATAAAGCGTTCCAGTTCTAATTTCTCACCGTTGAATTTTCCATAGTTTCCCCATTTGCTCTGCAACATAACGCAGGTACAATCAAAATCCACACCTTCGATTGTGATGTTTCCCTCGACCTGTTCAAAAGGTTCTGTAAGTTTTTCATATCCGTCCTCGAATTCAAGGACTATTGTTTTATCTTGAATTATAATCTTTTTGACCCGCATATCATGCAGACTATATGGAATGGGCGGATTGTGTTTATATTCTGTCCTCATGAGACCTCCCCGTCAAATTCTAATTTATCGATTTCTTTTTACTTACTAATCATACCATACAACAGCATAAGAAACACTAAAATATTGCAGACCATACCGCCCCAAAACAGGTACAACTTCAAGCCCTCATATCTAAAAAAACTGTTCTTACTTTCCTCAAGCTCCCGGATCTTCTGCTTCATCACGCTCGTAAGTGTATCAGACTGCTTCTCAAGAAGCTTTGTAGCCCTCTGTATAGCCTCTATATTCGCCTGTAACGCCTTTCTAACCTCTTGGACGGTGTTTTCCTTAACCTCATCT
>JAXEUM010000057.1:0-3119 GCA_034114925.1 Oliverpabstia sp.
TTGTATTCGTTGCTCCAATAGCTGCTAACGCATCTGCTCCCACAAATTTGCCCAGTATAATGCTATCTGTCATATTATACATAAGCTGAAATAAAGCCCCGATAAATAAGGGAAGCGCAAACATAATCAACTGCTTTAAAATCGGTCCCTCTGTCATATCTCCCTGACGAACTTCTGCCTTCTCTTTTATCTCCTTTTCCATTTTTCATAAACCTCCCTGTTGAAACACTTTACACTGTTATCCAGTATAACACGATTAATTTTCAATCTCAATCCCTCTCAAAAGACAAAAAACACTCGTGTTTCTAAATCTCCTGTGATATAATAAATATCAGCAAATGGGAGGAATGACTATGTATTGTAGAAATTGTGGTGCAAAATTTGAAGACACGGAACCCAAATGCCCTTATTGTGGCACAACAAACCTGGTAGGCGCTGAATCCCAATATATGGATAACTTAGAAAAGCTCCGGGAAAACACAGAAGATCTGGAAGAACTTCCTTCGGAAACATATGAAAAACAAGTGAAAAAACACAGCTTGTTTGCACTAAAAATTGTACTGATCGTGGTAGGTATCTGTGCCGGCTTGTTTTTAGCTGTTCAACTGATCAGCAAAACCCACCAGATCATAACAGATCGAACACTTTTGAATTCCAAACAGGACGCCCGTGAATTCGAAGAAAAGTATTTTCCTATTCTTGACAAATTATACGAAGAAGGAAACGATGACGCTGTCTATAATTATTTAGTCCCCTTATATGAAGAAAAAGGCTCCGACGCCCTTTTCCGGTGGGAACATGAAATTTATTATTACTACTATGGATATCATCAATACATCCAACTATTACTTAAAGAAGCACAAACAGAGGAAATTTCCGAAAGCGACTGGGCATATGGATTTTACTGTGCCCTACAATTATCATCGGAGTCCATTTTGGAAAACGATCTGGAACAAATGCCTCCTGAAGACAAAGAAAAACTGATTCTTTTGCAAAAAGATGCTTCCGCTTTTTTAGAAGATCATATGCGGATTTCTCCGCAAAAACAAAAACAAGTATACGAAGAATGCTGTGAAGATGGTTTTCTCTCATTGGAACAGTGTGAAAAATATTATTCTAAATTAACAAAAGAATGGGAGGAGTAACAATATGAAATGTCCCTATTGCGGTTCCCCTATGGGGTTAGAAGATGAATTTTGCTCTTTTTGCGGAAAACCAAATGAATTTGCAAAAAAACATCAGGCAGATATGAAGCATTACCACAAAGAATTTCAGGAAACCCAGGCAAAAGTATTCAAAAAATCTAACCATTTTGCCAAAATGACCGGTTTTTTGGTTGTACTTTTTGTATTACTGGTACTTAACATAGCGGCGGTAATATTTACCGCTTCCAGTTGGGATATCGCACATTCTATTCTCCAAAAAGATCTGTATTCTCATATGGAGGAGCACCAAGAAAACCTGAATACCTATTTACAAAATGAAGACTACTGCGGATTCAGCGGATATTTCAACAGAAATTCATTGTATTCTCTGGACGAATTTCAGGAGTATGATGCCGTGGTCTATGTAGCAGACAGCTATTTTTCCCTTTTTCGCAAATTAGCTAATCCTTTAGATGAATCTTATGGCTATGCTTTTGATGATGAAAATCTTCCACATACCGTTCGTTCAATAACTGATAATCTGGATTCTATATTTAATGTGGAGCCAAATTTTCAATATCGGAAAGATCTCTGCCTTACAGAAGATAAAATGGCAATCATACAAAAAATACAAAATCAAGCCACTGCCATTCTTTCCACCTATGGCGGACTTACCCCGGAAGAAGCGAAAGAACTTCCCAATCTTTCCGCTACCAAGCAACAAGAAATTCTGGAAAGGAGTCTGGGTAAATAATGAAAAAACGTTCTATTCTCAAAATCATTCTCGGAATATTGACTGTAATTTTGACACTGTCCTTTATTCTAATTACAGCCAGTGGTATACAGCAAATAAAAGAATACGATTATGAACCTTCTTATTACACAGAAGAATACTATCTTTCTTACCTTGAAGATGAAGATTATATGTCTTTATTAAATATAAGCGTCGATGATTCCAAACTGGGAAAATCACAAAGCAAAACTATTCAGCAATGCAAAGCTGTCGGAAAATACTTCGAAGCAGCTTCTCTCTATAAGGCCTTTGTTACAACCGCGGACACCTCTTCTGCCCGTACACAAATCCAGAAAATGGAACAATATGCCGCACAAACCGGTGAATTTCAGGAACATATCGGAAAAATCAATAAACTACTCAAGATAGATGAAATAGGAAAATAACTTTGTTCCGTTTTTTGCTCATCTTATCGATATCAAAATTCTGGAAAAACGACAGAAACAGGACATCTTTCCCATTTGAACCCCACAGAAAGATGTCCTGTAACCTTATCTAAAACTATTCCCAACCATATTCTGTTTTCAATTTTTTAAAAAAAGCATCTAATCCTTCTTTCACATCTTCATATGTCTTATCAAAATCACCTGTATACCAGGGGTCCGCAATATCTCTTCCACTCCCGGAAAAATCCAACAGTTTGAATACCTTATGCTCAGGGTCATCCTTCAGTATTCTCATCATATTGCGGATATTCCAGTCATCCATACCAATCAGATAATCATATGTCTGATAATCATTTTTAGTCATCTGCACTGCCCGATGGGGAAGCACAGGAATCCCCATTTCCCGGCATTTTGCCACAGTTCCCGGATGAGGCGAATTACCGATTTCCTCACGGCTGGTGGCTGCAGAATCAATGTGGAAATAAGATGATAGACCACATTCGTTGACCATGTGTTGAAAAGTGAATTGGGATAAAGTGCTGCGGCAGATATTGCCGTGGCAAATAAATAGTACCTTTATTTTCTCCATTTTATCTCCTCATATCCTCTCAAAGCCTTATAAATACTGGCTTTTCAGCCTTTGTGCAATTTTTTCTTGAAAGGTTCTTTTTCTTATAAATTCTTGTATTTTCTCATGTTTTTTCGGGCATTTGTGGTACAAATGGGTTATTTTTAAAGTCCCTAATTCCTTATGAACTAAGACTTACATGAGTTATTTGTGCATGTTTTTGGGTT
>JAXEUM010000058.1:0-15219 GCA_034114925.1 Oliverpabstia sp.
CTTCGTACATGATAAACTGTCTCTGACTGCTTGCATTTGCCAGCATTCTCATCAATTCTTCTTTTGTTTTCTCATGGAAGTCCTTGGCAAAGCCCAGACCATACTGACCGATCTCCAGACTGCGGATTGCTTTCTGGAACGCTTCTTTGTAAGTCTTACCGATACTCATAACCTCACCAACGGCACGCATCTGAGTACCCAGCTTATCTTCTACACCTTTGAACTTCTCAAATGCCCAACGGGCAAATTTGATAACAATATAATCTCCATCCGGAACGTATTTATCCAGTGTACCATATTTTCCACAGGGAATCTCGTCCAGATTCAATCCTGCTGCCAGCATAGCGGAAATCAAAGCAATCGGGAAACCTGTTGCCTTACTTGCCAGTGCAGAAGAACGAGATGTTCTTGGATTGATCTCAATAACAATGATTCTTCCACTCACCGGATCATGAGCGAACTGTACGTTGGTTCCACCGATAACTTCTACTTCTTCTACAATTTTAAATGCCTGCCGCTTCAGTTCCTTCTGTGTCTCCTCGGAAATCGTCAGCATTGGTGCGGAACAGAAAGAATCTCCTGTATGCACGCCCAGCGGATCAATATTTTCAATAAAACATACGGCAATCATGTTGTTCTTGGAGTCACGAACAACTTCCACTTCCAGCTCTTCCCAGCCTAAAATAGACTCTTCTACCAGAACCTGACCTACCAGACTGGCCTGTAAACCTCTGGCACATACGGTTTTCAGTTCTTCTACATTATAAACCAGACCGCCGCCGGCGCCACCCATAGTATAAGCAGGACGAAGCACTACCGGATATCCCAGTTTGTCAGCGATTGCCAACGCTTCATCTACTGTATAGGCAACTTCACTTCTTGCCATCTCGATGCCCAGACGATCCATAGTTTTCTTAAATTCCACACGGTCTTCTCCACGCTCAATAGCATCTACCTGAACGCCGATTACTTTTACATTGTATTTTTCAAGAACTCCTGCTTCCGCCAGCTCAGAACACAGATTCAATCCGGACTGACCGCCCAGATTGGGAAGAATCGCATCCGGACGTTCCTTTGCAATAATCTGCTCCAGACGTTCCACATTGAGTGGTTCGATATACGTTACATCTGCAATTCCCGGGTCTGTCATGATAGTAGCGGGATTGGAATTCACCAAAACAATCTCATATCCCAGCTGACGCAGCGCCTTACACGCCTGAGTACCGGAATAGTCAAACTCACAGGCCTGACCGATAATAATCGGGCCAGAACCGATAATCAATACTTTGTGAATATCATTTCTCTTGCTCATAAGTTTCTCCTGTTTGTATGAATTATTAATATGACATTTTTATTCACACTTCATTATAACCGACTGTTCAGCAAAATTCTACCCAAAATTCACACTTCCTTAAAATTTTTCCACATTGCCGAAAAATTTAAAGACATCACCTTTCAAACTGTGCTATAATGCAAAAAGGAAAATTTATACATAGGAGTGTAAGTAACATGACATTGAAACAATTATTTGCTCCTTCTGATATGACAGAGGGAAAACCCTGGGAAAAGATTCTGGTATTCACTATTCCCATGCTAATAGGCAATATTGCCCAACAGCTCTATAATACAGTAGACAGTATTGTAGTAGGCCGTTATGTAGGGGATAACGCTCTGGCTGCTGTAGGTTCTGCAAGCCCTATTTTGAATCTGCTTCTCGTTTTATTTATGGGAATTTCTGTAGGCGCCGGTGTTATGGTTTCACAGTATTTTGGCGCAAAAGAACGGGAAGAATTATCCACTACCATTGGCAACTGTATAACGCTTACTGCTATTGCTACTATTTTTATTATGATCGCTGGATCACTGGGCATCCGTCCCCTTTTGGAAATTCTGAACACACCGGAAAGTATCATTGACTGGTGTACTTCTTATCTGATGATCCTTCTTTTGGGAAGCGCAGGTGTGGCTTATTACAATATTCTCTGCGGAATTTTAAGAGGACTGGGAGATTCCATTTCCGCACTGGTATATCTTCTGATTGCCACAGTTATCAACATTGTTTTGGATATCTGGTTTGTAGCCGGTTTTCAAATGGGTGTGGCCGGCGTAGCTCTCGCCACCGTCATTGCCCAGGCAGTATCTGCCATTTTATGTTTTATCAAACTGTTCCGTATGGGCGAAATCTTTCATATGGGCCCCCGTTATTTAAAAGTATCTCCCCGTCACACGATGAATATTATCCGCCTGGGACTTCCCTCCGGTCTTACACAGGCCATTTTTTCCATGGCTATGATTGTTGTTCAGTCACTAACCAACAGTTTCGGGGAACTGGTAATTGCCGCTAATGTTATTATTATGCGTGTAGATGGTTTTGCCATGATGCCAAACTTTTCTTTCGGTACAGCCATGACTACTTATGCCGGTCAGAATGTGGGAGCCCGCCGCTATGACCGGGTGGAACAGGGTACCCGTCAGGGAACTTTGATTGCAGTTGCCACTTCCGCAGTAATTACCGGACTGATCCTGATTTTCGGAAAATATCTCATGGGAATTTTCACAACCACCGCAGAACTGGTAACTTTAAGCGCCGATATGATGAAAATTCTTGCAGTCGGTTATATTGCCATGGCAGTTACCCAGTGTCTCTCCGGTGTTATGCGAGGAGCCGGAGATACCATGACGCCTATGTGGATTTCTCTGATTACCACCGTTGTAATCCGTGTTCCTCTGGCTTACGGCATTTCCTATGCCACCAAAACTCCCCAGCTTCCTCACGGAGCATATCAGTGTATCTGGATTTCTCTGCTCGTTGCATGGATCTGTGGAGCTGTGATCACCTGGCTGTTTTATATGAAAGGCAATTGGAAGAAAAAAGCATTGTCCTTAGATTAACATCGAAAAATCATTCAAAATAGAAAGGGTTTGTTTGAAAATAATTGTTCTCAAACAAACCCTTTCTATTTCCTACCTATCTATTCTGTTAAAGTATATCTTTTACTTGTACATCTCCATATATTCTCCATGTGCTTCAATCAACTCGTCGCACATAGCCACAATATCTTCCACATTCAGTTCTGCTGCCGTATGGGGATCCAGCATTGCTGCCTGATAGATTTTCTTTCTGTCTTTTGTTGCTGCCGCTTCAATAGTCAAAAGCTGTACATTGATATTTGTCATATTCATAGCCGCCAGTTGTACCGGAAGTTTTCCCACATGGCAGGGATTTACTCCATTGGCGTCGATCATACAGGGAACTTCCACACAGGCATCCTGAGGAAGGTTGTCAATCAAGCCTTGATTTAATACATTTCCACCAATCTTATATGGCTGTCCGGTAACTACTGCCTCCATAATATAAGATGCATATTCTTTGGAACGCTCATGAGTGATTTTTCCATCCTTCAGGATATCTTCTCTTTCTTTATCCCATCCTTTAATCTGTTCAATACATCTTCTTGGATATTCATCCAACGGAATATTGTATTTTTCAATCATTTCCGGATATTTGGATTTGATAAACAGAGGATTGTATTCTGCATTATGTTCGCTGGATTCTGTACAATAATATCCCAGATGTTTGATATATTCAAATCGAACCATATCATCGTGTTTTTCTTCAGCGTTTTTCTTTTCAGCTCTCTTACGAATCTCAGGATACAGGTCATTTCCATCTTTATCCCGCAGATCCAGCAGCCATCCCATATGATTGATACCGGCTATGGTTTCTCTTCTTCCTTCCAGTTTATCTTCCATTCCCAGTTTTTTCAACAGTCCTTCCGAACATACCTGTACACTGTGGCAAAGACCTACTGTTCGAATCTTGGTATAGCGCTGCATATATCCGGTGAGCATAGCCATAGGATTGGTATAATTCAAAAACAGAGTATTAGGACAAACTTCTTCCATATCCCGTGCAAACTCTTCCAAAACAGGAATGGTTCGAAGGGCTCTCATGATACCGCCGATTCCCAATGTATCAGCTATCGTCTGACGAAGGCCGTATTTTTTCGGTATTTCAAAATCTGTTACTGTACAGGGTTCATAGCCACCAACCTGGATAGCATTCACAACAAAATCCGCATCCCGCAAAGCATCTTTTCTGTTTTCTTTGCCCAGATAAGTAGAAATCTTTGCTCTTCCTTCATTTACATTTCGATTGATAGCGCTCAAGATGATTTCTGAATCCTGCAAACGTTTTTCATCAATATCATACAATGCAATTTCTGCTTCACACAAAGCAGGTGTACACATACAATCTCCCAATACATTTCTTGCAAATACAGTACTTCCTGCTCCCATAAATGTTATCTTCATTTAACTTCTCCTCCTTGGAACATTTGATAGGTTCATTATATCGGAATAAACTGCAAGTTCCTATAGCTTTTGTTTCCAGAAATTTCTTTTTTGTTGCATCATTTCCCAGGATTTCAGAACATCCTCATAAAAACTACATTCAATCGTATATCCAACCTGATCTCCCAGTGTTTCCATCAAAGGAAGGATTGTATTCAATGGCACTGTTCCATCTGACAGCGCCATATGAGAATCTCTATCTCCACAATTATCATGTATATGTATATGCCCGATACGATTTCTCATTTGAAGAATCCATTGTTCTACTGGAATTTCCGAATAACAATGAGCATGCCCCAAATCCAAACAAAGCATAAAATCAGGAGACTCCACCGCATCTTGTACTTTTATCAACGGAAATATTTCTCGATCGTAAACATTTTCCAACAGTACCTGTATCCCTTTCTTTTCCCTCAAAAAATCATTCCAAAACTCTGAGGTCTGTTCCACCCAACCCTCCAAATAATAAATCTGGGGAATAAAACACGTATGAAAAATAACTTTCTCTGCTCCCAGATATTGTGCCGCTTCATATACCTGTTCATACCTTTCTCTGGTTGCTACGGCAATCTTTGTATCATAAGAAACTGGATTCAGATCAAGAAATGGTCCATGTAGTGTCAGTCTCTCGCCCCCCATATATTCCAAACGCTTTTTATAATTTTTTAATCTGCTACTTCGACAATCCAGATTTTCTGCAATAGAAAACTCTATACTTTCTATCCCCGCATGAGTTTTTTCAATCAAATGTTTCATATTTTCATCTGTCAATAAATGACTGATATATAATTCTTTGTTTTTTCCCATTTTTTACTTTCCATAATCTTTTCGTTTTATAGATATTCTACTTCAAATCCGGCATTTATTGCATATTTTTCTGCCTTTCCGCCTTTTCTGCAATGAATAACCGTACTTTTATTCACAATCCATTCTCCGATTTCTTCTGGTTCTCCTTGAATTTCCAAACTTTTTAGTTTACTGCATCCATGAAATGCCCATTTTCCAATTTTTCGAACAGAAGGAGGAATTATAGCTTTTTCCAGCATTTTACTTTTCAAAAAAGCACTTTCTCCAATTTCTTCCAGCGAATTAGGGAATTCTATTTCCTGTATCCCTGTCCAATAAAAAGCTTCTCTCCCAATTTTTTTCAATCCCTGCTCCGGAAAAATCACCTGTTTCAAATTCGTACATCGATAAAACGCTCTGTCTCCTATACTTTCTATCCCTTTTGGAATACAAATTTTTTCTATACTCTCACATTCCTGAAAAGTCCCCATCTCTAATTTTTGTAGCTTTGTACCTTCAAATTCTATATCCTGTAACCGCTTACATTGAGAAAATGAATATTTCCCCAATGTCCTCAATTTATCCGAAAACTTTGCTTCTTTCAAGCGAATACATCCAGAAAATGCTTCTTTTCGTATATGAGAAACACTTTCAAGATTAATATTCCGTAATCCGGTACAATGATAAAAACTCTGCATTCCGATAATATCCACTGTATCTGAAATCTCTGCACTCTTTACTTTCACATTATTTTTCAAAGCATATTCTTGAATACACTGATAATCTTCTCCCAATATCAGTGTTTTTCCTCTGAATTCTTTCCCTTCGCATCTGCTGAAGACATTTTTTTCCCTCGCTCTCCATGTTAATGTCTTTTCCATCGTACCTTATCCGCCTTCTTCAACTTTTTAATCTTCTATCCAAACCTTAACACAAAATTCTTCTATACTCAAATACATCTCTATACTTCTAAAATCCCATATTTTTTTCGTATTCTATCCAGTTTTCTCTCCATGGGCACCGCCATAAAAAATAGAAATATCACTGTGGATACCGCATGTATCACATTAAATGAAAAGCCTGTCGCATAGGACGCTGCAAAAGCCTGCCATGACAAATTTTGTCCTACCATCATTACGGAAGCCGTATCCATCAGCAATCCATAAACAATCAACACTGACAAGCCTCCATACAGGCAAAGCAAGATTTTGTGCTTCCATTCTTTCTTCCTACTGCCACTTCTTTTTCTTTGATCACGAAACAAAATCCCTGCCAAAAATCCGATAATCCCAAATGAAAACATTTGCCATGGAGTCCATGGTCCCTGTCCAAAGAAAAAATTAGATACGAATCCCGCCATAGCTCCCGTGAGAAATCCTGCTTCTGCTCCTAATCCAACACCGGCAAGAATCACAACTGCAGCCATAGGCTTAAACTGCGGAATCATAAAAAAAGCCATCCGTCCCACAACTGCAATCGCCGCCATAACTGCAATCAAAAGAATTTCTCTCGCCTGTGGCTTTCTCTCCTCAAATACCATAAAAAAAGGAATCATTGAAAGCCCAATAATACATAGAGCAATAAAAACCTCACTTCTGTCATTCAAAAAAAACACACCAAAAAATATAACTATCGGAATTGCTATAAGAATCAATATCATGGACACCCATGTTCTTTTTCCTATCCCATGATCCACTTTCATACTCCGTTCAATGTATTTCTGATATTCGTATTCTGCCTGTGTATCCAAAAGCTTACCCGCACATACCACCATAAGAACTGACAAAATCATCTGCGCATATTGCCATGCTGTCATCTGGATATAACTATGTATCGTCATATTAATAAAGTCATTTGCTCTTCCTATCTTATTATTTATGAAAATATTCGCCGCTGCTATACAACAAAATGCCGCCAAAGCCATTCCCCCACTCCATACATATGAAAAGCGAATATATTTCAAACTGTTTTTTCTTTTCTTCCAAGATAAAATCCCACAAAAAAACATCAATACAATCTCAATCCCTGCCATTCCTTTTACCAGCATATTTATCCGGTGCAGTACTTCCACTTCTTTGTTACTCAACGGCTCCATAGGCAATACACCCATCTGGCTACTTGTCTGTATATTCTCTACACACTGTTCTAATTCCCAGAATGTATACGTGGCGGGCATCTGAGAATATTTCAATGTTGGTATAGAAATCCATGGAAAACATATGGCACACAAGATCACAAATATACTTACATACAGAGGAATCATTCCTCTGGTATCTATTCCCGTCGCCTGCTTTTCTGACATTCCTCTATCACTTCCTTTACCGTTACTGCCTGAGGAAACACCTGCCTTGCCATACGATTTGCTGCCGTAGTATAAAAACTGTTTCCTGTAAAAAATTCCCTGGCTCCGCAGGATGTTACAATACTTCCATCAAAGAACATAGCACAGGTATCTGCATATGCTGCACAAAATTCAACATCATGAGAAACCATAAGTATTGTAATTCCTTTTTTCTTCAATCTTTCAAAAATTTCCGCTAACTTACTTTTGTAATATCCATCCATCCCCTTCGTAGGTTCATCTAAAATCAAAATCTGCGGTTCCAACAACAATACCTTTGCTAAAGCTACTCGCTGCTGCTCCCCTCCACTCAAATCATAAGGATGCATCGATAGCAAATGACCTATCTGCGTATCTTCCACAACTCTTTTTATCTTTTCTCTTTCTTCATTTCTTCTAAGAGGAGAACAATCGGAAAACATTTCCCACAAATCTTCTTCCACCGTATTCCCAACAAATAATGTTTGCGGATTTTGGGGAAGTACTCCCAGAAAATGGTCAAATAATTCTCTGTCGCTAATTTTTCTTATTTCTCTTCCTTTCAGAAATATTTTTCCCCGATAAGGTTTATGAATACCTGAAATTAGTGACAGTGTCGTACTTTTTCCGGTACCATTTCCACCCAGGATACAGTAAAACTCTCCTTCTGACACCTGAAAAGACAAATCTTTTACAATATCCATTCCTTCCTTTTCATACCGAAACCATACCTCTCTCACATCAATGATACACGCTTTCTCCTTCTGTCGTTTTTTCCAGAAATTGTCTCTCTTTCTCTGTTTTCCTTCTCCACCGCTTTCTATCTCTTCATTAAATATATTTTTCTTCTTTCCATAATACTTTTCCAGCCAATTTCTGCCTTCACAAACTGTCAATGGACAAATCCCTTCCTGTCCTGTTCCATTATAAATCTGCACCGGACTTGGCATAGCCAGAAACAAATCATTATCTGCAAGATCTTTTCCCACTTTACGTGGTGTATCATAAAAAATCTGTTTGCCATCTTCCAACACCAATACTTTATCCGCCATTGGAAATACTTCTTCTAAACGGTGCTCAATGATGATCACTGTAATCCCCAAATCCAAATTTATTTTTCGTATTGTAGATAAAAATTCTCCGGCTGCAATAGGATCTAACTGCGATGTCGGTTCATCGAGCACTAATACCTTCGGCTGCATAGCCATGATAGATGCCAAATTCAAAAGCTGTTTCTGTCCTCCAGACAATTCCTGCACATTTTTAGAAAACCAGTTTTGAATCCCAAAAAAACTTGCCATTTCTGCCACACGAAGCCGTATCGTTTTTTGGCTATATCCCAAATTTTCCACTCCAAAAGCCAATTCATGCCAGACCTTATCTGTTACAATCTGATTCTCCGGACTTTGAAGAACATAACCAATCTGAGAAGACTGTTTTCTCATTGATACATTTTCCAGTTTTTCTCCCTCAAAAAATATATCTCCTTTTCTTTTCCCATAAGGACTCATCACAGTTTTAAAATGTCGTAACAAGGTTGTCTTTCCACAACCGGATTTCCCACAAATCACAATAAATTCTCCTGGTTCAATCGAAAAACTCAAGTTCTCTATCGCTGGTTTTTCTCCGTCAGGATATGTAAAATTTAAATCTTTGATTTCAAATAATGCCATTTTAAATCCTCTATCATATTCATAATCGTTGGAAGGAAACATAAAATCCCATAGCAACTATAAATTATTACAGCTTGTAGCGTATTTCTATTCATTCGCAACATTGGATAATAAAGGAAATTCACACTTCCGCTGATTTTTCCAACAAATACGCATCCTCCCAGGAACATCAAAATTCCAAATACTATTTTATCTCTGGTATCAAATCGATAAATCAAAAAATTATTTCTTCCTCTGAGTCCATATCCTCGTGACCTCATAGAATCTGCTGTTTCTACAGAATTTTCCAATGCCCACGAAGTCATCACTGATAAAATTTTCATTCCATGCTTTGCTCTTGCTATTATATTTCCGTTAGTTACATCTCGACCAATACATTTTTGAGAATCAGATACCTTTTTAATCTGCTCTTGAAATCTTGGTACAAACCGCAAAATCATTGATAATATCAAAGACATTGCCGGAATAATCTTTCCAAACAAGTAAATGAATTTATCAGAAGTCATCACCGCCTGATAACAAAAAAACCAGTTCAACACACTCACCAGCATCACACCGGTTGCCAAACCATACAGAATGGATTCCAAAGTCAACGGATTTCCATTTTTTAAATATAGAATCAATGTGACTCCCTCATGATTAAATAATGGATTCACCGCTGCCGAAATCAAAAACACTGGTATCATCATCCATAACGCAGTTTTCATAGCTTTCCATCGCTGCAAATACAGATAATATATCATCCCTCCTGCGCATGAAAGCCCTAAAAAAACCGGATGCATCAAAAACATAGCATATCCTATCACCAATACAAAATAGACAAAGTTTACAAGAGGATGAAACGTAGAAAATACATCTTTTTTCATATTATCCTTCCCAATTTTGTCCTAAATCCCTTCCCAGATCACAAGTATAATCCCAATGTATCACATCGCCTTCTTTCACCAGATACCTGCTACATCCGTAATTAGGATACCATCCATTTACCTCATACATCCAACCTGAATATTGCCCACAGTCAAATTCATACAAATTATTAATTCCTTCTACATAAGCACTATTGTACATAGGAGTAAAACTTGCTTCCATGTGAATACGATTGTTTTGCGTTTCTCTCAACAGTACATCGTATACCGATTCGCCCTGATAAAAAGTAACTTCCTGCTCACCAAAAATCATACCATCTGCCGGTATCAAAACATCTTTTCCTTCTGTCAGATCTTCCATATTATCCAAAATCGAATCACAGGCAATTCTTAAATAGCAGGTTCCCGGCTTACTCTTATCAATTTCCACACTTCCCGGTTCCACAGGATTAGGATTTCCTTCCGGAATAGGATCTGTCTGATACTGGTCTTTCTTTGTAGAACTTCCGTCACTATAAGTCACAAAATCTTCACTACTATTTCCGCTATGCTCTGCTTCCGTTCCTTGACTATGGGTTCCCTCATAATCTTTTTTACCAGTAGATTCCCCCGATTTTCTTTCTTCATATTTGGAATAATCTACTTTCTTATCTTCTGCCGATTCTACATCCAGATACTCATCTTCTTCTGTTTTTTGTTCTACTTTTTCCGGTACTTCAATTTCTTTTTTTTCTGGTACCTGAGATTTTTCCTTCTCTTTTCCCATCTTTTCATCACTGTTTTCAACTTTTGCTTCCCCTGGCACATGCAACTGCTCTGTGCCACAACCTACTGTCGAAAACATCAGAATCAGGATCAACCCCAGAATTCCTATTACTTTTTTTCTTATACTCGTCATATTTCCCACCTACTGTCTTTTCTTTCTAAAATACCAGATACATCCGCCAACAACACTTCCCACCACCACAAGTATGCTTGCTAAAATAACTAAAATACTATTTTGTGTGACTGTTTTCTGTGAAAATGTTTCTTCTGTACTTTTCTTCTCTTCCATTGTTTCTGATACTTCTTTCTTCTCTGTTGTTATCTGTTCTACATCTTTTTTCTCAGATACCGCTGCCTCTTCCTCCAGTTCATCCACCGATTTTGTTTTTACTCTTTTTGCCACAAAATAATCACCGCCGGTCTCCACAATAAATTTTGTTCTCTCTTCTTTCACCGTAACCTTCTGGATATATTCTGCCTTCCTCTCTTTTTCATTATATTTCAGCAACAGATATTCTCCATCTTTCTGTCCGGTAGTAAGTTCCACCTGCATTTCTCCTGGAAAATCGCCGGTTTCTTCAAAAGCAAACATATACGGCTTTTCTGCTAATTTTTGAATATCCTTTTTATAATCGCTACCTTCCCGAATTCCTACTTTCATATCTCGGGCTTTCGTAATATCTTTTCCATACACCATCAACGTATAAGGCTTACCTTTTTCTGTTTCCCCTTTTACTCTCAAATTCTTTTCTGTTCCCTTAACTACTTCAAATTCTGATTTTTCCACTATACCATCTTTTACTTCTGCTTCTACAATATTTGTAGCCACTGACTTTGCAGACTTTTTCTTTCTCACAGAAGTATTTCTTCTGACAGGCTGTTTTTTTTCATTATTTTGCTTCTTTTCCTCTTTGTATACTCCTGCCAGCGGTTGTACTTCATCTTCAAAATCCATCTCTCCTCTTCGCAATATATAAGTTCCTCCCTTGGAAACATCAAATACTGCTTTTCCATCGCTCACACCACACCACTGCTCTTCTTGTTGCTCACTGGTGAGTACATATACCCCATCATTCATAATACAAGGAATCGTAAACTCCACTTCACCGGGAAGTTTACCTTCCTGCATAACAGTAAACTCTAAGATTTCTCCGTTTTGATGAATCTGCACCACTGCATTCATATCTGCTGGAACGCTTACTTTTTTCCCCTTAATGCGTATAGTGTATCCATCTCCCTCATATACATAATCTTTTCTGGAATTTTTGGCATTTTCAAAAATCTCTTTTCCAAGAATCATCTTTTCTAATTTAGTGACAATCTGTTTCGCCATTTCCAGATCCTTACTTCTAGTCACAAAAGATTTGTTTTGTTCAGGAAGATTGTCATAGATAGAACAAAGTTCCTCTACTGTCTCCTTCTTTGCCAATGTGATCTTTAATGGATGAATTTCATTCCAAATACGCTCATCCAACTTTTCTACTTCTTTTTCCTGTCCTTCTATTTCTTCCGCCTTTGCTTCTAAGAAATTCTTAAAACTTTCCTTTTCTTCAAAAGCTTTCATCTGCTCCAATTCTATTTTCAGATTATAAATCCGTTCTTTTTCTAGCAATGTAATCTGTTTTGGCAATTCCTCTATTTTTTTTCTGAAAGCTTCCACCTTTTCTGGAGATTCTGTCCCCTGATTCTGTCCTGTCACATCTGTCATATCATATAAACTCGTCTGTCCATTCACAGCTCTGAACCATGCCACCAAAGCAAGTGTTCCTTGATCCGTTGCCATACCATCCGTACCGCCACCCTTTATATGCTCAAAAGAACCGTCTTCTTTCTGAAATCTCAAAATTTCATCCAACAAAGTTTTTCCATTTTTCATAAACCGTTCCTGTTCTAAAAAAGCGACATCCACTGATGAAAGTGCAATCACAACCTGCGCCGTACTTTCAAGATTCTTGACCGGTGTTCCACTACCGGATATGTAATTACTACTGTATCCTCCATCTGCATCCTGCATAGATGCCAGCTTTTCTATACCCCGATTTATTGCCGCACTCACATCCCCTCTGCTTTTATATGGTGCCAGTCCCTGAATCGCCATAGCCGTGATATCCGGATCTGCTACATTCCCCTGCAAAGACCATCCTCCTCCCGGCAATTCTTTCGAAAGTATTTCCTGAATAAGAAGTTCCCGAGTTGTCTGAACACCATCTCCATCTCTTGCAGGAATCTCATAATTCCCCGTATCAAAAGCCAACAAAGCAAAAATTGTTCCATTGATTCCCTGCCAGATAACTTTATCATATTTTGCCAATGGCTTTAAAAGATTATGACCGTTTACATTGGACGGATCTGCACCTATAGAAGATAATGCCATAACAACTCTGGAATATTCCGTATATTTCACTTTATGAAGAACACCGCCAGTCTCATCCAATTTCATATAAAGATTTGCCAGATAATTGCCTTTTGCACTATCTGTCAGATACCCTGCTCTTACCATCCCCAGCACAGACCATTCGCCTGCATTGGTATCCACGATTGGAGAAGTCACCGTTCTTTGAAGATATGTTTCTGCCCGTTCCATTGCCTTTTGCACTGCAGAATTTCCTGCACGAACAACATCAGCTGTTCCTGTCAGAACTTGTTCCTCTTCTCCTTCCGTTCCCTTTAAAACTTTCTCCTCTGTTCCTATTGGAACTTCTTCTCCCATCCCTTGCAGAATCTCTTCCTGAAAATTCTCTTCCGCTTCCCAAGTCTCTGTTTCAACTGTTTCTTCTTGTGTGATCTGCTGCCCTGTACCATCCAAGCTATCTGCCAAGACCACACCCGGCGTCTGCACCGCCAACAAAACAGACATTCCTGAAACTAATAAATTCAATTTTCTTTTTCTCATATTCTCACCTGTTTATCCTTCCTTTTGCAAAAAAAAAGAACCTCTTTACCGTTCTCTGGTAAAGAGGTTCTGCTATCTTAAATTAAAATGAAAAATGCATACAAAAACAAAATCTCCTCAGCCCGGAAATATCATCTGTCATGATGGCAGATATTCTGACTTAGTTTCATCCTCCAAAACACCTTCTCAAGCTTTTTATTCACTCAATGGTAATTATTTTGTCGTCAACATCACAGCAGAGGTAACTGTATCGGACTTTCACCGATTTCCCTTTTAACCCTGGATTATTCAATCGCAGCGACCATCATATGTATGCAATTACAAATCTATTACCATAGTACACAAACGCCGGAAAAAAGTCAAGTTTTTTGCTACTTTCTATCTTGCCTGACGTTTCTGTTTCTTGTATACAGCCGCACCAAGAACTGCTGCAGAAGCTGCCAGCATCAACAAAAGTGCTGTAATTGGAGTTTCGTCTCCTGTTTTTACTCCAGTTCCATGTAACGTACCATTTCCGCGGTTTCCACTATTGCCATTGTTTCCACCATTTCCGCCGCTACCATTGTTTCCGCCGCTACCATTGTTTCCGCCATTTCCGTTATTTCCATTAGCTGCCTGTGTATCAATAACCACGCCGAAACTTTCCAGACTGCTTACCTTTACCTGTACCATTCCATCCAGCACTTTTCCGGTAAGTTTCTCCACTTTAGAATTTATGCAGTGCAATACTGTCAATTCTTTTCCATTATAATCTTTTCCTACCGGAATAGACAAAATACTTTCTGTCGGAAGTTCCACTGATTTTCCATTCTTGAAAAGCCGGATATTATACAGACGGAATACTGATTTTGAAGAAGGTATTTCTTTTCTCATCTGATCTACATCCGCATTATCTTTTCCAATCGGTGTAACCTTCAATTCCATATCGGAGGTAAGCTCTTTTCCTTCCAGCTTCACACCGTATTTTTCATTTACCAACATTTTTACAGTTTGTGGTTTGTTAGGATCTTCTTCTGGCTTCTGATTTTCATCCTCCAGTCTTTTCAACTCTTTTTCTGCCGCTTCCAGTTTTCCAAGAGTCTCTTTTTCTACTAACTTTTTCTGAGCTGTACTCAAAGCCTCATATGCTTCTCTGGCTGCTTTAATTGCTGGTCCTTTTTCCAACGTTACTTTCCCGATTTCTTCAATCATTTTTGTCACGCCATCTGCCGCCGCTTTATCAGCTTCTTTCTGATCCGCTTCCTGTTTTAATTTATCGTAAGCTTTTCTTGCATCTGTCAACTTCGTAACCATTTCTTCGGTAACGTAATTCTTCTGATCTTTATTCAGATTTGCATATGCTTTTTCTGCTGCTTCAATCTTGCCAAGACTCTCCAGTGTCACATTTCCAATCGCATCGATTAGTTTTGTAACCTCCGCCGCCGCTGCCTGATCTGCTTCTTCTTTCAATCGATCATACGCTGCTCTTGCTGCCGTCAGTTTCCCGATAGTTTCTTCGGTAACATACTTTTTCTGATCTGGTGTCAGTGCTGTATACGCATTCTCTGCAGCCTCGATTTTG
Source organism: Oliverpabstia sp. (assembly GCA_034114925.1). Classification (GTDB taxonomy): domain Bacteria; phylum Bacillota; class Clostridia; order Lachnospirales; family Lachnospiraceae; genus Oliverpabstia. Next base: position 15,218 of record JAXEUM010000058.1, read on the forward strand.
GA
>JAXEUM010000059.1:0-24852 GCA_034114925.1 Oliverpabstia sp.
TATGGATTTGAGCAGAATTACAAATCCCACCCGGAAAGATCTGCTCCGGGTGGAACGATACAAAAAGAGTAAAGATTATCTGGAAGGAAAGAAGAAGGAACGATGAAACAACATTTATTCAGTAACAGAGACCTGAGGATACTTTTGATTCCTCTGGTGATTGAACAGATTTTAAATGCCCTGATGGGTACAGTGGATACCATGATGGTGAGTAATGTAAGTTCATCAGCTATTTCAGCAGTATCGCTAGTGGACTCTATCAATGTATTGGTAATCCAGGTTTTTTCAGCGCTGGCAGCGGGAGGAACCATCATCTGTTCTCAGTATATGGGACAAAAAGATATAAAAAATGCGACAAAGACAGCACAGCAGCTTGTAATGATCGTGACGGTGATTTCCGTGATCATCACAGCGATTTGCGTAGTGGGGCAGATTCCGATTTTAAGACTGGTGTTTGGAAAAGTGGAAGCTTCGGTTATGCGGGACTCAGAAATTTATTTTCTGTATACAGCCCTGTCCTTCCCATTTATAGGGATTTTTAATGCGGGCTCATCTGTATTTCGGGCTCAGGAAAATACCCGTCTGCCTATGGTGATATCGGTAATTTCCAATGTGATGAATATTATAGGAAATGCTATTTTGATTTTCGGATTCCATATGGGAGTAGCAGGAGCAGCTATTTCCACATTAGTTTCCAGAGTTTTCTGTGCGGTGGTTATTATGTGGTATCTGAGAATGCCACGGCAGGAAATCGTTGTCCGTGACTATCTTAAAATCAGACCTCATGGAAAAAGAATAAAAATGATTTTGGCAGTGGGAATTCCCACAGGTATTGAAAATGGAATGTTTCAGTTTGGAAAGCTGGCGATTCAGTCTACGGTGTCTACCCTGGGAACTGCTGCTATTGCGGCACAGGCAATGACCAATATTCTGGAAAATATGAATGGTATTGCCGCTATGGGAATCGGTATCGGTCTGATGACGATTGTGGGAGAATGTATCGGTGCAGGCAGACGGGATGAAGCAATCTATTACACAAAGAAATTGTCATGGATTGCGGAAGTTGTTGTGGTGATAAGCTGTATTCTCGTGTATCTTCTCGCTGAGGGGATCACAAAAGTGGGCGGTATGGAGCCGGAGAGCGCCAAGTTATGTCTGTTTATGATGGGATGGATCACCGTGGTGAAACCTCTCGTGTGGGTATTGGCATTTATTCCGGCTTACGGTATGAGAGCAGCGGGAGATGTTAAATTTTCTATGATCCTTTCCTGTATCTCTATGTGGATCTGTCGTGTGAGCCTTTGTATTTTTCTGTGCCGCGTGATGGGATTTGGTCCTATAGCCGTTTGGATTGGTATGTTTACAGACTGGACGGTACGTGGGATTGTATACATGATACGGTTCCATAATAGAAAATGGATGGATCATCAGGTGATTGGTTAGAAAGTAAGAGGTGACGGAATATGCGGGAACGTTTGACAAAATCAGATGTGGAGAAGATAGAAAAAGAGATTGAGCATCGAAAACTGGTGGTGAGGAAGGAAGCCATTGAAGCTGTAAAAGAAGCCAGAGCGCAGGGCGATCTCAGTGAAAATTTTGAATATTATGCAGCAAAGAAGGAAAAAAATCAAAATGAGAGCAGGATACGGTATCTGGAAAGAATGCTGAAAACAGCAGAGGTGATTTCTGAAGAGTCGAAAGAGGATGAAGTAGGGTTGAATAATACAGTAACCTTATTTTTGGAAGATGATGAGGAGGAAGAAACGTATCGTCTTGTCACTTCCATCCGGGGAAATTCTCTGGCAGGACTGATCAGTACAGAATCTCCCATTGGAAAAGCTATTTTGGGGCATAAAGTAGGAGATCGGGTATATATTAAGGTAAATGATGATTTTGGTTATTATGCGGTGATTAAAAAGATAGAAAATACGCAGAATGAGGAAGAAGATAAAATCAGAAGTTTCTGATCAACAGTAGAAATTATTGCTGTTTTCAGATATAATGAGAATGTATTACAGAAAATGCAGGAGGTTTTTACAAATGAACTTGAAAGATCGTATGAAAAATGGAATGTTGTTTTATGAGCACGGACACAAAGATCCGGTTGATATTCAACAGGAGCAGGAACTGGATGCAGAAAGAAAACGCTGCAAAGAGGTAATGTTTGATTATAACAGTACCCGTCCCAGTGAAAATGAGAAACGCACGGCTATTTTAAAAAGCATTCTGGGAGATTGCGGAGAACACGTATTTATTGAAAATCCGGTACATATGTCTTATGGAACTCACGTACATCTGGGAGAACATTTTTATGCAAATTTCAACATGGTGATCGTAGATGATATGGATGTGTATATAGGAGATCGGGTGATGGTGGGACCGAATGTAACCATTTGTACTACTGGTCATCCGGTATATCCTCTGTATAGGGAAATGGTAGCGCATTATTCTCTGCCCATCCACATTGGAAATAATGTGTGGATCGGAGCCAATTCCGTGATTCTTCCCGGAGTGACAATTGGAGATAACACAGTAATTGGAGCAGGAAGTATTGTCACGAGAGATGTTCCGGCGAACGTAGTGGCAGTGGGGAATCCCTGCCGGGTGATGAGGGAAATCAGTGACCGAGACAGAGAATATTATTTTAGAGATATGAAAGTTGATTTTCCTTATACTCTGAGAGAAGAATAGAAAAAGATATTCAGCCTTCGGCGGTAATGCAAGCGGCCTGTGAATAAAAATAAAAAAAGCTTGGCATCCTAATGATGGATTCACTGGATTTGGAGAGAAAGGAGAATTTTATCATGAATGGGAATGCCGAGCTTTTAAACTTTGTATATCAAAATGCCCAGATGGGCGTCAATACCATGAAACAGATTCTGGACAGAGTGGAGGAGGGGTGTTTGAAAGAACATCTCAGGAAACAACTGACAGAATATGAAGATTTTCAGCAGGAGGCCAGAAAAAAGCTGAATGAAAATGGATTTGATGAGAAAGGAATCGGGGCGTTTGACAGGTTGAAAACGTATCTGATGATCAATATGCAGACCATGATGGATGCCGGCGAGGAGCATATTGCAAAAATGCTGATTACCGGAAGTAATATGGGGATTGTGGAGGCAACGCAGAATATAAAGCGATACCAAAATGCAGAAAAAGAGATTATAAAGCTGATGGAACGGTTGCTGCACATGGAAGAAAAGAATGTGGAAGAACTGAAGAAATATCTGTAACTGACAATGGGAGGATTACTATGGAGAAAAAATTTCGTTTTGGGATTATGGGAGCAGGAAATATTGCAAGGCAATTTTGTGATGCAGTGACCCGCCAGGGGGAAGGCGTGGTTGCTGCCGTTGCCAGCAAATCCTTGGAACGGGCGGAAAAGTTCGCCAAAGAGCAGGGAATTTCTCACTTTTACGGAAATTATGAAGAAATGCTGGAAAGAGAAAAGCCGGATGCAGTCTATGTGGCAGTTACAACTAACGCCCATCATGAACTGACCATGTTATGTCTGGAACGGGGCATTCCTGTTTTGTGTGAAAAAGCCATGTGCAGAAATGGAAAGGAAGCGGAGGATATTTTTCGTTGTTCCCGGGAAAACAATGTTTTTGTGATGGAAGGTATGTGGTCCCGGTTTTTACCTAAGATGAAAAAAGTAAAAGAATGGCTGGAGGAAGAAAGAATCGGTAAGGTGAATCTTGTCACCTGTAATATCGGATTTCAGGCGCCGGAAGATATGGAAAATCGATATTATAATCCTTCACTGGGAGGCGGAGCTACATATGATATTCTGGTGTATTGTTACGAAATTGCCAGATATTTCTTTGAGGACAAACCACTGGAATGTGTGTGCATGACGGATTGGGCAAAATCCGGTGTGGATCAGACCGATACGGTGTTGCTGAAATATCCGGAATGTATTGTTTCCCTTACGGCAACTTTTCAGGGAGATATTCCCAACGATATGATCTTTTATGGGTCGAAGGGAAAAATTGTTGTTCCTTATCCGCACTATGGAAAAGAGGCGTATCTGTATGCAGAGGGAGAGACAGAAGAAGTCTTTGACAGCGACAAAGAAGAAAATGGATTTGTCTATGAAATCAGCGAAGTGATCCGTTGTGTGAGGGAAGGAAAAATTGAAAGTTCTGTGGCGTCGCATCAGATGACGTTGGATATGGCACAAGTATTTGACCAGATTTATAGCAGAATGTTTTGTGCTTCCCGTACACTGGATGGCTGAACTGTTACATAAAATTAACGTACAATTAATGATTTATGGATAGAATCTTGCAGAAGAGATGAATATAATCATGTTATAAGTAAAATTTACTATAAGAATAGTCGGGATTTTGGATATATGGGTGAGGAAGTCTCGATTGGGAGGAAGACTATGAAGATGAAATTAACAAAGATGGAAAAAGCCTGGATTTTGTATGATGTGGGTAATTCGGCATTTATTTTGCTAGTCTCTACGATTATTCCCATTTACTTTAATTATCTGGCAGATCTGGCAAATATCAGTTCGTCCAATTATCTGGCGTATTGGGGATATGCGGCTTCTGTTGCTACTTTGGTGGTTGCTGTGATCGGTCCGGTATTTGGTACAATTGCGGATACAAAAAATCTGAAAAAGAAAATCTTCTTTATTGCGTTGCTGGTGGGAACTGTTTGTTGTGCTTCATTAGGCTTTATGACGCATTGGCTGGTATTTCTGGTGGTGTTTGTAATTGCCAAAATTGGTTATTCTTCCAGTATTGTTTTTTATGATGCAATGCTCACAGATGTGACTACAGAAGAAAGAATGGATGATGTATCTTCCCAGGGATATGCATGGGGATATATTGGAAGTTGTATTCCGTTTGGTGTGGGACTGGCTCTGGTGTTGGGAGGAGAAAAATTTGGCTTATCCATGCAGATGTCCATGACCATAACATTTATTATTACCGCTTTGTGGTGGTTTCTTGTGACACTGCCTCTGTTAAAACAGTATAAACAGGTGCATTACGTGGAAAACCAGGGACAGATTATTAAAAGAAGTTTTGGAAGACTTTGGAAATCCTTGAAAGAAATGCGGAAAGAAAAACATATTTTCATGTTTTTACTGGCTTTCTTTTTCTATATTGATGGCGTCTATACAATTATTGAGATGGCAACTGCCTATGGAGAATCATTGGGACTGGACAGTACGGGACTTTTGCTGGCTCTATTGGTGACTCAGATTGTGGCTTTCCCATTTTGTTTGATTTTCGCAAAACTTGCAAAAAAATTTTCCGGAACAAAATTGATTACGGTATGTATCGTAGCATATTTTTGTATAGCGGTTTATGCGATACAGTTGGATAAGCAGATTGAATTTTGGGTTTTAGCAGTTTGCGTGGGAATGTTTCAGGGAGGAATCCAGGCTTTATCCCGTTCTTATTTTGCCAAGATCATTCCGGCAGAAAAATCCGGCGAATATTTTGGATTATTGGATATTTGTGGAAAAGGAGCATCTTTTATAGGAACTACCCTGGTGAGTGTGGTCAGTCAGATTACAGGGAAGGTGAATATCGGCGTAGGCGCTATTGCGATTATCTTTATCATTGGATTGATTTTGTTCAGAAAAGCTGCGGCATTAAATCCGGAAGTGTAAATCTCACCAAAAAAGTGCTGAATGTGCAAAAAATCCGGTTAAATATTTATTGAATTCTACCTATAGGAATGGTACACTAAAAAAGATGAGGTAAGCAAAATTACCATCACAGGGAGAAATCCTATGTTCAAATTTAAAGGAGGACACTGAAATGAGAATTTTAGTTACAGGTGGTGCAGGGTATATTGGAAGTCATACTTGTGTGGAATTGTTGAATGCAGGATATGATGTTGTAGTAGTTGATAATCTTTATAATGCCAGCGAAAAAGCTCTGGAACGAGTAGAGGAGATTACCGGGAAAAAAGTGACTTTCTATAATGCTGATATTCGTGATAGAGCAGCGATGGATTCCGTTTTTGATAAGGAACAGGTGGATGCGGTTATTCATTTTGCAGGATTAAAAGCAGTGGGAGAGTCTGTTGCAAAACCTATTGAGTATTACGAGAACAATATCGCAGGAACATTGACTCTTTGTGATTCTATGAGAAATCATGGTGTTAAAAATATTATTTTCAGTTCCTCAGCTACTGTCTATGGAGATCCTGCCTTTATTCCGATTACAGAGGAATGTCCGAAGGGAACATGTACGAATCCATATGGATGGACAAAATGGATGCTGGAACAGATCCTGACAGATTTGCACACTTCTGATCCGGAATGGAATGTAATCCTTCTTAGATACTTTAATCCTATTGGCGCTCATAAGAGTGGAATGATCGGAGAAGATCCCAAGGGAATTCCGAACAACCTTTTGCCATATGTAGCACAGGTTGCTATCGGTAAGAGAGAATGCCTTGGCGTATTTGGTGATGATTATGACACACCGGACGGAACAGGTGTGCGTGATTATATTCATGTGGTAGATTTGGCAGTAGGTCATGTAAAAGCGCTGAAAAAACTGGAAGAAAAAGCTGGCGTATGTGTATATAATCTGGGAACAGGACATGGTTACAGCGTTCTTCAGGTAGTACATGCTTTCGAAAAAGCGTGCGGTCATGCGATCAAATATGAAATCAAAGACAGAAGACCGGGAGATATTGCTATGTGTTACTGTGATCCGGAAAAAGCAAAAAAAGAGCTGGGATGGGAAGCACAGTACGGTATTGATGAAATGTGTCAGGATTCCTGGAGATGGCAGAGTCAGAATCCGGATGGATATGGCACAGAAAAGTAAACAGTAAAAAGAAAAACTTTCCAACAGATGGAATTTTCTGTTGGAAAGTTTTTTTTCATTTTATCAATGCAGCATGGATTTATGCTCGTATCTGGGCTCAGAAGTAAGCTGGACACCCAGACGTTTAAAGATTCCCACATCTACTTTCGAAAGCATAACGGATGTGTGTACCTGACATCCTTTTAATTTGGGAAGCTGGCTGAGAGCTTTTTGAGCTTCTTTGCTGGAAGCGGCGCTGCTGGAAAGGGCAATGAGAACTTCATCTGTGTGAAGTCGTGGATTCTTACTTCCCAGATAAGCAGTTTTTAAAGTCTGAATCGGCTCAATGGAAGCGGGAGAGATCACGTGAAGTTTATGATCGATACCTGCCAGTTCCTTTAAAGCATTCAGAAGCAAAGCGGCGGAAGCGCCCAACAAATCAGAGGTTTTACCGCAGACAATTCGTCCGTCAGGCAGTTCCATTGCTGCAGCAGGACTTCCGGTTTCTTCTGCTCTGTTCAGGGCAGGGGTAACTACAACTCTGTCTGTGGTAGTAATATGAAGCTGCTTCATCAAAAGTTCAATCTTGTATACTTCTTCCTCTTTTCTCACACCATCCAAAACGCCGGCTTTTGCTTCGTAGTAACGGCGAATAATCTCCTGACAGGAGGCGTCTTTGCAGGCGCTGTCATCTATAATGCAGTTTCCGACCATATTGACTCCCATATCAGTGGGAGATTTGTAAGGGCATTCCCCAAAAATCTTCTCAAACATGGCTTCTACTACAGGGAAGATTTCCACATCACGATTATAGTTGACGGTAGTTTTTCCATAGGCTTCCAGATGGAAAGGATCGATCATATTCACATCATTCAGATCGGCAGTAGCTGCTTCATAAGCCAGATTTACAGGATGTTTCAGAGGAATATTCCAGATGGGGAAGGTTTCGAACTTGGCGTAGCCGGCCCGGATGCCCCGTTTCTGCTCATGGTATAACTGAGAAAGGCAGGTAGCCATCTTTCCGCTTCCCGGACCTGGTGCAGTGATAACAACAAGAGGTCGTGTGGTTTCGATGTAATCATTTTTTCCGTAACCTTCATCACTGACGATTAAAGGAATATTGTTGGGATAGCCTTCAATAGAATAAAGAATATATACCCGGATACCTAATTTTTCCAGACGTTTTCTGAATTGATCAGCGCTGTTTTGTCCGGCATACTGGGTAATGGCTACGCTGCCGACATAAAGTCCTTTTTCCGTGAAAACTTCAATCAGGCGAAGCACTTCCGTATCATAAGTAATACCAAGATCACCCCGGATTTTATTTTTTTCAATATCTCCGGCGCTGATGACAATAACGATTTCTGCCTGATCAGCCAATTGCATCAGCATTTGAAGTTTGCTGTCAGGGGCGAACCCGGGAAGAACCCGGGAAGCGTGAAAATCATCAAAAAGTTTCCCGCCGAATTCGAGGTAAAGTTTATTATCAAATTGATTAATGCGTTCGCGGATATGTTCAGACTGCATGGAAAGATATTTCTGGTTATCAAATCCGATCTTCATAAATCATGTCCTCCTATGTGTATGGTCATAATAAAAACACATAAACTAGTATACTACAAACTCATTATTAAATGCTACTGTAAATATGAAAATTTCGTGAAAAAGTTGTTTTTACGGGAAGAATAAAGGGAAAGGAGTTGATTTATGGCGAAGAAATCTTTATAATGAGGAGGTATATTAAGGAGGAAATTATGGATCAAAGACCTAATAATTATAATCAGGGTCCGGGAGGACCCGGTCAAAATGGAAATGGAGGTCAGGAACCTCAAAACCCGAAAAACAAATCATCACTGTTGGTATTACTGATCTGTGTACTGGCAACTTTGTTAATCTGGACTTTGTTCAGTAATATTATCCAGAGTTCCACATCAAAAGAGATTACTTATGATAAGTTTGTGGAGATGCTGGAAGACGGAAAGATCAAGTCAGTAGAATTGCAGGATGGAATGATTACCATTGTTCCCAGTGAACAGAAGGTGGAAGGAATAGAATTTCAGTATTCCGTTACTGCCATGGAGGATGGAGACGCCCTGGTGGAGAGAATTCAGAAAGCAGAGGAAAAGACCGGTAAGAAGATTTCTTACAATGCGGTTCTTCCCGATCCCACAGGCTCAGTCATTTATACCATTGTAAGTTTATTGATTCCCTTTGTGCTTCTCATTGTCGGTATGAATTGGATCATGCGAAAGATGAACAAGGGCGGCGGTATGATGGGAGGCGTTGGAAAGAGCAAAGCCAAAGCTTATGTGCAGAAAGAGACGGGAGTTACCTTCAAAGATGTGGCAGGAGAAGATGAGGCGAAAGAATCGCTTCAGGAAGTAGTGGATTTTCTGCATAACCCGGTAAAGTATACTACAATTGGTGCGAAACTGCCCAAGGGAGCTTTATTGGTAGGTCCTCCTGGAACCGGTAAAACATTGCTGGCAAAAGCGGTGGCAGGAGAGGCGCACGTACCATTTTTCTCATTGTCCGGTTCGGACTTTGTGGAAATGTTTGTGGGAGTAGGCGCTTCCCGTGTTCGGGATTTGTTTGAAGAGGCAAAGAAAAATGCCCCCTGTATTATTTTTATAGACGAGATTGATGCTATCGGAAAAAGTCGTGACAGCCGGTTCGGAGGCGGCAATGACGAGAGGGAACAGACCTTGAATCAGCTTCTGGCTGAAATGGATGGATTTGATTCCTCTAAAGGTATTTTGATACTGGCTGCCACAAACCGTCCGGAGATTCTGGATCCGGCGCTCCTTCGTCCGGGACGTTTTGACCGGAGAATTATTGTGGAGAGACCAGACCTGAAGGGACGAGTGAATATTCTGAAAGTACATTCCAAAGACGTTTCTCTGGATGAGAGTGTAGATTTGGATGCGATAGCTCTGGCAACTTCCGGCGCCGTAGGTTCCGATTTGGCAAATATGATTAATGAAGCCGCTATTCTGGCAGTAAAGAATGGGAGAAAAGCAGTTTCTCAGAAAGATCTGTATGAGGCAGTAGAAGTAGTTCTGGTGGGAAAAGAGAAGAAAGACAGAATTCTCAGTCAGGAAGAACGGAAGATCGTATCGTATCATGAAGTGGGTCATGCACTTTTGAGCGCTCTGCAAAAAGATGCGGAACCTGTACAGAAAATTACGATTGTGCCAAGAACGATGGGCGCTCTGGGTTACGTGATGCAGGTTCCGGAAGAAGAAAAATATCTGAACAGCAAAACAGAATTAGAAGCGATGCTGGTAGGACTTTTGGCAGGCCGCGCAGCAGAAGAGATTGTTTTTGGAAATGTGACCACAGGAGCTTCCAATGATATTGAGAAAGCTACTCAGATTGCCAGAGCCATGATTACTCAGTATGGAATGTCTGAGAAGTTTGGTCTGATGGGATTGGCTTCCGTGGAAAATCAGTATCTGAGTGGACAGGCAACGTTAAACTGTGGGGATGCCACAGCTACAGAGATCGATCATGAAGTGATGATCATGCTGAAAAATGCATATGAGCAGGCAAAAAATATCCTGGTTCAGCACAGAGAAGCATTAGATAAGATTGCAGCATTTCTCATTGAACGGGAAACGATTACAGGTAAGGAATTTATGGAAATTTTCCATCAGGTGGAAGGAACGGTACAGACAGAAGAAGTGCAAAGCCATCCAGAGGAAATTCCAGAGATTTCTGAAAAAGAAAAAGATGATATAGAGTAAAGAAAGGGAGGCTGTCGCAGCAGACATTGGAAAAGATGATTGCTGCGGTAGCTTTTTCTTTAAGAAAGAGGGGTTGAGAAGATTCTATGTTTGATATTCAGGAGGAATTAAAAAAACTTCCCGGTAAACCGGGGGTTTATATTATGCATGATGCAAAAGATGAGATTATCTACGTAGGGAAAGCCATTAGTTTGAAAAACCGGGTACGGCAATATTTTCAGAGCAGCAGAAATCTGGGAATAAAAAAAGAACAGATGGTGCAGCAGATTGCCAGATTTGAATATATTATTACGGATTCAGAATTAGAAGCGCTGGTATTGGAGTGTAACCTGATTAAGGAACACCGTCCCAAGTATAATACGATGCTGAAAGATGATAAGAGTTATCCTTATATCAAAGTGACAGTGGACGAAGAGTATCCCCGTGTGCTGTTTGCACGGCGAATGAAGAAGGATAAGGGAAAATATTTTGGCCCATATACCAGTTCAGGGGCTGTAAAAGATTCTCTGGAATTGATTCGAAAATTATATCATGTCCGTACATGTAATAGAAGTCTTCCCCGGGATATAGGAAAAGAGCGTCCCTGTTTGTATTATCATATCAAACAGTGTAAGGCGCCCTGTCAGGGATATGTGTCAAAAGAAGAATATCGGGCGCAGATAGATGGGGTACTGGATTTTCTCAACGGAGAATACAAAAAATTATTGAAGGAACTGGAACAGAAAATGATGGAAGCCTCGGAAGAGCTAAAGTTTGAAGAAGCCGGGGAATATCGAGATCTGATAGAGAGTATCAAAAAAATTGGAGAACGACAGAAAATCACAGGAAGCCAGGGAGAAGATAAAGATGTGATCGCTATGGCTGCAGACGAAGAAGATGCGGTAGTTCAGGTGTTTTTTGTGCGGGATGGGAAGATGATAGGACGAGATCATTTTTATCTTAGAATAGCCGCAGATGCAAGTTCCGGTCAGGTACTGTTGAATTTTGTAAAGCAGTTTTATGCCGGAACGCCCTTTATTCCCAGAGAATTAATTATTCAGGAGGAAATCGAAGAAATTCCGGTTTTAGAAGAATGGCTCTCTGAAAAAAGAGGACAGAAGGTTTATATCCGGGTACCCAAAAAGGGAACAAAGGAAAAATTGGTGGAGTTGGCAGCAAAAAATGCCCAGATGGTGCTTTCTCAGGATAAAGAAAAGCTGAAAAGGGAAGAAGGAAGAACGATTGGAGCTATGAAAGAAATTGGCGAACTGTTGGGATTAGAGCATATAAGCAGGGTAGAATCTTATGATATTTCCAATATCAGCGGTTTTGAGTCGGTAGGCTCCATGGTTGTTTATGAGAAAGGAAAACCGAAACGGAGTGATTACAGAAAATTTAAGATTAAATCAGTAAAAGGTCCGGATGATTATGCCAGTATGGAAGAAGTCCTTTCCCGACGGTTCCAGAGAGGATTGAAAGAACAGGAGGAAGAGGGAAAAGGCGGTTTCAGTTATTTTCCAGATCTGATTCTTATGGATGGAGGGAAAGGTCAGGTTCATGTGGCAGAACAGGTATTGGAAAATCTGGGAATTACCATTCCTGTATGTGGGATGGTGAAAGATGACAGTCATCGGACGAGAGGATTATATTTTCAGGATCGGGAAATTCCTGTGGGCCATTCCACAGAGGGATTCAAATTGATCACCAGAATTCAGGATGAAGTTCACCGTTTTGCCATAGAGTACCATCGACTGCTCAGAAGTAAAGGACAGATTCATTCAGTTTTGGATGATATTGAAGGAATTGGTCCTGCACGAAAAAAATCTCTGATGAGAGAGTTTAAATCCATGGAAGCAATCCGGGAGGCTTCTGTGGAAGAATTGAAAAAAATACCGTCCATGAATGAACAGGCGGCAAAAAAAGTGTACGAATTTTTTCATCAGTGACAACTGTTTTATTGCAACCGGATATACCGTATGGTACAATAAACACAATGAGATTATATCAGAACAATTAGGAAAAGGAGATTTGATATGAAGGCTGTAAAATTGACCCATATGGTTGAAGAGATGAATCTGAAAAATCTTACACCAGATGTGGATATGGAAAAAATCCGTATTACTCTTCCGGACATCAACCGACCTGCTTTGCAGCTTACAGGGTATTTTGAGCATTTTGCTTCTGAACGTGTACAAATTATCGGTTATGTGGAATATACATATCTGATGCACTTGGAAAAAGAAAAGAGACTTCGTTGCTTTGAACAATTTATTTCCAAAAAAATTCCCTGTGTCATTTTTACTACCATGACAGAACCGGATGCAGATATGCTGGAACTGGGGAACAAATATGAAGTTCCTCTTCTGGGAACAGAGAGAACAACTTCCAACTTCATGGCAGAGATTATCCGGTGGCTGAATGTACAGTTGGCGCCGTGTATTTCTATTCATGGTGTGTTGGTGGATGTATATGGTGAAGGCGTACTGATTATGGGAGAAAGTGGTATCGGTAAGAGTGAAGCTGCCCTGGAACTTCTGAAGAGAGGCCACCGACTGGTAAGTGATGATGTTGTGGAAATCAGCAAGGTCAGCGATGTGACTTTAGTGGGTACTGCTCCTGATATTACCCGACATTTTATTGAATTGAGGGGAATTGGAATCATCGATGTGAAAACATTGTTTGGTGTGGAGAGCGTAAAAAATACCCAATCCATTGATCTGGTGATAAAACTGGAGGAGTGGGATCGGGATAAAGAGTATGACCGCCTGGGATTAAAAGAAGAATATACAGAGATCTTGGGAAATAAGGTGGTATGTCATTCTCTTCCTATTCGTCCGGGAAGGAATCTGGCAGTGATCGTAGAGTCAGCGGCTGTCAACCACAGACAGAAGAAGATGGGATATAATGCGGCACAGGAATTATATAATCGAGTGCAGGCGAATCTGGCAAGAAAAAGGGAGGATTAAGGAAAATGGCAGAATATTGTTTTGGAATTGATATTGGTGGAACAACAGTAAAATGTGGTCTTTTTAAGACAAATGGGGAATTATGCGATAAATGGGAAATCGTGACCCGGACAGAGGACGGGGGAAAACAGATCCTTCCGGATGTGGCTGCATCCATTTTGAAAAAAATGGAAGAAAAAGGGATTGCAAAAGAGCAGGTTTCCGGTGTGGGAGTAGGTGTTCCCGGTCCGGTAATCAAAGAGAGAGAAGTATCTGTAGCTGTTAATCTGCACTGGGGATACACCATGTTGGCGGATGAACTGGAAGCGCTTTTGGACGGTATTTGTGTAAAAGTAGGAAATGACGCCAATGTAGCTGCTCTTGGAGAAATGTGGAAAGGCGGCGGAGAAGGTACCAGCAGCCTTGTTATGGTAACTTTGGGAACCGGTGTTGGCGGTGGAATCATTGTTGACGGAAAAATTGTAACAGGAGCGCATGGCGCAGGCGGTGAGATTGGACATGCCTGTGTGGATCCTTCTGAAACAGAATCCTGTAATTGTGGAAATAAGGGATGTCTGGAACAGATGGCTTCTGCCACAGGTATTGTACGTCTGGCTAAGAAGATTCTTGCTGCAGAGACAGAGTCTACAGTTCTGAATGCAGAAGATATCAGCGCGAAAGCGATTTTTGACGCATACAAAGAAGGAGATGCGATTGCAGCAAAGATTGTAGATCGCTTTGCGGAATATCTGGGAAATGCATTGGGAATTTTTGGCTGTGTAGTAGATCCGGAAGTATTTGTAATCGGCGGCGGCGTATCAAAAGCAGGACAGCCTTTGATCGATGCAGTGAAAAAATATTATCAGAGAGATGCATTCCTCTCCTGTAAAGATACTCCTATTGTTCTTGCAAAATTGGATAACGATGCAGGAATCTTCGGAGCTGCAAAACTGGTTGTAGATTAAATACATGCGATAGATGTAAAGAAGAATATCCCATAGAAATAGGTGTTGTGAGACACAAATTTCTATGGGATATTTTTGTTGTAGTTAAGAAAATAGAACTAAAATCAGGGTGTAGGCGGTGTTTCCGCTCCTCCTTCAGGAGAAGAAGGCGGTGGGGTAACAGTGCCGTCCCCTCCAGCTGGTGGAACTACAGTGACAGTTCCATCTCCTCCGTTACCAGGGTCTGTCGGTGGGGCAGGATTATCAGGCGCCTCTCCGTTAGGAACAGTGGGGTCTCCGGGAACAGTTCCTGTACCCGGGTCTCCCAGAGGATCTTCTGTAGGTGTTGGAATCGGTGTCGGTTCCGGTGTGGGAGGAACGTAATGCTGTGTACAACGGGTAGTTGGAATCGTGGAGGATTCAAAATACTCGGTTCTGGTACTACATCCCAATCCGGCCAGCAAACCGCTTTCGCTGCATATCGTAGCCTGCTGAACATTGGAAGGAATCTCAAAGTCAGCAGAGGGAAGTTCACTGTGGATTCTGCCCATTATTTTTTTCCAAAGAGTTTTGTGAAAACTTTTACATTCATCTACCAGTAATTCGTTGGTATCAGAACCAGCCCAGACTGCACAGGTATAATAAGGAGTAAATCCGGCAAACCATACGTCGCGGGTTGCGGAGGTTGTACCTGTTTTACCTGCCACAGGCATATTATCTAATCGCAGATCGCCACCGGTACCACCCTCTTCATTGACAACGCTTTCCATGGCGCTGGTGAGAAGATATGCGGTGCTGTCCCGGAAGACCTGCTCCGTTTCCGGCTCATTATCCAGAAGTATATTGCCGTTATGATCCAGTACCTTGGTGTAAAAAACAGGTTTGATATAGGTACCTTTGTTGGCAATTGCCGCATAGGCAGCAGTCAGTTCCAATGTGGAAACACCAGTGGTAATACCACCAAGAGCCGTAGGTTCCCGGGCATCATCAAAAACCTGTCCGTTGATCACCTTATGATCGGTCACTTCTTCGAACCCCATTCGTTTCAGATAATTATAACCAACACGGGGAGTAAGATCTCGAAAAGCCTGGATAGCAATGGTATTGCAGGAAACTTTGATGGCATCCCGGATGGTCATGGTTCCCCGGTAACCGCTGTAAGCATTCTTTACAGGACGGTTGGTGTCTTCATAGGTGATGCCCTGATCCACATAAGTATCTGCCAGAGTCAGGCTGAGATCATTGATTGCAGGTCCGTAAACAGCCAGAGGTTTAAAGGTAGAACCGGGCTGACGATAGGTGTCGGTAGCCCGGTTAAGGGTAAGACTGGCAGTTTTTTTGCCTCGGCCTCCCACAATACCTTTTACATAACCGGTATGCTGGTCAATAATTACCATGGAAGATTGCGGTTGAGGAGAAAAACTGATTCTTTCGGCAACAATGGAATCTCCGTCGTTTAAGATGGCTTCTTTATACTGTTCTACGCAGGCGCGAGCATCTTCTTCTGTTTCAAAGAGAAGATCGAATTGATCATCCACCTGGTCACGGAAATACAGACGCATCATTTCTTTACTGTAGTTTTGGGTAGTTCCGTCCGCTTTTGTCACAGTGAGAGCCCAGTCCAGACCCAATTGGGTGTTGGAAGGGAAGTTCTCTTCATTTTGATATTCTTCGTCCATGATGGACTGAATATCAGGATCCTGGGTGGTATAGATGCTTAACCCGCCACTGTAGAGAGCGTTTTGAGCCTGTACTTTTGTGTATCCCAGTTCTGTTTGAAAATCGTTGATCAGCTGAGAAGTTAATTCATCGGTAAAATAGGAATAGGGGGTTGCTGTCTGCTGGGAAGAATCTGTTTCTTTGATTTGTTCGTATACATTATCTGCGAGAGCTTCATCATGTTCTTCCTGAGTAATATACCCTTGTTCCAACATATTTTTTAATACTTTTTTTCTGCGTTCCGCATTTTTTTCCGGATGATTGATGGGATTGAATGCGTAGGGATTTTGAGGAATAGCTGCAAGAACAGCACATTCTGATAAGGTAAGATCCTGAGAGTTTTTACCAAAGTATCTTTGGGCAGCAGCCTGTACCCCATATGTTCCGGCAGAAAGGTTGATGGTATTCAGATAATTTTCCAAAATAACACTTTTGGTATCCATACCTTCGGCTGTCAGAGAAGCTTCCAGTTGCAGGGCAAGATACTGTTCCTGGAATTTACGTATAAAACGCTCTATTTTTCCTTCATTTGTCCAGTTGGTGAAAACGTTATTTTTTAAAAGCTGCTGAGTCAGTGTACTGGCTCCTTCATTAAACTTGAATCCACGGGATACGCCGTTGACAAAGGCACGAAGGATACCTCTTACATCAATACCATTATGCTCGTAGAAACGTTCATCTTCAATAGCAACAATAGCATGCTGCATATCCAGAGGAATCTTGTCTATGGAAACAGACATACGATTTGCCGTAGGAGCAGAAAGTTTTTGAAGCATATTGCCGTCGGCATCATATACAAAGGTGGCGTTTCCGATTGGCATGATATTTACATCAGATATATCCGGTGAATTGTCAATGATCGCACGAAATGCACCTATACCCATGCAGGCTATGATCACGCACACAGCGGCAAAGCTGAGAAAAAGTACGCGCAATATGGTGACGCCCGCTTTATTTCCCATACGGGAAGAAGAGGAAGTCAGTTTTTCACGCTTTTTCTGCGTTGATTTTTTACCATAATTCATGTAAGTACCTCCTTTTATCCGTTTATTATAACAAATAACATTTTTTATTGAAACCCCTAAATAAAAAGTTCACATTTTCCTTGCATGGTGAAGTGAGGATTCTTATAATGATAGGTAGAAAAACAGTATCTATAAGGAGAATTACCATGTTAGAGAGATATAAAACAATATATCAGGGAAATGTGGGAGAAATTATTGAAAAAAAATCCAGATTTATCGCTACGGTACGTCTGGTGGAGAGTGAAGAAGAAGCGCTGGCATTTATTGAGGAAATGAGAAAAAAATATTGGAATGCCACGCACAATTGTTTTGCATATGTGATAGGAGAACACCGGGAGATTGTAAGGTGCAGTGATGATGGAGAACCCAGTGGAACCGCAGGAAAACCCATGCTGGGTGTGCTGCTGGGAGAAGAACTTTATAATACGGCGGTAGTGGTTACCCGATATTTTGGAGGAACTTTACTGGGAACCGGAGGATTGGTGAGAGCATATTCCAAAGCGGTGCAGGAAGGACTGGCGCAGAGCCAAATCATAGAAAAACAGTATGGGATCATTCTGGAAATTGGTACGGATTATCAGGGACTGGGAAAAATTCAGTACATAATCGGTGAAAATAAGATTCCCTTGTTGGATTCTCAGTACACAGATGTGGTAACGTTACAGGTATTACTTCCGATGGGAGAGAAAGAAAGATTCGTAGCTGAACTGATAGAGGGAACGAATGGTCGTGTCCAGATAGAAGAGAAAGAAGAACTGTATTATGGAGTTTTGGACGGAAACGTATTGATGGGAGAGGCTTTGCGTGGAGAATAGTTTTGTGCTGCGCACTTTTACAATCCTGCCTCCCAATTTGGATATGGTGGAGCATACGTTCCCCCATATCCAAATTTGAGGGGGTGTCATAAAATTAAAGAGTTTCCGGTTCAGGGTATTCTGTTCCCTGGGTATCTACAGTTATGGAAACAATAACCTGTTCTTCCAGAGGTCTGTCACGGAAATCTGTGGGAGTATTTGCAATCTTATCTACAACCTCAAGTCCTTCCGTTACCTTACCAAATGCAGCATAAGCTCCATCCAGGTGAGGAGATGTTTTATGCATGATGAAAAACTGGCTTCCGGCAGAGTCAGGGTGCATAGCTCTGGCCATGGATAATACTCCCGGAGTATGTTTCAGATCATTGGTGAAACCATTTTGAGCGAATTCTCCTTTGATAGAATATCCCGGGCCACCCATTCCGGTTCCGTCTGGGCAACCACCCTGGATCATGAAACCGGGAATGACACGATGGAAAATGCGGCCATCGTAAAACCCTTTTTTGACAAGACTGATAAAATTATTTACGGTATTAGGTGCGATTTCAGGATATAATTCTGCTTTCATCACATCTCCGTTTTCCATAGTAATTGTGATAATTGGATTTGCCATTGAAAATCTCTCCTTTACTGTCAGTTAAATTCAATTTTATATTATAATATGAACATAGAAAAGGTGCAAGCAAAACATCCCGGAGGCTTGCCTGGGGGTGGGAACGTGTGCTATACTTTTGCTGTTTATGAAGACGCCACAGGCGGATCGGAGAGGATAAAGATATGTTAATAGAAACCAACAGTGCAAAGGAAACTTTTGCATTGGGAAAAAAATTAGGTGAGTTGGCGCAGCTAGGTCAGATATATACACTGGTGGGCGATTTAGGGGTAGGTAAAACCGTGTTTACACAGGGTTTGGCAAATGGTCTGGGGATTACAGAACCGATCAGCAGTCCCACATTTACAATTATTCAAGAATATGAGGAAGGTCGTCTGCCGTTTTATCATTTTGATGTGTATCGAATTGGCGATATTGAAGAAATGGAAGAGATTGGATACGACGATTATTTCTTTGGACAGGGTGTATGCATGATCGAGTGGGCAAATCTGATTGAAGAATTGCTTCCGGAAAATATTATACAGGTGGTAATTGAGAAAGATCTGGACAAAGGATTTGATTATCGCCGGATTACCATAACAGGATTGGAAGGGATGGAAGAAAAATGAAAATATTGGCGCTTGACAGTTCAGGACTGGTAGCTTCTGTAGCGGTAGTGGAAGAGGATAATCTTCTGGCAGAATATACAGTAAATTATAAAAAAACACATTCACAGACACTGCTTCCTATGTTGGATGAGATCAGTCGGATGATTGAACTGGATCTGGAGAGTATTGATGCTATTGCGGTGGCGGCAGGTCCGGGGTCATTTACAGGATTACGGATCGGGTCTGCTACTGCAAAAGGTCTGGGCCTGGCTTTGAACAAACCGTTGATCGGCGTTCCGACAGTGGAAGCGCTGGCATATAATCTGTATGATGTACCGGGATTCATTTGTCCGATCATGGATGCAAGAAGAAGACAAGTATATACCGGGATATACTCTTTTGAACAACATCAGATGAAAACGATAAAAGAACAGACAGCTATGGGAATTGAGGAACTGGCAGAAGAGTTGAATCAGAGAAATCAGCCGGTAATTTTCCTTGGTGATGGAGTGGCTGTATATCGAGATACGATAAAAGAAAAACTGACAGTTCCCTTTGATTTTGCTCCGGTACATTTGAATAAACAAAGAGCTGGCGCAGTGGCAGCTTTAGGAGCCAGATATTATGCAGAAGGGAAGACAGAGACCGCGCGGGAACATCAGCCGGAATATCTTCGGGTTTCCCAGGCAGAAAGAGAACGTGCAGAAAGAGAAGCGAGAAAATGATTGAAATAAGACAAATGCAATTGGATGATCTGGAACAGGTGATGGAGATTGAAAATGAGAATTTTTCAGTGCCGTGGACAGAAACCGGTTTTTTTACATTTTTGATTCGGGAAGATACGCTGTTTCTTGTAGCGCAAGAAGGAGAAGAAATCCTGGGATACTGTGGAGTAGTAATGGTACAGGATGAAGGCGATATTACCAATGTGGCTGTGAAAAAGAATCGACAAAATCAAGGCGTGGGAAAAAAACTCATGGAAGAACTGGTAAAATATACGGAGCAGGAGGGGGTTACCCGTCTGTTTCTGGAAGTTCGTGCCAGCAATGAACCGGCAATTCATTTATACCAGAATATGGGATTTGTACAGACGGGAATAAGAAAAAATTATTACGAAGAACCCAGAGAAGACGGGATTATGATGATGAGAGAATATACTGCAAGATAACAGCAGAGGAATGGGGAAAACTCCCAGTAGATTTATTTTTTAAATTTGGTATTATAGGGGTGAAACCGAACGATACAAACGCTTTGTGAGGAGAACTCCAGGAGGATATCAATGAAAAAATACGAAAATGGTAAATTGATAAAAGTTGTATGCAATCAGTGCGGAAGGGAAATAAAAATAGAGAAAGAGATAATCAAAGAGGGCATTTGCAGCGTAGAGACGGACTGGGGGTACTTTTCTGATAAGGATGGAGAAAGTCACAAATTCGATCTATGCGAAAAATGTTATGATTTTCTGACGAGAAATTTTCTCATACCTGTCGAAATTTCCCGGAGAACAGAATTATTGTAGACAAAGTTGAAAGAATAGAGGGAAAATATGTTAGATGTTTGTTTGTTGGGGACAGGAGGAATGATGCCGTTGCCGTATCGTTTTCTGACTTCTTTGATGACAAGATATAATGGAAGTAATCTGATGATAGATTGCGGAGAGGGAACGCAGGTGGCGGTGAAATCAAAAGGCTGGAGTTTTAAGTCTGTGGATGTAATCTGTTTTACCCATTATCATGCGGATCATATCAGTGGTCTTCCGGGAATGCTGCTTACTATGGGAAATGCAGAGAGAACGGAACCATTAACTTTGATCGGTCCGAAAGGATTGGAAAAAATAGTAGGAGCTTTGCGGATGATAGCGCCAGAACTCCCCTTTCCGATTATTTATAAAGAAATACAAGGTCCGGAGGATCATTTTCAAATAAACGGATATGATATTACGGCTTTTCGGGTGAATCATAATGTACTTTGTTATGGATATACCATACAGATTCACCGGGGAGGAAAATTCTCAGTGGAGAGTGCCAGAAGTCATGAAATTCCTATGAAATACTGGAATCCTTTGCAGAAAGGGCAGACTGTGGAAGCGGAAGGAAAAATCTATACGCCGGATATGGTTTTGGGGCCGGTCAGAAAGGGACTGAAGCTCACATATTGTACGGATAGTCGTCCGACAGTATCAATGGAAGAACATGCAAAAGAATCCGATCTTTTGATCTGTGAAGGTATGTATGGAGAGCCGGAAAAAGAGGCAAAAGCCAGGGAATATAAACATATGACCATGAAGGAGGCAGCGTGCCTTGCCAAAAAAGCCAATGTAAAAGAACTGTGGCTGACTCATTTCAGTCCCTCTCTTGTCAGACCGGAAGAGTATATGAGTGGGATTCGAGAAATATTTGCTGACAGTTATGCAGGAAAAGATGGAAAGTCTGTGGATTTGCAGTTTGAGGAGGAAGAAAATGAGTGAGAAAGATACATTAATTCTGGCAATTGAAAGTTCTTGTGATGAGACCGCTGCTTCTGTGGTGAAAAACGGAAGAACCATATTATCTAATGTTATATCTTCTCAGATTGAACTGCATAAGTTGTATGGGGGAGTTGTTCCGGAAATAGCTTCCAGAAAACATATAGAGAAGATCAATCAGGTGATAGAAGAAGCGTTGGAACAGGCAGGGGTAACCCTGGATGATCTGGATGCAATAGGAGTTACGTATGGTCCCGGACTGGTAGGCGCGCTTCTGGTAGGAGTTGCTGAAGCAAAAGCAATCAGCTATGCAAAAAAACTTCCCCTGGTGGGAGTTCATCATATTGAAGGCCATGTATCAGCAAATTATATTGAACATCCGGATCTGGAACCGCCGTTTATGTGTCTGATCGTCTCGGGAGGGCATACCCATTTGGTAATCGTAAAAGATTATGGAGAATTTGAAATTCTGGGAAGAACACGAGACGATGCAGCGGGAGAAGCGTTTGATAAGGTGGCAAGAGCGATCGGATTGGGTTATCCGGGCGGACCAAAGATTGACAAACTTTCGAAGGAAGGAAATCCGGATGCGATTGTTTTTCCGAAAGCGAAATTGGAGAACGGACCTTATGATTTTAGTTTCAGCGGGGTAAAATCAGCGGTTCTCAATTACATTAACAAGTGTAAGATGCAGGGGGAAGAATTTGACAGAGCAGATTTGGCTGCATCTTTTCAGAAAGCAGTGGTAGATACGCTGGTGGAAAAGGCTGTAAAAGCAGCAAAAGAATATCATATGGAGAAATTAGCCATAGCAGGAGGAGTTGCTTCGAATGGAACCCTTCGCAGCGCAATGGAAAAAGCGTGTGAACAGGAAGGAATCCGTTTTTATCACCCGTCGCCTATTTTTTGTACAGATAATGCAGCGATGATCGGAGTGGCTGCTTATTATGAGTATAAAAAAGGAACGCGTCATGGACTGGATCTGAATGCGGTTCCTAATTTAAAATTGGGAGAACGATAATCTGGGGAGGATAAAGTATGAAATGTACGGGAATCATATTGGCAGCAGGACAGGGAAAACGGATGAACAGTAAGATTCAAAAACAATTCCTACAGCTTAGGGAATATCCGGTGTTATATTATTCCCTCAAAGCATTTCAGGAATGTCCCTGGATGGATGAGATCGTACTTGTGACCGGGCAGGAGGAAATAGAATATTGTCAGGAAGAATTTGTAAATAAGTATAATTTTGACAAAGTGAAAAAAATCATTGCCGGGGGAAAAGAACGCTACAATTCCGTTCAAAATGGACTTTTGGCTTGCGAAAAGACGGATTATGTATTTATACATGATGGCGCAAGACCTTTTGTAACTCAAGAGATTTTGGAACGAGGATTGCTGTGCGTAAAGCAATGGAATGCCTGTGTAGCAGGTATGCCATCGAAAGATACAGTAAAAATAGTAAATAAAGAGGGAGTGGTTTGTTCCACGCCGGACAGGAACCGGGTATGGAACATCCAAACTCCCCAGGT
The DNA here is from genome assembly GCA_034114925.1 of Oliverpabstia sp. Lineage (GTDB taxonomy): Bacteria > Bacillota > Clostridia > Lachnospirales > Lachnospiraceae > Oliverpabstia. The sequence goes on from JAXEUM010000059.1 coordinate 23,155, forward strand.
GTTCTCTTATGCACTGGTGGCAAAAGCATATGCTCAGGCTTTACAGGGAGATTGTACTTTGATTACGGATGACGCTATGGTGGTGGAAAAGTATGGGGAGCATCCGGTCAAGGTTTATGAAGGGTCTTATAAAAATATAAAAATAACTACACCGGAAGATCTTCCTGTGGCAGAACTTTTTCTTTTGGAAGGCAGCAGCGAAACGTCATAACAGGCGTTTTGTTGCTGGAAAAAAATAAAAAATGGTAGTTGCATTTGTGCTATCAAAAAGTAATATTTTTACACTATGATGCCTGAAATTCCCACAACCAAATTTGAAAGGTAAAATTTATGTTTGAAAATATAGAATGGATATTCTTTGATGTTGGTTCAACACTTGTTGATGAGCATTTGGTTTATGAACATACTTTTCGTGATATAGCAGAATTTACAAATTTAGATTATACTTTTATTTATGATGAAGCATTGGAATATTATAAACAGAATAAAAAAGGCGATATTGAATTAGAAATAAAATATCATCTCCCTAAAAGGGAATGGCATATTGAAGATGAAATTTTATACAAAGATGTCCCCTATTGCCTTGAGATATTAAATAAAAAGTATCGTATTGGTATCATAGCGAATCAACCATTGGGAACAAAAAGTAGATTAGAAAAATGGGGGATTATGAAATATATTGATTTAGTTATCGCCTCTGCAGAAGAAGGTGTATCAAAACCAAATCCTAAAATTTTTGAAATTGCTTTGCAAAGGGCTAAGTGTGAAGCGAATAAGGCGATAATGATTGGGGATAGAATAGATAATGATATTATGCCCGCTAAAAAAATGGGAATGCGAACAATATGGATAAAACAAGGTTTTGGCGGTTATTGGCAAATAGCGGGAGATGATGAAAAGCCAGATTATATTGTTGAGAATATTATTGAGTTATGTAGTTGCTTGTAGAGATAGTTTCCAGTTTGTGAATGGCATAAAACAAGGTTTTCCTAATTGCCTTTGTCAGCGTGATAATACGCCACCTGTGTTTGTGAGTATCATCTTATTTGGGATGCTAAAATGGGAAAATTGTTGAAAATACAGGATTTTTCCTCGCTTTTATAAGCACTTGTAAGAAGCGATAAGAAGATTTTCGTCTATAAAATCAATAAAAAATAAAAAAATGTAAAATAGGTATTGACAGTAAAGCATTTGAATGGTAGAATACCAATTGTCTCTGAGCGAGACGGGCGCGACAGACCACAAAAGGATATATGGAGAGGTATCGAAGTGGTCATAACGAGGCGGTCTTGAAAACCGTTTGTCCGCAAGGGCGCGTGGGTTCGAATCCCACCCTCTCCGTTTTTAAAAGAAATGATTATCAGGCTTTGGAGAAGTACCCAAGTGGCTGAAGGGGCTCCCCTGGAAAGGGAGTAGGTCGTTAGTAGCGGCGCGAGGGTTCAAATCCCTCCTTCTCCGTTCGATGAAAAAAACTTTTAAAAAAGTGTTGACATCGAGAAAGACTTATGATATGATATCAAAGTTGCTTGCGACGAGGTCGAAAAAGAATGAAAAAAGCTTTTTGAAAAAAGTTAAAAAAGTTCTTGACAAAGTCAAAACAACATGATAAAATATCAAAGCTGTCTGAGACAGCGACGAACATTGATAACTGAACAGTGAAACACATTCCTCGAAAGTTCTTTTTAAAATCATAAAACG
>JAXEUM010000060.1:0-26735 GCA_034114925.1 Oliverpabstia sp.
TGGGAATGGGGATGAAGTATATTGTGGGGGATGATAAGAATCCGGACGGAGGAGGAAAATGGAGGTATGTATACTGTCTGGAATTTGCAAAAGACAGCCCGGAGGGCGGCTTGTCCATGGAATATGTGGGATGGGCAAACCGGCAGGTATCCTATGCATTATACTACGGAGCAGTTTATTACGGATATCCCTGCAGATATGCACCCTATTCCACAGGAGACTGGCAGATGGATTATTACGTCACACAGGCTGCGATCCATATTTTAAATGGAGAATTTTCTCTGGCGGCTATGCGAAGAGGGATGAATGCCAGTAATGCCACACAGGCAGAAAAAGATCTGGCCTATGATCGGATCAGCCGTTTGGTTGCAGATGCACAAAACGAGGGGAATTATGGCGGATTTACTCCAGATGGCTGGCTGGATATGAATCACTGTACCTTTTCTTTGGAAGGATATCAGGATTCCTGGTATTACGATAATGGAAAGTATCTGTCCGGCGGACAGTTTCAAGCCAGGTTTAAAAGCTATTACGGATATGATTTTCGAGAGCAGATTACCGGTTATGAGGTACAGGTACCGAAAGAGGCAAGTGTGAAAAAGAACGGTATCCAGACGTATGCAGATTTTCAGATCGCCATCAGTGAAGGGCAATATAAAAAGTGGCAGTTGACCGGTCATACAGTTCCGGTAAAGGTAACATTGTCTCTTCCCAGATATTGGGGAGGAGGAATTTATAAGTATCGTGGAGGAGAAAATATCCAAAAGGTATGCTTCCTTACCTGGGGAACTTCAGGAGGAACTTCCACATTTTCCAAATCTGTACAATTGCATGTACAAAAAGTGAGGCAAAATCTGAAATTATATAAAACCGATGCCGAAACAGGAGCGCCGCTAGCAGGAGCGAAGTTTTCCCTGTGGGCATATGACGGAAAAAATTACAGTAAAAAGGCCGGAGATTTTAAAGATAACAAAGACGGTAGTTATACCTGCAGTGGGATTGATTATACCCAGACCGTGGGAGGGTATTTCCTGATCAGAGAAGATGAGGCTCCGGAAACTTATGATAAAAAGTATATCTGTGAAAATGGTGCAGATGAAAATGATTATGCTGTTTATGGGGGAAGAGAAATACGGATGAATGAAAATGGATTTTATTCAGAAAAAGTGGAAAATCCTTTTATGTTCCGGAATAAAAAATTAATTCCTCAGGCAAATCTGGAAGTAATGAAATACGATATTGATACCGGCGAAAATCTGGAGAAGGCAGAATTTTGCGTCAGGGAATGGGATAAGACAAAAGAAAAATATAAGGAGGAGGCTGTAGAAAAATTAGTGTATGATCCAGTGGCACAACTGTTTAAAACAGAGAGTCCTCTGGTGAAGACAGAAGAAAATCAGGGAAAATTTATTGTGGAGGAAACGAAACTTCCCCAGGGATATCATTGTCCGTGGATTCAGGAGATTCTGGTGGAAAAACCGGGAGTTATCACCATGCAGCTAAAAGCAGCCAATTATCCCGGAAGAACGATTACCGTCACCAAAAGAATACCCCGGGAAGAAGTTACATGGGAACATGGAAATCCGGTTTTCTTTTTTCGCATTACAGGAAAAGACAGAAACGGAGAATCCCATGGGTATCATTGCTGGATAGAACTGCGTCAGGAAATGATGGAGCAACAGGAAGGAGAGTATCTGGTGGGAAAAACTCAGGTGACAGATATACCGGCAGGAAAGTATGAGATTACAGAACTGGAGGATACTTCTCGTTATATTCTTACAGATATCATTTCCCAGACAGATAATGTATCGGTGGATAAAAATCCGACAGAAGAAATCAATGGAATGCAAAAGATACAGGGAAAGGCAACGGCAGATCTGGAATGGAAAGATGGAGGCGTGCTGTTTGAAAACCGAAAAACAGATTATGGAGAATATTCGGATACGGCAGTTGTGGTCAATCATTTTCAGAAAGCAGGGCTCCCGAAGGAGCCATAAGTCAGAGAATAACCAATTGACGGGTATATTCATTTGTGAATTTACGAGAATATTTCTCGCAAAATACCGATTCGTACAGATGAGAAATTCTGATATTTTCTTTTAAGATTTCTTCTCCTTCTGAAGAAAGCAAAGAAGAAGCATCTGCCAGTTTAGTAAGAACAGGAAGCAGGCTGTGCTTCTTGATCTGCTGGAGCAGAGGACCGGCGGTTTTGTGAAATCCCAGAAGACGGGCATAAAACAAAGGCGGGACTTCGTGAATGCCCAGCAGGGCGTGAAAAAGCGCTCGGCAGATTCGACTGTAGGTGAGTTCTTTTGTTTTTAAAAGACTAACATATTGAGAAAAATTCTCATATTTATCCCGAGTGTTTTGGATACGGTTAAAAAGCTCCTGAGACATATCCTGGCAGGAAGTGATTTGCTCAGGTGAAGCAAAATAAAGAAGCTGGCGAAAGAGCAGAGAAAAATCCTGTTCTGTAAGTATTTGATGTTCCCAGGAAGAGGTTTCTAAAAACTCCCAGACCTTTTCGGGAAATCCAAAACGGAGTTCTTCAAAAGAAGAATTTTGTTCCGGATCACAGGCGGCTTTTCGCAAAGCAGAAGCGGAGGGATAGCTTCCCTGAAGAGTTTTGTCATGATATCCGCTTCCCTGGCGAAGAATCGTTACAGGAAGGATGTTACTGCCTGTGGAATCCAGAGCCTTACAGTATTCGATGCCCAGAATGTTATTGGGAGAAGATAAAAGTTCGCCGAAACAGAAAGAATCCTCTTTTTTATGGGGAAAAGAAGAAAGCAGCGCTGCTTCTCTTGCAGCGGGATAAGACAGTCCGGTTTTCAGATGGCAGCGAAGAGCAGTCTGAAACTGCTGAGATTCCCGATTGAGGAAAGCGCCCAGTTCTTGTAACAGGTGGATATTTCCTGTTTCACTTCCAAAAGAAAGATAATCCACACATCCCAGTCCATCGAGAAGTTCCACTCCTCTGCGGGCAAAATATTCTGCACTTTCACAGGAGTAGGTGGAGGGGAGTTCAAAAACAGCATCGGCGCCTCCTAACAGAGCCATCTGAGCGCGAAAATGTTTGGGGAGGAACGCAGGAGCTCCCCGTTGCACAAAATCTCCGCTGATGACTGCGATAACATAATCCGCCCCGGTGATTTCCCGTGTTTTTTGGATATGATAGGCGTGTCCTTTATGAAATGGATTGTATTCTGCTATGATTCCAGCGACTTTCATATGTTTGCACCTCAAAAAATACATAAATTATTTTTCCTATTTTATCAGGAAAAGAGCGTAAAAACAAGGAGTACGGTACTTTTTTACAGGAATGTTAAAAAATTAACTAACCTTGTCACTCCCTTGCAAAAGCGGTATAATTCCTATAAGTGAGTATAACTGCCGGTTGTATCTCGGATACAGCGGCGGTACAGGGGTAATCCCTTATAAATCCTGCCTGTCAGGAAAAATAACGAAAGGAGTCATAGAATCATGGGATTTATTGACGTAATTAAAGCAAGAGCAAAAGCAAACAAAAAAGTAATCGTACTTCCGGAGACAGAAGACAGAAGAACTTATGAAGCAACTGCACAGATCCTGAAAGAAGGAATTGCAGATGTTGTTCTGGTAGGAAGTGAAGAGGCTGTAAGAAAAGGAAGCGAAGGTCTGGATATCACAGGAGCTATCATCGTAGATCCTGCAACTTCTGATAAAACACAGGCATATGTGGACAAACTGGTAGAACTGAGAAGTAAAAAAGGTATGACACCGGAACAGGCAAGAGAGATTCTTCTGAATCAGTATCTGTATTACGGTGTTATGATGGTTAAGATGGGAGATGCAGACGGTATGGTATCCGGTGCATGTCACTCCACAGCAGATACTCTGAGACCATGTCTGCAGATCCTGAAAACAAAACCAGGCACAAAACTGGTATCTGCTTTCTTCCTGATGGTAGTTCCGGATTGTGAATACGGTGCAAACGGAACATTTATTTTCGCAGATTCCGGACTGAATCAGAATCCTACTTCTGAAGAATTGGCTGCTATCGCTGCATCTTCTGCAGAATCTTTCAAACTTCTGGTTGAAGAAGAGCCTGTAGTTGCTATGCTGTCCCATTCCACAAAGGGAAGTGCAAAACATGCAGATGTAGACAAAGTAGTAGAAGCTACAAGAATCGCAAAAGAACAGAATCCTGAACTGAAACTGGACGGAGAATTCCAGCTGGATGCTGCTATCGTACCAAGCGTAGGCGCATCAAAAGCACCGGGCAGTGAAGTGGCAGGAAAAGCAAATACTCTGGTATTCCCGGATCTGGATGCAGGAAATATCGGATATAAACTGGTACAGAGACTGGCAAAAGCAGAAGCTTACGGTCCTGTTACACAGGGTATCGCAAAACCGGTAAACGATCTGTCCAGAGGATGCTCTGCAGAAGATATCGTAGGCGTAGTTGCTATTACAGCAGTTCAGTGTCAGGCTGAGTAAGCAGCCCTGTAAAAATATAATTTGGAGGGAAAACAAATGAATGTATTAGTAATTAACTGTGGAAGTTCTTCCTTAAAGTATCAGTTGATCAATTCCGATACAGAAGAAGTTCTGGCAAAAGGTCTGTGTGAGCGTATCGGCATTGACGGAAGACTGGTTTACCAGAAAGCCGGATGTGACAAGGAAGTTACAGAAGCTTCCATGCCTACACATAAAGAAGCTATCCAGATGGTACTGGATGCGCTGACAAATGAAAAAACAGGTGCGATCAGCAGCCTGAAAGAAGTAAATGCTATCGGTCATCGTGTAGTACACGGAGGAGAAAAGTTCGCATCCTCCGCAGTGATCACAGATGAGATGATTAAAGCTGTAGAAGAGTGTAATGATCTGGCTCCTCTTCATAATCCGGCAAACCTGATCGGTATCCGGGTATGCGCAGAGCTGATGCCAGGTGTTCCGCAAGTAGCTGTATTTGATACAGCTTTCCACCAGACAATGCCTCCGAAAGCATATCTGTATGGTCTTCCTCTGGAATACTACAAAGAGTATAAAGTAAGAAGATATGGTTTCCACGGTACAAGCCACAGCTTCGTTTCCAAACGTGCCGTAGAATTTTTGGGACTGGATCCGGAAAATTCCAAAGTAATCGTATGCCATCTGGGTAACGGTTCTTCCATCAGTGCGGTGGTAAACGGAAAGTGTGTAGATACTACTATGGGCCTTACCCCACTGGAAGGTGTTGTTATGGGAACACGTTCCGGAAATATCGATCCTGCTATTATGGAATATATTGGAAAGAAAGAAAATCTGGATCTGACAGAAATCATGAATGTACTGAATAAAAAATCCGGTCTTCTGGGACTGTCCGGAGGATTGTCCAGTGATTTCCGTGACCTGAACGAAGCAGCAGAAAGCGGAAATACAGATGCAGCAAACGCAATTGAGGTTCTCAGCTACGGTATTGCAAAATTCGTAGGCGGCTATGTGGCAGCTATGAATGGTGTAGACGCTGTCATCTTTACAGCAGGTATCGGAGAAAACGCTATTCCGGTTCGTGAAAAAGTAGTGAGCTATCTGGGTTATCTGGGTGTTACTCTTGATAAAGAAGCAAATAATACCCGTGGAGAAGAAATCGTAATTTCCACTCCGGATTCCAAAGTAAAGGTAGCAGTTATTCCTACAAATGAAGAGCTGGCAATCTGCCGTGAAACAGTGGCACTGGTATAAAATACATCACAAAACTGTCAGGTTTTTCAAGATTTAAAAAAACTGGTTGACAAACAAGAATAGCTTCTGTATAATTGGTTGAGTGTGGTTAGGAGTAAGTTATGCTGATTGATTTATCCAAGATTTTAGTTCATGAAGGAATACAGCAGAAGGTAGAGATTCTGCCAGAAGGAGATAAATTTTCCTGCAAATTAGGAGATTTTTCTTATGCTGAGAAATTTCCTGTGGAGTTAACGATTGCCCATACGGGAAATCAAATATTGAAGATCACAGGAGAAGGTAAGGTATCCGTGTGGATTCCTTGTTCCAGATGCCTGGAGCCGGTTCTTCATACCTTTTTCATTCAGATTGATGAAGAAGCAGATATGAAACTGACAGAACAGGAGAGAATTGAGGCTCTGGATGAAAGCAGCTTTATTCAGGGAAAAGAACTGGATACAGAAAAGCTGCTGCATAATGAAATACTAATCAGATGGCCAATGCGAGTACTCTGCAAAGAGGACTGTAAAGGAATCTGTAGCCGTTGTGGAGCAAATCTGAATCAGGGATCCTGTGATTGCGATACGGCAGATTTAGATCCCAGAATGGCTGTTATCAGTGATATATTTAAGAACTTTAAGGAGGTGTAACCAATGTCCATCTGTCCAAAGAATAAAACATCGAAAGCCAGAAGAGATAAAAGAAGAGCAAACTGGAAAATGAGCGCTCCAAACCTGGTAAAATGCAGCAAATGTGGTGCTCTGATGATGCCTCACAGAGTTTGCAAAGCTTGTGGATCTTACAACAAAAAAGAGATCGTTTCTCAGGAAGCTTAATTTTGAGAAAATAAAAGGGTGAGTCGGTATAAACTGACTCACCCTTTCTTTTGAGAATATTGGAAGCGTGCAGCAACAGGAAGCAAAAAAAACTGTCACAGAAAGCAATATGCTTTTTGTGACAGTTTTTTAAAACTTTCTTGGACTTTGAAACGATAATAAAAAAATTATAATTTCACAACGTTAGCAGCCTGCATTCCGCGAGCGCCTTCGGTTAAGTCGTAAGATACAGCCTGTCCTTCGTCCAGAGATTTGAATCCTTCACCCTGGATAGCAGAAAAATGTACGAAAACATCTGCTCCGTCTTCGCCGGTAATGAAACCATAGCCTTTTTCAGCGTTGAACCATTTTACAGTACCTTTGTTCATGATGTTACCTCCATAAAAAATAGAATAAATAGAATAGTAAAGTGCAGAAGAGATGTTTACAAATAAAAAAACCATTCGGAATGAGAGTAGATTGACAAAATAAATAATAGTCCCTGTTTCTCTCACCAAATGGGTAATATTAAATATATCCAATTTCTTCTACTGGATTTATTATAGAGGGAAGGAATATAAAAGTCAAGTCAAAATTCTACTGGGAAAAGTAATAAGGAATAAAATTTAAATTATTCTCGGCAGAAGGAAGAAAGGGAATGAAAAAAGGCTTTATTTCAACTCGATTTTCGTGTATGATAGTAAGAGAGAAAAACGTGGTTTTATACCGCAGGAAATAAGTAATGGAGAGTTTTCAGGGAATTTCTCCAGGAAAGGATAAGAGATGAAAATCCTGATTAAAAATGGAAGAATCATTGATCCGGATACCCGTTTAGACAAGGTGGCGGATTTGTTGATTGAAGATGAAAAAATTGCAGCAGTGGGTGAAAATCTGAAAGAAAAGGCAGATCGGACAGTGGATGCCCGGGGCTGTTTTGTTATGCCCGGATTGATTGATATGCATGTACATTTGCGTGATCCCGGTCTGACTTACAAAGAAGATATCGTTACCGGTTCTCAGGCGGCAGCAAAAGGAGGAGTTACCACTGTTCTGGCTATGCCAAATACCAAGCCGGTGATGGACGATCCTTCACGAGTTGCCTATGTAAAGAATAAGGCAAAAGAATTTGCCATGATTCATGTGCTTCAGGTGGGAGCGATCACAAAAGGTATGAAGGGAGAGGAATTATCAGACATTGAGGGAATGGCGAAGATGGGAATCCCTGCTATCAGTGAAGATGGAAAGTCTGTAATGAATACCCAGTTATACAGAGAAGCTATGGAGCTTGCCAGAGATCTGGATATTCCTGTTCTGGCTCACTGTGAGGACATTGATATGGTAAAGGGAGGCTGTATGAATGAGGATGAGAAATCCAGAGAATTTGGTCTTCCGGGTATCAGTAATGCGGTAGAGGATTGTATTGTGGCAAGAGATATTATTTTGTCAAGAGATACAGGATGTCACCTTCACCTTTGCCATTGTTCTACAGAAGCCAGTGCATTGATGTTGAAGAAAGCAAAAAAAGCAGGTATTCCTGTGACAGGTGAAGTATGTCCGCATCACTTTACGCTTACTTCTGATGATATGGTAAGAAATGATACCAATTACAAGATGAACCCTCCTCTGAGAAGAAAAGAAGATCTGGAGGCGCTGCGTCAGGGGTTGAAGGATGATGTGTTCGATGTGATCAGTACCGATCATGCTCCTCACAGCAGAGAAGAGAAAAGTCAGTCCATGCTGCGGGCGCCATTTGGTATTGTAGGACTGGAAACCAGCGTAGCTCTTACCATTACAGAACTGGTAGATACAGGATGGATCACGCCTATGCAGATGGCAGAGAAGATGAGTTATAATCCTGCCCGTATCTTAAAGCTGGAAGATAAAGGTTCTCTTCGTCCGGGAAAAACAGCGGATGTGGTGATTATTGATCCAGAAGAGGAATACGTTATTGATGTGAATTCTTTTGTATCAAAAGGAAAGAATTCTCCTTTCCATGGAAAGAAAGTAAAAGGAAAGGTTAAAATGACAATTTGCAGCGGTACTGTAGTATATGAAGAATAGTAAGTAGCAGATGATTGAAAGGAATGATAAATAATATGATTAATAAATTGGTTGATAAAATTAAAAAAACTCATGCACCTATCGTAGTGGGACTGGATCCTATGTTAAATTACGTTCCGGAACATATTCAGAAAAAAGCATTTGCGGAATATGGCGAAACACTGGAAGGGGCAGCAGAAGCAATCTGGCAGTTTAACAAGGCGATTGTAGATGCTACTTATGACCTGATTCCGGCAGTGAAACCACAGGTTGCCATGTATGAACAGTTTGGTCTGGAAGGTATGAAAGCATTCAAGAAAACAGTGGATTATTGTCATGAAAAAGACCTCGTGGTAATTGGTGATGTAAAGAGAGGAGATATTGGTTCTACTTCTGAGGCGTATGCTGTAGGACATCTGGGAAAAGTACAGGTGGGAAGTAAGAGCTTTCGTGGATTTGATGAAGATTTTGCTACAGTCAATCCGTATCTTGGCTCTGATGGAATTAAACCATTTATCAAAGTCTGCAAAGAAGAAAACAAAGGTTTGTTTATTCTGGTAAAAACATCCAATCCTTCCAGCGGAGAATTTCAGGATCGTATGATCGATGGCCGTCCTCTCTATGAATGGGTGGGTGAACGTGTGGCTGAATGGGGAAAAGAACATATGGGAGATTCCTACAGTTACATTGGCGCTGTTGTGGGAGCAACATATCCGGAACAGGGTAAGATTTTGAGAAAAGTAATGCCGAAAACATTTATTCTGGTGCCAGGCTACGGCGCACAGGGAGGAAGAGGAAAAGATCTGGTGCATTTCTTTAATGAAGACGGATTAGGAGCGATCATCAATTCCTCCAGAGGTATAATCGCAGCGTATAAACAGGAAGCATATTCCAGATTTGGAGCAGAAAATTTTGCAGATGCATCCCGTCAGGCAGTGCTGGATATGGTGGCAGATATTGACGGCGCCCTTACAGCAGCAAAATAAAGGGAAGAACAGGACAGGAGACAGAAACAAAGAATGAAAACAAAGGAATGGTGTACCGTGATCTCTCAGGAAGAGATCGGAAAAGATATATATAGTATGTGGCTTCAGACAGAACAAATCGGCAAAGAAGCCAAAGCAGGACAGTTTATTTCTCTGTATACAGGAGAAGGAAGCAAACTGCTGCCCCGCCCTATCAGTCTGTGTGAAATTGATAATGCACAGGGAAGACTGAGAATTGTTTACCGCGTAACGGGAAGCGCCACTGGTACAGAGATTTTTTCTCGAATGAAAGCAGGAGATAAAATTGAAGTCCTGGGACCTCTGGGAAATGGATTTCCTCTGGAGGAGGCAAAGGGAAAGAGAGTATTTCTCATGGGCGGCGGAATCGGAATTCCTCCTATGGTGGAAACTGCAAAACAGATTCAGAAGGATGTAACAGTGATCGCAGGATATCGGGATGAACTGTTTTTGACAAAAGAGCTGGAAAAAGAAGGAAAACTCTATGTGGCTACAGAAGATGGAAGCGCCGGAACAAAAGGAAATGTTATGGATGCGATCCGGGAAAATAATCTGGAGGCAGATGTGATATTTGCCTGTGGTCCTACCCCTATGCTGAGGGCAATCAAAGCTTATGCACAGGAGAAAGACATTCCCTGCTGGATTTCTATGGAAGAGAAAATGGCATGTGGAATCGGAGCTTGCCTGGCATGTGTATGTAAATCAAAAGAAGTAGATAACCATTCTCATGTGCATAATAAACGGATCTGCAAAGATGGTCCTGTATTTCTTGCTTCGGAGGTGGAACTGTAATGAATACAAAGGTAAATCTGGCCGGTGTGGAACTGAAAAATCCGGTAATGACAGCTTCCGGAACTTTTGGAAGCGGTGAAGAATACAGTGAATTTGTAGATCTGAATGAACTGGGAGCAGTGGTGACAAAGGGAGTGGCAAATGTGCCATGGCCGGGAAATCCCACACCCCGTATTGCGGAAACTTATGGCGGTATGATCAATGCTATCGGCCTTCAGAATCCTGGAATTGATGTATTTTGCAAAAGGGACATTCCGTTCCTGAAAAAATATGATACAAAAATTATTGTAAATGTCTGTGGTCATGCGCCAGAAGAGTATCTGGCAGTGGTGGAAAGACTGGCAGAGGAACCCATCGATATGATGGAAATTAACATTTCCTGCCCTAACGTAAATGCCAACTTCCTGGCATTTGGTCAGGATCCTCACCATGTAGAAGAGCTGACCAGACAGATTAAAAAGATTGCCAGACAGCCGGTGATTATGAAACTGACACCAAACGTGACGGATATTGCAGAGATTGCAAGAGCAGCAGAAGCAGGCGGTGCAGATGCAGTATCCTTGATTAACACATTGACAGGAATGAAAATTGATGTGAACAGAAGAACTTTTGCAGTGGCAAATAAAACAGGAGGAATGTCAGGTCCGGCAGTAAAACCGGTGGCAGTGCGGATGGTTTATCAGGTCGCTCAGGCAGTGAAAATCCCCATTATAGGAATGGGAGGAATCCAGAATGCAGAAGATGCGCTGGAGTTTATTCTGGCAGGCGCTACCGCAGTATCTGTAGGAACAGCTAATTTCTTCAATCCTTATGCAACGCGGGAAGTGATAAAAGGAATTGAAGATTATATGAGAAAATATCACGTAGAAGATATTCATGAATTGATAGGCGCTGTGAGATAAAAATATTATAGAACAGAAAAAAGAGTAAAAGAGGCTGCTGATAACAGGCGGCCTTTTTTGCAGAAAAAGGATACCTGTTTGAGCGCAAAGGTATAGAAAAAGAAACAGAAGGAGTGGCTAAAGAGGATGCGTTATATCAAACCGCATTATTATGATAAATTTTGCTGTGTAGCAGGAAATTGTCCGGATACCTGCTGTGCAGGCTGGCAGATTGTGATTGATGAAGAATCACTGGAAAAATATGATAATGTAAAGGGAAGTTTCGGGGAAAGGCTGAAATCTTCTATAGACTGGAGAGAAGGAACATTCCGGCAAAATAACCGCCGGTGCAGTTTCTTAAATGATCAGAATCTGTGTGATTTGTATACGCAATTAGGCGCAGAATCATTGTGTAAAACGTGTACCATGTATCCGAGACATGTGGAAGAATTTGCGGATTTGAGGGAGTATTCTCTGTCGTTGTCCTGCCCCATAGCGGCAAAAATGATTCTGGAATGCAAAGAACCTGTGAGCTTTTCAGAATATGAAGATGATGCTCCGGATGAGTTGGAAGAAGAATTTGAAGATTTTGATTATCTGATGTTTACTCAGTTGGAAGATGGGCGAGAAGTTATTTTTCATATTTTACAGAATCGGCAGATGGGGATGAAGAAAAGAATGTCCCTCGTTCTTGAAATGGCAGAGAAAATGCAAAACTGCGTGGATGAGGAAAGGCTGTTTGATGTGGACGAGGTGATAGAAACCTACAGTGAAAAAATGAAGGAAGCAGAAGATTTGTCAGAGGTATCTATGGCTGGCAATGGATATCTTTCCAGATGTAAAGAATTTTCCCTGCTGCTCCGGCTGGAAAGGCTTCGGGAAGAGTGGAGCCAGTTATTAGAAAGCGCCTGGGAGGTTTTGTATGAAAAGGGAGAAAAAGAATATCTTATTTTGAAGGAAGAATTTGACAAAGAGGTGGGATACCAGAGTAAGCAGAAAGAAGAATGGTCCTGCCTGGCAGAACAGCTTATGATATTTTTTGTATACACATATTTTTGTGGCGCAGTATATGATGATCAGATATACAGTAAAATGGCGTTGTCTGTCTTTTGTACGGAATGGATCGAGGAGCTTGTAATGGCAAGATGGGTACTACAGGGGAAAAAGATTACAAAAGAAGATTATATTCAGGTATCTTACCGTCTGGCAAGGGAGATTGAACATTCTGATGTGAATCTGAATCTGTTGGAGGAATGGTTTGAGAAAGAAAGGGAATCATTGAAATAACCCTGAATATATGATAAAATTGAGAAGATTAAAAACTGTGTATGCAGTAATACAGAAGAAAAACAGAGAATAAGGGCGAAAATGCCTGTAAATATGGAGGTTAAATACTATGGAACAGTATAAACAGGAATTTATCAGATTTATGGTGGAGAGTCAGGTATTAAAATTTGGAGAATTTACTTTGAAGAGTGGAAGAAAATCTCCGTTTTTTATGAATGCAGGGGCATATGTGACCGGTTCTCAGTTAAAAAGACTGGGTGAATACTATGCAAAGGCTATTCATGCAAAATATGGAGATGATTTTGACGTATTGTTCGGACCGGCATATAAGGGAATTCCTCTGAGTGTGGTTACTGCGATTGCATACAGCGAATTATATGGAAAAGAAATTCGTTATTGCTCAGACAGAAAAGAGGAAAAAGATCACGGCGCAGATAAAGGAAGTTTTCTGGGAAGCAAATTGAAAGACGGTGATCGGGTAATTATGATTGAAGATGTGACTACATCAGGAAAATCCATGGAAGAAACAGTTCCCAAAGTAAGAGGCGCTGCAGATGTGGAGATCGTAGGTCTTATGGTATCCCTGGACCGGATGGAAGTAGGAAAAGGCGGAGAAAAATGCGCTTTGGAAGAAGTGAAAGATTTATATGGATTTGAGACCAGCGCTATTGTTACCATGGAGGAAGTGGTAGAAGAACTGTATAACAAAGAGTGTAACGGTCAGATTGTGATCGACGATACTCTGAAGCAGGCTATTGATGCATATTATCAGCAGTATGGCGCAAAATAAAGCATAAAGGAGTTGTTTGTATGAATAACGAAAAACTTTACCGGGTAATTTCTCATGGCGGAACATGGAGTCTTGTGTTGGGAATTATTGTACTGGTAACAGGAATTGTTTCCGGCATTTTAATGATTATCAATGGGGCCAGACTTCTGAAACAGAAATACCAGATCACTTTATAAAATGTATGAGGACGTATTGTGAAAGCTGAAACAAAAAAAAGAATCCGCCTGGTCAGTTGGATTTTCTTTGTGGCGTATATTTTGCTGCTTATATATCTTTTGTTTCTCTCGGAAGATTATGGAAGAAAAGAGTATGCTTTGCGAGAGTATCAATATAACCTGATTCCTTTTCGAGAAATCAGAAGATTTTGGATTTACAGGGAAAGGGTAGGTTATTTGGCAGCCTTTTTGAATCTGGGAGGGAACATTATAGGTTTCCTTCCCTTTGGTTTTTTTCTTCCTGTGTTGGGATACCGGTTTCGTAACGGACTTTTGACAGGATTATTGGGGTTTTCTTTAAGTTTGTTTGTGGAGTGTACCCAATTGGTATGGAAAGTAGGCTGTTTTGATGTGGATGATCTGATCTTGAATACTATGGGGGCTTTTCTTGGCTATGGAATATTTGTAATCTGCAATCAGTTGAGGAGATGGATCTATGAGAAGAAGATATAAGTATGCATTTACAAAAAAAGGCGAGACAGAGGGAGGATTTGCCTCTGTGATTTTTGCAGGAATTTCTTTATTCCTGTTTGTGGTGGCAGCTATACTTTCTTTTGCCTGGGAAGGAAATGCGGGAACCTGGATAGGAGTCCTGGGATTTATGGCTATTTTGTTTTCTATCTGTGGTTTCTTTATCGGAATAAAAAGTTTTCAGGAAAAAGAGAAAAATTACCGTCTCAGTGTGTTGGGCGCTATGGGAAATGGAGTGTTTTTTGTGGGATGGCTGGCGCTTTTTCTGATAGGGGTGTGAAAATATGAAAGAACGGTTGAAAAAACAGAAGGAATTTATTCTTGAAGTAGATAAAATGAAAACGATTTATCGTCAGACTCATATCCGTGGGTATGAAAGGCAGGAAAATGATGCAGAACATTCCTGGCATCTGGCTTTGATGGCATTTTTGCTCAGCGAATATGCCAATGAAGAAGTAGACGTATTCCACGTAATGAAAATGGTGTTGATCCATGATCTGGTGGAAATCGATGCAGGGGATACATATGCGTATGATGTAGAAGGAAATACCACAAAACGGGAGAGAGAAGAGAAAGCGGCAGACAGAATTTTTGGGATATTGCCGGAAGATCAGGGAAAAGAAATCCGTCAGTTATGGGAAGAATTTGAAAAAGGTGAAACTCCGGAAGCACGATTTGCCCATGTGTTGGATAATTTTCAGCCGCTTACTCTGAATGACGACAATGATGGGAAAGACTGGAAACGTCATCAGGTGAAAAAATCTCAGATAGTAAAGCGAAATGAGAATACACCGCAGGGAAGCAGTGATATCTGGGAATGTATGGAAGAACTGATAGAAAAAAATGTCCGCAAGGGCAATATTATAGAAGATTGTTGAGGAACAGGCTGTTGGACGATTTGATAATGGAAAGATATGAGCTGGCCGCAGAACGGATCAGAGGAATAAAAGAAGAAAAAAATGTTCCGGAAGTATTTCAGGAGTATTTTGAACGGACGGCAGAATTTTTGGTACAGATGATTCAGCTTCGTGAAAAAATAGAACAGGGAGAAAAAGACCAGTTATCCCTGGAAGAACTTCGACGGGAGAACTATGAATTATATCGGGATATTTTACCGGAAAATTATGGACATTCCTATGGAAATCCAGAGTATGCCTGCCGCATACTGGGAGAAGAACATGGAAAACTTTTAAGTTTTCTGTACAGTGAACTGAGGGGATTGATCGTATATGCCTTTGAGGGGAGAATTTGGGATTTCCTTGTGGGGCTGGAATTATTTCTTCAGGTGTACAGTGAATTTGAAGGAGAAGAAATCCCTTCACCGGAATCGATCAGAGAAATCCTGTATTGGTATGTAAATGATTATTGTCAGGAATTTGTAGAATATCGGATTCGTTCCGGTATGGATCCGGAATTGAATTTTGCCGTAAAGAAAATCATGGAATCGGATTTGAGTGATCTCAGATATTTATATGGATTCGGTGAATACGTGACAAAAGAAGAAGAGGATACGGCTGCATTTTTGAATGCTTTGTCAGAAGAAGAAATTCAGTCTATGGCCCGGACTTTTACGGAAGGCTACCGGATTGGATTTATCACCACAGGAAAAGATATTACAAAGAAAAAAACAGTGAATATTCGATACTGTATGGGATTTGAAAGGATGATCCGGGCAGCAGTAGAGCAATTTAGGGAAATGGGTCTGGAACCGGTAATCTATCGGGCGGCTGTCCATGTGGTAAATAAACGGCAGCAATCGAGAATCGGATATTATGGAGCGATTCCCAATCCCCAGTATGATTACGATCACAGAAATGACAGTGCGTTTTTCCTGGACAGTGATTTTGTCAGCAGAAAACTGCGGGCAATGCAGGGGGCATATGAAAAATATAAATTGCTGGCAGCAGGTCAGGGGGGACCGGCAGTGGTGGAAATCTTTGGAACCGAGCCGTTTGTTCCTGTTCCCTGTGGAAAGGCAGCTCAGCTTAGTGAAAAGCAGCAAAAGCTGCAGGTTCATATGAATAATGAGGCTGGTCAGATTGTAAACAGATATGTAAAAGGGGAAGAAACAAGTTTCACCATTATTGCCTATCCGGTTCCGGCAATAGGAGAAAAATTTTCGGAAATATTCAGAGAGACGGTGAAAATCAACACTTTAGATTATAACCTGTATCAGAAAATCCAGCAGAAACTTATTGATGCTCTGGATCAGGGAGAAAAGGTTCATGTAACGGGGAAAGATGGAAACAAAACAGATCTTTGGATTCAGCTTCACACACTTTCACAGCCGGAAAAAGAAACCAATTTTGAAAACTGTGTGGCAGACGTCAATATTCCTGTAGGGGAAGTGTTTACGTCACCGGTGTTGAAAAACACACAGGGACTTCTTCATGTAAAGAAAGTATATTTGGAAGAATTACAGTATCAGAATCTGGAACTGGAATTTGAAGAAGGAAAAATTACCCGATATACCTGTACGAATTTTGAAGAAGAAGAAAAAAATCTGGACTATATCAGGGAAAATATTTTGCATCATCACAAAACACTTCCTTTGGGAGAATTTGCCATTGGAACCAATACCACTGCATACAGAATGGCGAAGCAGTACGGAATTCATGATAAGCTGCCGATTTTGATTGCAGAAAAAATGGGACCGCATTTCGCTGTGGGGGATACCTGTTACAGTTGGGCGGAAGATACGAAAGTATACAATCCTGACGGGAAAGAAATAATCGCCAGAGACAATGAAATTTCTCTCTTGAGAAAAGAAGATCCGGGAAAGGCATATTTTGGATGTCATACGGATATTACGATTCCTTATGAAGAACTGGGAAGTATTTGCGTGATCCGGAAAGATGGCAGTGAAGTGGAATTGATCCGGGAGGGAAGATTTGTGCTGGAAGGAACGGAAGAATTGAATCAAGCGTTGGAGATTCTGTAATAATGTAAAGGAGGACTTACTTATGATGAAGGAGGAAAAAATTAAAAATTCCACCGAGTTAGAGTTTGTCATATTTTGCATTGAAAATGTTGCGGTCAGACTGGGAGTTGATGCAGAATGTGTTTATCAGGCATTTACTGAAAAGAGCGATATTTTGAACGGATATATTGTACCGGAATATGAAGTGCTGCATACTCAGAGTCGAGAATATATCGTAGATGACCTCCTTGATGTGATGAAAGAAAGAGGGGTGGAAGTATGATTTTTTATCATGGCTCCTTTTTAGAGGTTGAAAAGCCTGATTTGAATCATTCTCGCCCTAACGTAGATTTTGGGCGTGGATTTTATGTTACGCCATTATATGAACAGGCAGTGAAGTGGTGTGGGAAATTTAAACGCAGGGGAAAAAATGGTATTATTTCCAGATATGAATACGATGAAAGCCAGGAATCGAAGTTGAAAATACTAAAATTTGATTCGTATTCAGAAGAATGGCTAGATTTCATTCTGAATTGTCGGAGTGGAAAGGATTTGACAGATTATGATCTTATAGTGGGCGGTGTAGCAAATGATAAGGTATTTAATACCGTGGAATTGTTTTATGATGGATTGATTGATAAAACGGAAGCTATCAATCGCTTGCGTTATGAAAAGCCAAATCTGCAAATTTGTTTCCGTACAGAGAAAGCATTGTCTTTGCTGCAGTTTGAAGGGAGCGAAATGATATGACAGCGAATTCAATTTTGCTTCAAAAAAAATACAGTCGTGTTATTGAGCGTTTTGCAAAACGACAGGGATTATCCCTGGACGCTGCATTGAAGTTCTTTTATCATTCGGAGATTTATCAACTGATTCGTGATGGTGTTTCGGATATGCATTGCATGAGTGACGAGTATCTGGCAGAAGAAATGGAACAGGAATATGCCGAAATGGTGTGTCATATTCTGAAATAATAGGTAACTATCTGGTGTATAAGTTTCTTATTTGATAAGATAGATGATGACTGGCAAAGCTGATTTTTTCCATCAGCTTTGCCAGAATTTAAGTACAATTATTTTATAGGAGTGTCTATGTCAGAATAACATACATCTTCAAAGGGAAGGGTAATTCGTTCTTTTTTCAGAGAAGAAAGATAAATTCCCTTAATCATCTCCAAGGTTTTTCTTCCCTCCAGTCCGTCTACCATCACCGGCTGATTATTTAGAATTGAGTTGTAAAAATCCCGGAGTTGGATATGATGGCTGCTTCCCCAGTAATCTGGTCCGACATTGGTTGTTTCGTAAGTATTGCGGATTTCGGCGTAAGTACCATCCAGTTCGTAATACCCCATATCCTGAATCAGACCGCAACGGCCCTTTTCACCCATAAGTTCAATGGTAATTGGAGAATCTGCACCGTAAATATTTGTGGCATAAAGGTTGTACAGGCATCCGTTTTTAAACATGATAGCAGCATTGGCGGTATCTTCCACTTTTACAAATTTGTGAGAATAGTTGTGAATGCTTCCGTCAATCCATTCCACATCGCTGTCTAACATATACCGAACTCGGTCAATAGAATGAATTGCCTGATCGATCAGTACACCGCCGCCCTCTTTATCCCAGGTGCCTTTCCAATCACTTCCGTTATAGTAGTCCAGAGGACGATTCCAGGTAAGATAGGAACGGGCGGTATGAATGCGTCCAAAATCTCCTCTAGAAATCATTTCTTTTAATTTTTCTACACTTTTTGTATAGCGTGTCTGGAAAATCACGCCAAGTTTTACACCGGTTTCCTTCTGGACGCGTATCATTTCATCGGCATCGTGAAGAGAGATAGCGATAGGTTTTTCGGTCAAAACATGGATTCCGGCTTTCATGGCTTTGATAGCCATAATGGGGTGGAGATAATGAGGAAGACAAAGGTGTACCACATCAATATTTTTATCCAAAATCTCATCAAAATTATCGGTATAAGAGCAGTGGAAACGGTTAGCCATTTCTTTTGCTTTTTGAATATCTTTGTCCACAGCATAAACCAGTTCTACTTGATCGGATAAGCGGTGAAAAGCATCTTCATAACATACGGATATTCTTCCGCAGCCTATAATGGTAGCTTTTAATTTTGTCATAAGTCCTCCATTCTGCAGTTTTTAACCAATAAAAAATTGATTAGTTTCCTGCGTAAAATCATAATGAATATCGAAAAAGTATTTCATAGCGCCTATGAAATAGGCAGTAGAATCTAAAAAACTGTATCGAATTTGTAAAGAATCCAGCATTTGCCGAAAACCAGTATGTTTTAATATTTCAGTAACGGTGTCTAAAAATAAAGGTCCCAGTTCTTTTCCTTTTCCACCTAAAATAATCAGTTTTGGATGGACAATGCAGACCAGATTACTCAAAGCAAGAGAGAAATCTTTTGCCATTTCCCGAAGTACTTTTTGTGCCGCCTGATCTCCGTAAAGGGCACAGGAAGAAAGATCACCATAGGTTATTTTTTCGTTCTGAAGAATCGGTGAGCAGCAACCGGCAGCAATCAGGCGTTCTTTTATTGCGTTCTCACCAATCATCAGCTCCAGACAACCTTTATTTCCACAGGAACATTGCTTACCTTCCGGATCAATGGAATAATGTCCAAACTGCGTGTAAGAAGCAGTAGCCTGTCCGAGAAGTCGATCTTGAATAAAAAGGGCGGCTCCGATTCCGTGTTGAAAGTTAATGTAAGCAAAATCTGGATAAGGTATTTTGGTATATACTTTTTCAGCATAAGCGGCGCAGGCTGTATCATTGAGAATTGCCAGAGGGTAACCGGAAAATGCGATTCTCAGGTCTTCCAGAAAATGTTGTTGCTTGTTCGGAGACAAATACAAGGTTGTGGCGAAAATTTCCTGATGTTCCGCATCAATCATGGCGGGGACGACAACACAAATGCCAAGAATCTTTGGTTCGGGGCAACTGGAAGAAAATAACTCCTGAAAAAGTTTTTGGGAGAGAGCTACGTAGGTGTCAGGTTCTTTGACAGCACATCCCGTTTCTCGAACGATCATACCACAGATATCTACTAATTTTGCATGGATTTCTTTTTTTGTCCAGGCAATGACTGCAATATAGTGATGTCCGTGGAGGAGTTGTAAACCATTTGGTTTTCTTCCTACTGTAGAAATTTCTCCTAAAGTTCCGGTATCTTGAATGAATTTGCGCTCGATCATCTCATCTACAAGTGAAGAAACAGTGGTTTTACTCAGACCGGAAATTTTTGCCAGTTGAGCCCGGGAGATCCCAGGTTCTTGATGAATGTAATGATACAGTGTTTTGAGATTATTGTTTTTAATCAGTTGTTGGTTTACCAGTTTCATAAAAACCTGCTTTCTTTTTGAATCGTTTTGCTTTTTATCTACCATACCATAAAGCGAGATGAGAAGCAATTGGGATTATCCAATAAAAAAAGCTGCCGGATTTTCTTTTGTAAAACAGTAATGTATATCAAAAAAATATTTCATTGCACCATTCAAAAAAGAATCTGTTTGAAGTGTGGAATATTGAACGGTGACAGAATCTACCATTTTACGAAATCCGGTCTTTTTTAAGTTTTTGCGGAGTTCTTCCAGAAAAAAGTCGCCCAAAGCAGGAATTTTTCCACCTAAAATAATCAGAGAAGGATTTACTACGCAAATCAGATTACCTAAAGCAAGAGCCAGTTCCCAGGCAATCTGTTGAAGCATTTTTAAGGCTGTGGGATCTCTGAAAGTGGCGGCTTTCCCCAGATCCTGAAAGGTTACAAGGTTCTGATGTGTAAGAGAAGGAATATCACCAAATTCAGAAATTCGTTTTTTTAGTTGGGATTCAGAAATTAATGCTTCCAGACACCCCCTGTTTCCGCAGACACATAAAGGACCATCAGGGTCAACAGAATAATGTCCAAATTGAGTAAAAGCGCCACTGGCTTTACCGACCATATTGCCTTCGATAAACAAAGTTGCACCTATACCTCTGCTAAAATTGATAAAGGCGAAGTTTTTTTCTTTTATATTTGCATATACCTTTTCTGCATAGGCATAGCAGGCAGTATCTTCTAAAAATGCAACAGGATATTCTGGAAAAGCATATTGTAAAATATCTATTATATTCTCCTTACCCATGAAAGGAAGACTTAAAGTAGTAGAGTAAACTTCACTGTGAGCTGCATCTATCATGGCAGATACAACGACGCAAATACCAAGTATGCGTTTAGGGTTACACTTTTTAAACAGCGACTGATAGAGACAGACTGTTGAGGCAGAAACATAAGTTTCATTTTCTTTTAGCTGATAAGTTTCGCGAAGAATTACTGTACCTGCAATATCGATCAAATGAGTATAGATCATGTTTTCTTCCCAATGTAGGACTACAACAAAGTAGCTGTTTTGTCGCACTTGAAGACAGTTGGGTTTACGTCCGATAGCATCAGAATTTTTGCTGCCACTATCAAAAATAAATTCTCGTTCAATCAACTCATCTACTAATGTGGATACAGTAGTTTTACTTAGTTTGGTTTGTTTGGCCAGATTAGCACGAGATATTCCGGGATTTAAATAAATAGAAGAATACAAGTGTTTCATGTTTGTATCTTTGATAAGTTGTTGGTTCACCAACTTCATGATTTCACCTCCTTACAAATAGTCAAGAGACTTTATTAATTATATCCTATCATACAATACCATTATTAGCAATAATATGTTTTGCGAAAGAAAAACAAGTAATAAATCACAAGATTTTATGGGGGACAGAATGTTTAAGGGTGAAAAAATGTAAAAAAAGGAAATAGAGATAGTACGAAGAGCGTATTAATTAGTATGACTGGTAAAAATACACTAATTTATAACAAATAAATTGTATAATATATAAAAAATAACAATTATAGAAGGAAAAAAGGAGGAAATATATTGACATATATACTACTGAATAGTATTATATAGTCAAGATTTGAACAAGAAATAAAGTGAATTAGAAGAAAAAAATGAAATTTCTTGATTCGATTTTTATTTTTTTCTTCTTATAGTAAAGTCACTGAACAAACAAATTAAGAAAGAGGTGAAAATGAAAATGAAGATAGGTGTTATAGGATGTGGTGGAATGGGAACTACCCATTACCTTTCTTTGAAAGCATTATCAGAACAGATGGATGTAGAAGTAGTGGCTCTTGCAGAGTGCAGAAAAGAATTTTTGGATAAAGCAGCTGCTTATTTCCCAAATGTGAGAACATATGAGATGGGAATGGATCTGATAGAAAATGAAAAGCTGGATATCGTTCATATTTGTCTTCCTAGTTATCTTCATGTAAGTCATGCAGTGGCAGCAATGGAGAAAGGAATGAATGTTTTTGTGGAAAAACCTGTTTGTTTAACCAGGGATGATGCAAAAATGATTCTTGAAGCAGAAAAAAGAACTGGCATGAAAGCAATGGTTGGTCAGGTGGTACGTTCTTTTGACGAATATCGTTATTTGAAGGAAGTGTATGATAAAAAAACGTATGGAAAACTCCGTTCCATTGTTATGCAGCGTATTAGTGGCGATGTACAATGGGGATTTGAAGATTGGTTCCATGATGAAAAAAGAAGTGGTTCTGTAGTATTAGATCTTCATGTGCATGACTTGGATTTTCTGAGATATATGTTAGGAGAACCAGATAATTTTGATGTGAAAGCAACGGCTTTTGACAGTGGTATGATTAATCAGATTATTACTACTTATGAATTTGGAAATGTTTTTGCAACAGTAGAAGGCGTGTGGGATATTTCTCCGGCATTGAAATTTGAAGCAAGTTTTCGAGCATGTTTTGATGAAGCCACCGTAGTATTTAATGGAACAAAGGAGCCTTCTTTAACGGTATACAAGAAAGATGGCACTGTGGAAAATCCAGAATTATGTCCGGAATATGCTGTGGAAGACAGTACAGCAGGAATAAATATTTCTAATTTGGGACCGTATTATACGGAAATCAAATATTTTATTAACTGTTTGATGGAGAATAAACCTATTGAGGTGGCTCCGTTAAGTGAAGGTGTGAAATCGGTGGAATTGGCTTTGAAAGAATGGGAAGCCGCAAAAGAATATATAAGAAAACATCAATAGAAATGAACTTTTCATCGTTGGGAAACGATGATTAATAAAGCCAATATATGAAGGAGGAAAAAGATATGGCAAAGAAAACATTGGCACTTTTATTATCAGCAGCAATGATTACATCTATGATGACAGCTTGTGGTGGAGGCGAAGAGAAAAAAGAAGATGCAAAAGACACAGAAACATCTGAAACTGCAAAAGATGATGGGGCAGATGAAAGTTCAGAGGAAGGTTCTGGAGAAGAAATTGTTCTTCAGGTGTTTGATGCTCACGCTTATGGTCTTGATCAATACGCAGAGATGGTGGAAGCATTTGAAAAAGAACATCCTGGCGTTAAGATTGAAGTTCAGCATGCAGCAAATGATTCCAGTACCTTGTTGCAGTCTCGTGTAAACTCAGGAGATATCCCGGATGTATTTGATGTGGAATCCGGTACTTCAGCGAAAAAATATTATGAATATGCATACGATTGGACCGATGATACAGATGTTACTTCTTTATTCCAGGAAGATGCTCTGGCTACCGGCATGAATGATGAAGGAAGAGTAATGTCTCTGCCGTGGACTTATGAGAACATGGGTATCTTATATAATAAAGATTGCTTTGAAAAAGCAGGAATTACAGAGCTTCCGACTACAGTAGCAGAGTTGGAAGAGGCATGTAAAAAATTAGATGCAGCGGGAATTACAGCATTTGCTATGCCTGCAAAAGAAGCATGGGTACTGGGACAGTTGGCAACACATTTCATGATGGATAAAGAATTAGACGCAAGCGGAACAGCAGAAGCAGTGAAATCCGGAGAACTTAAATTTGAGGATATGCCAAACTGGAACAATTTATTTAAGGTATTGGATCTTGCAGTGGAATACGGTCCGGACAAACCTTTAGAAATTGACTGGGAGACATCTGAAAATATGTTGGCGAACGGAGAAGCGGCAATGATTCATATGGGTGACTGGTGTCAGTCAACATTGGATTCTTTCAATCCAGATGCAAATCTGGCATTCCTTCCGGTACCAGTGGGATCAGGAGCAGAAGATACTACATTACTTTCTTCCTGTAACTGGACTTATATTGTAAATAAAGATTCCGAACACTTGGAATTGGCAAAAGAGTACTGCGAATATATTCTGACATCTGAGATGGGTCAGTACTGGATGTGTGAAGGCGTTGGCGCTGTACCTGGTGTAAAAACTGAAAAAGAAGTAAAAGGTACTCTTGCAAATGACGCAAAAACCTATATTTCAGAAGGTAAAACAAATGGATGGATTCATACCATTGCTCCAACAGCTTATTCTGATGAGTGTGGTCCTATTTTACAGGCGTATATGCTGGGCGATATGAGTGCGGAAGAAGTAACACAGTTTTTCCAGGAATTCTGGACAGCAGGCTGATTCTTCTGGATGTAAAAATTTTTGAGAGAAATTTGAATTGAATAAACGTAAATTAGATAGCTAATGAAGATGGGGGTTACATGGACTGATGAAACGTCCAGGTAGCCCTCAGCTTGTATAGGAGGAAACAGTGGTGAAAAAAAAGAAGATTAAAAATATGCTCTTGTTTGCTCTGTTTGTTTTTCCGGCAGTGGCGTTTGTATTGTTTGCTACTGACATTCCGTTTGTAATGAATCTGTATTATTCAGTGTTTGATTGGAACGGTGTAGGAAAAGATATGGAGTTTGTGGGACTGGCCAACTACATTAAAATCTTTACAAATGACAGTCTCTTCTGGAAAGGTGTTATATTTACTCTTAAATTTGCGGTGTTTTATGTAATTATTGTAAATGCTATGTCATTGACTGTTGCTATTGTTATGGCGAAAGA
Source organism: Oliverpabstia sp. (assembly GCA_034114925.1). Taxonomy (GTDB): domain Bacteria; phylum Bacillota; class Clostridia; order Lachnospirales; family Lachnospiraceae; genus Oliverpabstia. Next base: position 24,828 of record JAXEUM010000060.1, read on the forward strand.
AAAAAAGACTACCAGTGTGGGAAGAGCATTTTATTATATACCGTATATTATTAGTTTGACTGCGATCAGTTTGATTTGGAAGTTTATTTTTGGCCCGGGATTTGAAGCGTTATATGATCTTACAGGATGGGAATTTTTTAACTGGAGTTGGGTTGGAACTCCTAAATTAGCTTTTTATGTAGTTGTAATTATGGCGGTATGGCAGAATCTGGGATTTTATATGGTAAACTATATTGCTGGAATTATTGCTGTCCCCAGAGAATTGATTGAAGCCGGAAGGATTGATGGAGCTACCAGTTTTCAGGTTTTCAGGAAGATTACACTTCCTCTTATTATGCCGGCGGTATCAATCTGTATGCTGACGTCATTGACGTTTGCGTTTAAGTTGTTTGATATTATTATGGTATTTACGAAGGGTGGTCCGGCGAATTCTACAGTAACAGTAGCATACAATATTTATAAAGAAGCATTTGTAAATAGTAAGTATGGTATGGCTACGGCAAAATCTCTGGTATTTGTAGTATTTGTATTAATTGTGACAGCTATTCAGTTGAAAGTAACTAAGAGTAAGGAGGTTGAAGCATAGTGAAAAAAATGCGTAAAATACGTAAGATAAGTCCTCTTGCAGTGATTGTATTCATTTGCTCAATTTTCTGGTTGATGCCGCTTATTTTGATTTTTATTAACTCATTTAAACCGTATAACGATATGATCCAGCATTTTCTGGCATTACCAAAAACCTGGAGTCTGGATATGTATATAGAAACCTGGACAAAGTTTAAATTTCCTATGTTGATTGGAAATACTTTGCTTTATACATTTTCTACGGTAGTAATGATTGCTTTGCTTGCACCTATGGCGGCTTATAAGTTGGCAAGAACAAAAAATAAATTAAGCGGAATCTGTTTTGTACTTATTATTATGCCGATGATGGTGCCATTTCAGTCATATATGATAACTTTAACCCGGTTGGTTTCAAATATGGAATTGACAGGAACTCGTATGGGACAGATTTTAGTAAGTATCGGTTTATGTATGCCTTTGGCGGTGTATATGATTCATGGATTTGTTAAAAATGTGCCTTTGGAATTGGAAGAGTGTGCCTGCATTGACGGAGCAAGTAAAGTAAGAACTTATTTTAGCATAGTTCTGCCTTTGTTGAAACCAATCTTGACAACCGTGATTGTGTTGGATACTTTAGCAACATGGAATGATATTATTACCAACCAGTTGATTGTTGGGGGTAATGCACAGGCGATGAATATTCAGAATGCTTTGTATATGCAATTTTCTGCCCAGACAGCAGACTGGGAGCATGCACTTCCTGGTATTGTAATGTCTATGATTCCCAGTTTGATATTCTTTGTGTTGATGCAGAAGCATATTGTGGGAGGCGTAACAGCGGGAGCAGTAAAAGGTTGATTTGGAAAGGAGATAATGAAAACATGAAAATCGGTGTATTGATCGAATTGTTTAAAAATACAAATATTGATGAAAGATTTGCAGAGCTGCGTTCTATGGGAATGGAAAGTTGTCAGTTGGTTTGTTGGGACAGAGATATTCTTCATGATGATCGTGTGGCTGAAGCAGTGAATGAAGCAGTGGAGAAACATGGGGTACATATCACTGCATTCTGGTGCGGATGGGAAGGAAGAAGAGTATGGGATTTTTATGAAGGACAATTGACTTTGGGATTAGTTCCGGCTGATTATCGTGTAGAGCGATTAAAGATGTTGATGGAAGGCTCTGATTTTGCAAAGAAAATTCATGTGACAGATTTTGCTACTCATGTGGGATATATGCCAGAAAATCCTTATGATCCTAAATATGAAGAAGTGTTGGTGGCGTGTAAAGCAATTGTGGAAAAATGTAAAGAAAACGGACAGAATTTCCTGTTTGAAACGGGAC
>JAXEUM010000061.1:0-26702 GCA_034114925.1 Oliverpabstia sp.
TGAAGTACCATTTGTTATTGATAAGCTGCCATCCGGTAAGCATAGCGCCGGAAGGATCCATGAAGTACCATTTGTTGTTGATAAGCTGCCATCCGGTAAGCATAGCGCCGGAAGGATCCATAAAGTACCATTTGTTGTTGATAAGCTGCCATCCGGTGAGCATGGCGCCGGATGGATTCATGTAGTACCATTTGTTATTGATAAATTGCCATCCGGTAAGCATGACGCCGGAAGCATCCATGTAATACCAAACGTTTTTAATCTTTTGCCAGCCGGTGGTTTTCTGTCCGTTTTGATCGTAATAATACCATTTTCCATTTACCTGATTCCAGGAGTTTTTTATAATCTCCGGTTTCTGAGGCTGGTTAGTTGCGCCGGAATCTTCAGGAGTTTCTGAAGAACCGGTCTTTAGTTTTAAATAAGCGGCAATTCCTTTGGCGTCGGCTTTCCCGATTTCCTGAAGTACATTGTCATTACTCAGCTTTTGTGCATCTTTTTGATTATTTGCAAATCCATGTTCAATAATCGTACCTGGAAGATTATTGATTCGACAGTAACGGACAATACCATAGTAATCTGCTACAGAACCGTCGGTATAGTGGCTGTCGGAAGAAAGGCGAAACTGAAATTTCATATCTTTAAAGTCCAACTGTACCAATTCATCCAATATGGAGCGAGCCAACTCCTGAGACTTTTTCGCTGCTTCCTCATTATAAGAATGATCGCTATCCAACTTAGGAACCATAGCAAGAACGCCATTTGCCTGAGTTACCGCTTCGCTGGTGGCATTGATATGCTGACTTACCAGAATATCAGCATTCTTGGATACGGCATAATCTACTCTGGCTTTAATAGCCGGATTTTCATTTTGTGCAGTTTTTGTCAGATAGACTTCGATATTGGCGTAGTTATCTTCCAAAGCTTTCTTTGTATAATTGGAAATTTTGAAATTAATCACTGCCTCATCAATAATCATTCCGTTTCCCCAGTCCCGGTAGGTTCCGGTTCCCGGTCCTCCATGTCCCGGATCCAGAACGATAATCTTCTTTTCGGTATCCTCGGAAGGAGTTGTTCGGGTTTGGACAGAAGGAGCTGTTGCTTCCAGAGATGCAGCAATAGCTTCGGCGCTGACTGTCTCATCCAGATCAGTAGTAATAACACTTTCTTTCACAGCGGCTTCTTCTTCAGAAGTACCATTGTCCAGGGAAAAGGCAGATGCTGTCTCTGTTCCGGACTGAAAATCTTCCTCTTCAAGAACAGTTCCGTCCTCCAGAGGAGCCAAATCTGTGTGGCAGACGGTATCTGCGATTACAGATTCCACATTCAGGAAAGTTCGATCCTCAGCGGAAGGGAGGTGAAATACGGCATAATTGGAAATGATTTCCGAAGCAGATGTTTCTTCCTTTCCCTTAGAGGTTTGAGAAAATAAAGTGGCAGATTCCAGAGGATCTTCTGTATCCAGTTTGATGATTACGCCCAGAGAGTCATCTTCCATAGGTTCAGAATAGAGAAAATCTGCAGCAATTTCCTGCCCAGTGGAAGAGGTTTCTTCTGTAACAGCCTGTTCAACAGAAGCAGCCGCAACGGGAAAAGCTCCTGAAAAAGTGAGGATGCCTGCCAACGTCAGTGACAATATTCGATTGTAGTTGTTTTTCATATATCCCCCTTATCTTTGTGTGTTTTAGGCAGTCTGCTGCCAGTTATTTATACAGAAATTATTATACAATTGTTACGAAAAAAATACAATCCTATTTCATGAAAAAATAGAATCTCTCACAGAAGAATTATGAATTTTCTATGAGAGATTCGTCGGTAATCTATGGATTATTTATTATTTTTTTCTATCTCTGCCATCATCATAGCCCGTACTGTCAATGGAAGACCAAACAGAGTAATAAATCCGCTGGCGTCATGGTGGTCATACAGATCGCCGGTAGTAAAAGAAGCGAGAGATTCGTTATACAGGCTGTAGGGTGAGGTTGTTCCTGCTTTGATAATATTGCCTTTATATAATTTGAATTTAACTTCACCGGTTACATATTTCTGTGTGGATTCTACAAATGCCTGTAAAGCCTCCCGAAGAGGAGTAAACCACTTTCCTTCATAGACAACCTGGGCAAACTGACTTCCCAGCTTTTTCTTTGTCTCCATGGTATCCCGGTCAAGAACCAGCTCTTCCAACTGATCGTGAGCTTCCATCAAAATGGTTCCTCCAGGAGTTTCATATACGCCGCGGGATTTCATTCCCACCACACGGTTTTCCACAATATCTACGATACCAATACCATGTTTTCCTCCAAGAGCATTTAATTCTGTGATAATCTCTGAAACTTTCATGGCTTTTCCGTTCAGTGTTTTGGGAACACCGGCTTCAAAAGTCATTGTTACATACTCACCCTGGTCGGGGGCTTTCTCCGGAGTAACACCAAGAACTAACAAGTCATCATAATTTGGTGCATTAGAAGGATCCTCCAACTCCAGACCTTCATGGCTGATATGCCACAGATTCCGGTCACGACTGTAGCTGTGACTCATATCGAAAGGAAGATTGATGCCGTGAGATTTACAGAAAGCAATTTCATCTTCCCTGGATTGCATGGTCCATACGTCAGTCATACGCCATGGAGCAATGATTTTGAGATCAGGAGCCAAAGCCTTGATCGCTAATTCAAAACGAATCTGGTCATTTCCTTTTCCGGTGGCTCCGTGGCAGACAGCGGAAGCATTTTCTTTCCGGGCGATTTCTACCAGACGTTTTGCAATTCCGGGGCGGGCCATGGAAGTACCCAGAAGATATTTGTGTTCATACACGGCGCCTGCCTGTACGCAGGGAACGATATAATCGTCACAAAATTCATCTACAATATTTTCAATATACAATTTAGAAGCGCCGGAAAGTTTTGCTCTTTCATCCAATCCGTCTAATTCGGCGCCCTGTCCGCAATCTACACAGCAACAGATTACTTCATAATCAAAGGTTTCTTTCAGCCATGGAATCAATGCTGTAGTATCAAGTCCTCCTGAATATGCTAAAACAACTTTTTCTTTCATTTTAATATCCTCCTCATAAATAGTATATGTATAAATACGAATCATAATAAATGTATCTTTATTCATACGAATGTATGGATAGTCGTATTTTACAGAAAAGCCTGTGTTTTATAATGCATAATATACATCAAGACAAAAGAAAAAGCAAGAGAAAAATTTAAACTTGCATAAAATTATTTAATAATGTATAATTATGCAAACAAAGCAAAGCGGGGAAAATAATTCTTTACTTTACTTTGATAAAACAAAATAGTAGAATGAAAAATGTTAAGGAACACAACGGGATAACGTGAAAGGAGAAAAAGATTGTGATAAAAGCAGGAATTATCGGTGCAACAGGGTATGCAGGTTCAGAGTTAGTGAGAATTCTTCTTGGCCATAAAGAAGTAGAAATCAAATGGTATGGTTCCCGAAGTTATGTGGATCAAAAATATGCTTCTGTTTATCAGAATTATTTTGAGTTAGTGGATGAAAAATGTATGGAAGATGATATGGAGGCGCTGGCGGATCAGGTAGATGTGATTTTTACAGCTACTCCCCAGGGACTGTGTGCTTCCCTTATCAATGAAAATATTCTTTCAAAAGTGAAGATTATTGATCTTAGTGCGGATTTTCGTTTGAAAGATGTAAAAATATATGAAGAATGGTACAAAATAGAACATAAAGCGCCTCAATATATAGAGGAAGCGGTGTATGGACTTTGCGAAATCAATCGTGAGGATGTAAAAAAAGCCAGGTTGGTGGCGAATCCCGGATGTTACACTACTTGCAGTATCCTCACCTGTTATCCACTGGTAAAGGAGGGATTGATCGATCCCAATACTTTAATCATAGATGCAAAATCCGGAACTTCCGGAGCAGGGCGGGGAGCGAAGGTGGATAATCTGTTTTGTGAAGTGAATGAAAATATGAAGGCTTACGGAGTTGCCACCCATCGCCATACACCAGAGATAGAAGAACAACTGGGGTATGCCTGCGGGCAAGAAATCTGCCTGAATTTTACGCCCCATCTGGTACCGATGAACCGGGGGATTTTGGCGACGGCTTATGCCTCTTTGAAAAAAGAAGTTACATATGAAGAGGTGAAAGCGGTATATGACAAATACTATCAGAAAGAAAAATTTGTCCGTGTGCTGGAAAAAGATGTGTATCCCCAGACAAAATGGGTGGAAGGCAGCAATTATGTGGATGTGAACTTTAAAATTGACCCGAGAACCCATCGGATTATTATGATGGGAGCAATTGACAATCTGGTAAAAGGTGCGGCAGGACAGGCGGTGCAGAATATGAATCTTTTGTTCGGATTGAAAGAAAGTGAAGGGTTGGAACTGGTTCCTATGTTCCCGTAGCAAGGAGGAAATTAAGGTGAAAAAAACAGAAGGCGGCGTGACCGCAGCAAAAGGATTTCTGGCAGCAGGTCTGGCAGCAGGAATTAAAAAAGGAAATACAAAGGATATGGCAATGGTGTACAGCGAGGCGCCCTGCGTGGCAGCAGGAACATTTACCACCAATGTGGTAAAAGCAGCGCCTGTAAAATGGGATCAGTATATTGTATATGAACAGTCTCATGCGCAGGCAGTGGTGTGCAACAGCGGTGTTGCCAATGCCTGTACCGGCGAGGAAGGGTACTCTTATTGTCAGCAGACAGCAGAGGAAGCAGCAGAAGTATTGGGTATTCCGGTAGAGTCTGTTCTGGTGGCGTCCACAGGAGTGATAGGAAAACAGCTTCCTATGGAAATTCTGAGAAAAGGAGTAAAAAATCTGGCTCCCTTACTTTCTCCAACCAAGGAAGCGGGAACACTGGCTGCACAGTCGATTATGACCACAGATACCGTATCGAAGGAAGTGGCTGTGGAACTGGAATTAGGGGGAAAGACGGTTACCATTGGAGGAATGTGTAAAGGTTCCGGGATGATTCATCCCAATATGTGTACTATGCTGGGATTTGTAACGACAGATGCAGCTATTTCAAAAATATTACTTCAGAAGGCGCTGAGTCAGGTGGTGGCGGATACCTATAATATGGTTTCGGTAGATGGCGATACTTCTACAAATGATACGGTATTGCTTCTGGCAAACGGTATGGCAGGAAATGCGGAAATTACAGAAGAAAATGAGGACTATGAGAAATTTGTAAAAGCGCTTCTTTATGTAAATACCTGTCTGGCAAAGAAAATTGCAGCGGATGGAGAAGGCGCCAACGCATTGTTTGAGGTGAAAGTGGTGGGGGCAGCCAACAAAGAACAGGCGGTTACTCTCAGTAAATCGGTGATTACATCCAATCTGACGAAGGCGGCTATTTTTGGACATGATGCCAACTGGGGAAGGATTTTGTGCGCCATGGGATATTCCGGGGCAAAATTTGATCCGGAAAAGGTAGACTTATATTTTGAGAGCGCAGCAGGGAAATTGCAGATTATAGAAAATGGGGTAGCGTTGGATTATAGTGAGGAAGAGGCGACCAAAATTCTTTCAGAAAAAGAAGTGACAGCCATTGCAGATATTAAAATGGGAGATGCATCGGCAACTGCCTGGGGATGCGACCTTACTTATGAATATGTGAAAATTAATGCAGATTATCGTTCATAAACGGTGAAAATGAGGAGGATGAAAAAATGGTAAATGAAGAATATCTTCAGAAAGCGCAGGTACTGATTGAGGCATTGCCCTATATTCAACGGTTTAACAGAAAAATCATTGTGGTAAAATATGGCGGCAGCGCTATGGTGGATGAAGAATTGAAACGGAAAGTTATTCAGGATGTGGTTCTTTTGAAACTGGTAGGATTTAAACCGATCATTGTTCACGGAGGCGGAAAAGAAATCAGTCGGTGGGTAAATAAAGTGGGAATGGAACCCCGGTTTATCAATGGTCTTCGGGTGACAGATAAAGATACCATGGAAGTGGCAGAGATGGTATTGGGAAAAGTAAATAAGGAACTGGTGACACTGGTGGAATCTCTGGGAGTAAAGGCTGTGGGAATCAGCGGAAAAGACGGAGGACTTCTCACGGTAGAAAAGAAATATTCCAACGGAGAAGATATTGGTTTTGTGGGAAATATCACCCAGGTAAATCCCAAAATTATCCATGACCTTCTGGAAAAAGATTTCCTTCCTGTTATCTGTCCGGTGGGTATGGATACAGAATTTCAGACGTATAACATTAATGCTGATGATGCTGCCTGTGCCATTGCAAAGGCAGTTCACGCAGAGAAACTGGCATTTTTGACAGATATTGAGGGCGTATATCTGAATCCGGAAGATCCTTCCACCCTTCTTTCCAAGTTATTTGTGAAGGAGGCAAAAGAATTGATTGATAATGGGAATGTAGGAGGCGGAATGATTCCGAAACTTCAAAATTGTATCGACGCCATCGAAGAAGGGGTTTCCCGGGTACATATTTTGGATGGAAGGCTGCCCCATTGTCTGTTGCTGGAGATATTCACGAATAAAGGAATCGGAACGGCAATTTTGCGAAAGGAGGGTATGAAAGAGTATGATGTGCAATAAAGAGTATATGGAACGGGCAGAGCAGGTAATATTACATACCTACAACCGTTTTCCTGTTGTTCTGGAAAAAGGAGAAGGAGTACGCCTCTATGATACAGAAGGAAAAGAATATCTGGATTTTGCAGCGGGCATTGCTGTTTTTGCTTTGGGGTATCATCATCCGGAATACAGTAAGGCTCTGAAAGAGCAGATTGATAAAATCCTTCATACATCCAATCTGTATTACAACGTGCCTATGACGGAGGCGGCAGAAAAGCTGGTAAAAGCTACAGGATTGTCGAAAGTATTTTTTACAAACAGCGGAACAGAGGCAGTAGAAGGAGCAATTAAAGTTGCGCGAAAGTATGCCTATCTGAAAGATGGAAGTACAGATCATGAGATTATAGCGATGGAGCATTCTTTCCATGGAAGAAGTCTGGGAGCGTTGTCTGTGACAGGCAATCCCCATTATCAGGAACCATTTAAACCTCTGATTGGAGGAATCCGTTTTGCCCGTTTTAATGATCTGGAAAGTGTGAAGGCTCAGATTACAGAAAAAACGTGTGCGATTATCATGGAAACCGTTCAGGGAGAAGGGGGAATCTATCCTGCAGAACCGGAATTTTTGCAGGGTGTGAGGAAACTGTGTGATGAAAAAGATATTTTACTGATACTGGATGAGATACAGTGTGGTATGGGGCGAACAGGAAGTATGTTTGCCTGTCAGTCCTACGGCGTAGCGCCGGATGTGATGACCTGCGCCAAAGCATTAGGCTGCGGAGTGCCGGTAGGAGCTTTTGTACTCAATGAAAAAACAGCCAACGGCTCTCTGGTTCCGGGAGATCATGGCACCACTTACGGAGGCAATCCCCTTGCCTGCGCAGCAGTCAGTAAAGTGTTTGATATTTTTGAACAGGAACATATTCTGGAACATGTACAGAAAATAACTCCTTATCTTGAGAACAAACTGGATGAATTGGTGGATAAGTATGAATTTATTACTGCACGGAGGGGAAAAGGTCTGATGCAGGGACTGGTTCTGGAAGGAAAACCAGTAGGAGATGTGGTGAATAAAGCGTTGGAAAACGGTCTTTTGATAATTTCCGCCGGAGGAAATGTACTGCGGTTAGTGCCTCCGCTGGTGATTACAGAAGAAGATATTGATGAGATGATGGAGAAACTGAAAAAAAGTCTGTAGATGGAAAAAGTTTCACTACTTTGCGTTGGGAAGAGTAGTGAAACTTTTTCAAATTCAGTAAAAAATGCACTTTTTAAAAGTAAAATGACCTATTTCTTAGCTCGGTATTTCCTTTCAAAATCTTTCAGAGATTCCACCGCCTTTGGCGTCAATGGAATCAACGCAATCATATTAAAGACCGTCATCAGTCCCACACCGATATCTCCCAGATCCCAGACAAAAGTATAGGTAGCAAGTCCGCCGATAAACAACATGATCAAAGCTAAAATCTTATAAAGTGTCTGAGAGATCCAGTTATCTCCGAAGAGATAAGCTACATTGGATCTGGCGTAGAACAGGATACCGATGAAAGTGGAAAAACTAAACAGCCAGAGAATAACGGCAATAAAAATCACTCCAAATTCTCCCAGATGATACCGCATGGATTCCTGTAAAAGATCCATTCCAGCCAGTCCACTGGTAAGTTTGGCTGGTGTAAGTAACATGATCATAGCAGTACAGCTACAGATCACCAGCGTATCGATAAATACGCCAAGAGCCTGAAGAAGACCTTCCTTGGCAGGGTGATCAATGTCTGCGGCAGCGGCAGCGCAGGGGGCAGAACCGGAACCGGCTTCATTGGAAAACAGTCCTCGTTTTGCGCCGTTCATAATCACAGCGCCGATACCGCCGGCAGCAATCTGGCGAAGGCCAAAAGCTTCCTGAAAAATCTGTTTAAAAACAGAGGGAAGCAAGGTGATATTGCTCAGTGTGATAAAAAGTGTGATGCCAAAAAAGCAAACTGCCATGACAGGAACTACAACATCCAGAACCTTTACTGTAGCGTTTTTACGAAGCACGATCACAGCGGCTATGGCTACCAGAATGAAAGTTGTGTAAATCGGCGGTATATGGAATGCATTTTCAAAGGAAGAGGATACAGAATTTCCCACCACCTGACTGATTCCACACCAGCATAACAGACCGGAAAGGGCAAAAAGTACAGCAATCACAGAACGCTTCTTTCCGGTATTTTCTTTCTTTTTCATAAAAAGATGATGAATATAATAAGCAGGACCTCCCCGGTATCCACCGTAGAGAGGATCCTTTTCTTTGTAAATCTGAGCTAATGTGGCTTCCACAAAAGCGGTGGAAGAACCCAGGAGTGCGATGATCCACATCCAGAATACAGCTCCCGCACCTCCGGCAGAAATAGCGGCAACCACACCCACCAGATTTCCCATACCTACCCGGGTAGCAGTGGAAACAATCAGAGCCTGTACGCCGGAGATATGGTGTTTATGAGTAACTCTCTTTTTTTCTGTGACAGTTCGGAGCATTTCCGGAAAAAGACGGAAAGGAAGAAAACGCGTTCGGATGGTACAGTAAATTCCGGCAGGAATCAAAATAATTACCAGTAAAGATAATCCCAGAGAACTTCCACCGGGAAGCGGGATGGTAATCAGATCCCCCCAAAGCAAATTGTACATGAAACGAATCAGTTTCAGAAAAAAATCTCCAATACTTTCAAAAAATGACATAAAATAGTCCCCCTTACATTTTCATAACACTCATTATACATGGGAAAATAGAAACTGTAAAATGAATAGTTATAATAAATATAATCGAAAAAATCGATTATATAAGAAAGGAAGAACTGTACATATTTAAGGAAAATTGATATACTCTATTTATAGCAGAATTGTGGAGTGCGTAGCACGAAACAATTCGTCAGGCATCTTTTGACCTTAACATTTATTTATAATCTATAAGACCAATCAAGAAATAAAGGGGGATAAGAAATGAAATTGCGATATGTAAATCCGGGATATGAATATATGATTACACAAATAATGGAATTTCAAAAAGAAGAAATATCTGCATTTTGGTCAGAACCACTTTTTTATTTTTATCCGGAATTAAATAGGGATTATGTGCAATCCTTATCAAAAGTAGAAAGAGAAAAGTATTTTGAGGAGAGTTTTAGGAAAATTTATGAAGAAAAACGATCTGTTATAGACGAGAAAGTAGTTTGCTACAATAAGTATTGGGAAAAATGCAAACCGCAGATTGAAGCAGCGTTATCGGATGCTTTTGAGATCGACTGCAGCGAAATTTTTAATGATATGAAGTGTAATATTTCCCTTAGTCCCATTGAGCCTCGGTATTTGCAGGAACATTCTTTTGATGTGTTTTATTTGAACAGTGAGAAGGGAGCAATTGGTTCGGCAATCCACGAAATCATTCATTTTGTATGGTTTTATGTGTGGAATCAGACATTTGCAGACAGTTATGAGGAATATGAAACTCCGTCCCTGAAATGGATATTGAGTGAAATGATCGTGGAATCTGTGATGAAAGATCCCAGACTCAGTTCCATTAATCCTTATTTTGAACGAGACCAGGGAGGATGTATTTATCCTTATTTTTTTGATATGAAGGTTGGCGAGCAATACGTATTGGATGTGCTTGATGAAATGTATCAGAAGCAACCGATTAGAGAATTTATGAAAAACAGTTATGCATATTGTGAAGAACATGAGAAAGAAATACGAGCCCATATACAAGAGGCGGAGAAACATTTTTAAGACGGGAAAAGGTTGAAGTTATGGATATCAAGAATTTGATTACGTTTATTCATGTGGCAGAGCTGGGAAGTTTTACAAAAACAGCAGAAATATTGGGCTTTTCTCAATCCACAGTCTCTTTTCAGATCAAACAGTTGGAGAATGAATTAAATTCTCAGCTATTTGAACGAATCAATCATACAGTTGTACTTACAGAAAAAGGGAGAGAAGTCCTTGGTTTTGCCCATCAGATGAATAAACTTACTCAGGAACTAAAAGAGAATATTCAGAACGACAAAACTATAAAAGGGCATATTCGTCTTGGGATGGCGGATTCTCTCTGCAAATCCATGCTGAGAGAAGGATTTGGAGAATTTCGGGAAAATTATCCAGGACTGATGCTGAAGATTATTCCAGCAGGTACGGAAGAGATGCTTCGTCTTTTAAATCATAATGAAGTAGATGCTATTTTAACGTTGGATAACCATACGTATAACAAAGAATATGTGATCGCTGCGGAGGAAAAAGTGGGAACACACTTTGTTGCCGGGCGGGATTGTCCCTTAAGTAAGAAAGAAAATATCTCTGTACAGGAATTGCTCACTTACCCATTTATCCTTACAGAAAAGGGAATGAGTTATCGGCGGCTTATGGAGGAGCGTTTGGCAGAAATGTCTCTGGAAATGGAACCTGTATTGGAGATTGGCAGTACGGATCTGATCTGTCAGTTAATCTGTCAGGGACCGGAGATTTCATTTCTTCCAGATTATGCGACAAAACAGGCAGTGGAAGAGGGAAAATTGGTTTACCTGTCTGTGGATGGTTTTCAGATTGAGGTGTGGAAACAGTTATTGTATCACAGGAATAAATGGCTGTCCCCTCAGTTGGAGGCGGCGTTGGACTATTGTATAAGAAGGGAATTTTCCTAAAAAGCGATAGAATAAAAGACGAAAGGAGCGTTGACAAATAAGGGAGTCATGATATAATGAACACATAACTAATGTCAGGTAAACACGTGGAAGAGAAGAGTAAGCTGGGAAACGTTTCAGAGAGAGATGGCAAGCGCTGGAACCATCTTAACGGGAACCTTCTGAAAACTACCTCTGAGTGGCCCCAATCCGGTCCGGTGATTCCGTTACCATCGCAAAAGAAGTGGTTTTACATTTTTGTAACAGACAATCAGGGTGGAACCGCGGGTGAAGAAATCCTTATCCGTCCCTTGCAAACAAAGAGCAGGGAGGAAGAAGGATTTTTTTATTGCCTGAAATCAACAGAAGAAGGGAGAAGAATCAGATGATCATTACATTGAAAGATGGAACCGTAAAAGAATATGACAATCCAAAGAGTATATATGAAATTGCTCAGGATATTAGTGAAGGTTTGGCAAGAGTTGCAACAGCAGGTGAGATAGATGGAGAGAGCGTGGATTTGCGTACCTTGGTAGATCGTGATTGCCAGTTAAATATTCTCACTTTTGATTCTGAAAAGGGAGCAGCAGCATTCCGTCACACCACTTCTCATATTATGGCACAGGCTATTAAACGTTTGTATCCGCAGGTGAAATTGGCTATAGGGCCTTCTATTACAGATGGTTTTTACTATGATGTGGACAGCGAGGAACCTCTGACTACAGACGATTTGGAAAAGATCGAGGCAGAGATGAAGAAAATTGTAAAAGAAGCTTTACCGATTACCAGATTTACAAAGTCAAGAGCAGAGGCTATTGAATTTTTTACAGGAAAAAATGAACCGTACAAAGTGGAATTGATAGAAGATCTTCCGGAAGATTCAGAGATCAGCTTTTATCAGCAGGGAGAGTTTATCGATCTTTGCGCAGGTCCGCACCTGATGACTACAAAACCGGTAAAGGCTTTCAAACTGACAAATCTGGCAGGCGCTTATTGGCGTGGAAGTGAAAAGAATAAAATGCTTACCAGAATATATGGAACTTCATTTACAAAGAAAGCTGATCTGGATGAATATTTAACCCGTCTGGAAGAAGCAAAGAAAAGAGACCACAGAAAAATGGGAAAAGAACTGGGACTGTTTATGATGCGGGAAGAAGGACCGGGATTTCCATTTTTCCTGCCTAAAGGAATGATTCTGAAAAATATTTTGCTGGATTATTGGAGAGAGATTCACAACAAAGCAGGCTATGTGGAGATTTCCACACCTATTATGCTGAGCCGTCATTTGTGGGAAACATCCGGTCATTGGGAGCATTATAAAGAAAATATGTATACTACAGTAATTGACGATACAGATTTTGCTATTAAACCCATGAACTGCCCGGGAGGAATCCTGGTATATCAGTCAGAACCACGTTCTTACCGTGATCTGCCTCTTCGGATGGGAGAGCTGGGACTGGTACACCGCCATGAGAAATCCGGTCAGCTTCATGGTTTGATGCGTGTTCGCTGCTTTACCCAGGATGACGCACATATTTTTATGATGCCGGAACAGATTCGTGATGAGATTAAAGGTGTGGCAAAATTAATTGATGAAGTATATCAGTTGTTCGGATTTAAATATCATGTGGAGCTTTCTACTCGTCCGGAAGATTCCATGGGAAGTGATGAAGACTGGGAAATGGCTACAGACGCTCTCCGTGGCGCATTAGATGATCTGGGACTGGATTATGTGGTAAATGAAGGAGACGGGGCGTTTTACGGACCAAAGATTGACTTCCATCTGGAAGACTCTATTGGAAGAACATGGCAGTGTGGGACGATTCAGTTGGATTTCCAGCTTCCGTTACGGTTTAATTGTGAATATATCGGAGCAGATGGAGAGAAACATCGTCCCATCATGATTCATCGTGTGGTATTTGGTTCTATTGAGCGGTTTATTGGAATTTTAATTGAGCATTTTGCAGGTGCTTTCCCAACCTGGCTGGCGCCGGAGCAGGTAAGGGTACTTCCTATTTCTGACAAATACATGGATTATGCTGAAAAAGTAAATGAAACTTTGAAAGAGAATGGAATCCGTACCAGTGTGGACACGAGAGCAGAAAAAATCGGATATAAGATTCGTGAAGCCCGTCTGCAGAAAGTACCGTATATGTTGATTGTGGGAGCGAAAGAGGAAGAAGAACAGAAAGTATCTGTAAGAAGTAGATTTCTGGGTGATGAAGGGCAGAAATCTTTGGATGCTTTTATAGAAGATATAAAAAAAGAAATTAAAAATAGGGAAAAGCGTAAAGTGGAAACAGAGGAATAAAAAATAAAAAACAGCGCATACTGACTGTGAAATAAAAAAAGGAGGTATGTGTTATGCCAGCATTGCGATGTACAGCAGTAAAATGCGTATATAACAAAGAGGAACTTTGTTCCAAGGGAGATATTAAAGTAAGCGGAGATCATGCAAAATCAGTGGATGAAACCTGCTGCTCCAGTTTCAAAGAACGCACAGGAAATACAAATGCAGCAGAAGGTTGCGGATGCGATACGATCAAGGTAGGATGTTCTGCATGCAACTGTAAGTTCAATGAAGAGAAATACTGTGAAGCAGGAGCTATCAATATCAACGGATCTCAGGCTTGCAGATGTGAAGAAACCTGCTGTGGAACTTTTCGTGAAAAGTAAATACAGATAAAAAATTGCTGCATCTGACAGGAAAAATCAGAATGCAGCAATTTTTACGTGGAAAATCAGGTTGATATTAGTGTCAAAAGTTCATTGTCAGGAAAGAGAAACAGTGACCTGGAAAGGACTCTGAACCTGAGAATTATTCACATAAATTGTTATTTCCTTGCAGGAAGCGCTGACTCCGTAGGCAAGAGAAGCGGTAACAGCAGCTCCGTCTTTCTGAGCAATATCTGCGGCCTGAAGATTTTGCAGATAATAGGGAGAACAGGTACTGTCTCCTTCTAATACTTTGAAACTCATCTGATCGTAGAGAACAGGGTCTTCCATCAGGAGATTTTTATACGTATAGGTGATTACCACTACTTTTTCAGGATTGGAAGGATCGAATTCGCTTCGTTCTTCCGTGACCTCCACCTTGTCAATGGAAAATTCTACAGCATCCTGTCCGTCCTGCTGAAGAATAAATTTTTCTCCTGCCTGATGGGATGGTGTCTGAGCGAGATCTTCAGGGTAAGATTGATCGGGAGATCCTTCTGACTGAGGAGTTTCCGGCGTTGCGCTGGAATCTTCACCAGAAACCTCTGTGGTAGGATAGATTTCGGAAGTAAATACTTTATCTTTGATAGTCTGAATATCGTCTTCAGAAATTGTCCATTTTTTCTCTTTATCCGGAGAAAGTGTTATGGTAGTCTGTTCCGGATCTGCATAGGTGAGGTCTTTTAAAACTTCCTGATAAGATTCCAGCATCAAAGTCAGATAAGTTTCTGTGGTATTACCTTCTTCCTGATTGTTCTGGGTATCTGCATAATACTCCGTCAGTTTATCTGTGAGAAGATCATTTACCGGAGTGTTCAGATCCATCATTTGAGTTTCTACGGTAATGGAATAAGAATCTCCTTTTTTTTCGGATTCTACGGTTTTATATTTTGTACTTTCCAGAACTTTCTTCCACATATCCGAATAATCCTGATATAACTGAGGGGAAACCACTTCACTTCCAGGGGCGTTTGTATTTTCACCCACCGAAAGAGTTACGAGAGTCTGAAGATTCTCATCAAAAAGAGTCTTCATATCCTCTCCGGAATCTCCGGAAAGTTTGGCGTATTCGCCGGTATCGCCTTTGATATGAGCATCTAAAAGAGCCTGTGCATAACCGACAGCGTCAAAATCATCTTTTTTTTCGGAGCATCCTGTGGCTGTCATGCATAAAATTCCAACAGCCAACAGAGGCAGTGTGTATTTTATTTTCATATTTTCGAATCTCCTTTTCGCGTATTCTTGATTTTTTTATTATAACAGATTTGATAAGATATACAAGTTAGGAGGGAGGAAGATTAAAGAAAATGTAAGATTTAAAGAAAAAATGTTGACAGGGAGAAAAAAATATGATAAGTTATTCGAGTATGAAAAACAAAGAAGAGTATCCGCTCTCACCTGGCACGAGTAAGTGACCAAGGTTAATAAGTCAATAAGGTAACCTTATGATATTATTGCGGATAGTCTGTCTATCTGCTTTTTTTATACCTGATTTTAATGATGGAGGTGTACGGCTATTAGCGATTTAATGATTAATGAGCAGGTCAGAGACAGAGAAGTACGTCTGATCGGCGAGGATGGGGAACAGTTGGGAATCATGTCTGCCAGAGATGCATATAAACGTGCACAGGAGGCCGGACTAGATCTGGTAAAGATTGCACCAACGGCAAAACCGCCAGTATGTAAGATCATCGATTACGGAAAATACAAATATGAGCTGGCCAGAAAAGAGAAAGAAGCAAAGAAAAAACAGAAAACCATAGAAGTAAAAGAGGTTCGTCTGTCACCAAATATCGATACGAACGATCTGAATACGAAAGTGGGAGCAGCCAGAAAGTTTATCAGCAAAGGTGATAAAGTAAAAGTTACCCTGCGTTTCCGCGGAAGAGAGATGGCACATATGCAGAGCAGTAAGTACATTCTGGACGAATTCGCTGAGAAGTTATCAGATATCGCTGTTGTCGAAAAAGCTCCCAAGGTGGAAGGCAGAAGTATGACTATGTTTTTAACTGAAAAACGTTAAAAATAGATAAGCAAAATCAAGGAGGAACATAAAATGCCAAAAATTAAAACAAGCAGAGCCGCTGCTAAACGTTTCAAAACTACAGGTACAGGTAAAATCGTAAGAAATAAAGCTTATAAAAGCCATATCTTAACAAAGAAATCTCAGAAGAGAAAAAGAAATCTCAGAAAAGCAACAGTGCTGGATCAGACAAACGTTAAGAACATGAAAAAAATCTTACCGTATTTATAAGATTGAGATTGAAGGAGGAATATAAGAAATGGCAAGAATTAAAGGCGGTTTAAACGCAAAAAAAAGACATAATAGAGTACTGAAACTGGCAAAAGGTTACAGAGGAGCAAGATCTAAACAGTACAGAATCGCAAAACAGTCTGTTATGCGTGCTCTGACAAGCGCTTATGCCGGAAGAAAACAGAAAAAACGTCAGTTCAGACAGTTGTGGATCGCTCGTATCAACGCAGCAGCAAGAATGAATGGTCTGTCTTACAGCAAGTTCATGTATGGACTGAAACTGGCTGGTGTTGAACTGAACAGAAAAGTACTGGCTGATATGGCAATCAACGATGCAGAAGGATTTGCTACACTGGCAGAACTGGCAAAAAGCAAACTGGCTTAAGTAAAAAAGTAATCCCGAAAATAAACTGTTTTTGGGTATGGTATAAGACCGTTCGGTGTTAATAGCGCCGGACGGTCTTGTTTTTTGTAAATAAAATTTCTGTTATTGGTATTAGAAAAGAAAATACTGTCATACATATTTATAAATCGGAAAAGAACCACCAGGAGCGAAGATGAAAAAAATAAAAAGAATACTTTTATGGATTCTGGGGATGACAGGTGGTATCTGGTGTATAGTCAGCATGAGTGAAAAAGAAACAAAAAGAACGGAAACAGAAGTCAAGGAAAGCAGCAGTATTTTGGAGGAATCAGGAGAAGAGAAGGATATTATGAAAATTGCTTTGACCTTTGATGATGGCCCCAGTAAGTATACCAGTCGTTTATCAGAGGGACTGAAGAAAAAGGGAGTTTCGGCTACCTTTTTTTTGTTGGGGGCAAACGTGGAAAAGTATCCGGAAGAAGGAAAAAAACTGGCTGAAGACGGTCATTTACTGGGAAATCATTCCTACAGTCATGTGCAATTAAATAACATCCCTTTGAAGAAAGCTTACCAGGAAATTATAAAAACAAATAATCTGATTTATGAAACTACAGGAGAGTATCCACAGTATGTCCGTCCGCCCTTTGGAGAGTGGAGCAGTCAACTGGAAAAGCAGGTGGAGATGTTTCCTGTATTTTGGAATCTGGATTCTCTGGACTGGAAAGTAAAAAATACAGAAAAGATTGTAAAAACTGTGACCGATCAAACAAAGGAAGGCTCGATTATTCTTATGCATGACGGATATGAAACATCTGTGGAAGCGGCATTTCAGATTGTGGATCTATTACAGAAAAGGGGATTTGAATTTGTGACGGTGGATCAGATGATTCTGGAATAGGACGGAAAATATATTGAGAATTCAAAGATTCTCTGCTACAATAAAACACAGTAGTAAGAAACGGACTGACAGGAGAATACAAATGGATTTATTTGATTATATGAAGGAAACAACTCTGGAAAATGAATCTCCACTGGCTTCCAGGATGCGTCCGTCCACCTTGGATGAAGTGGTGGGGCAGGAACATATTATAGGGAAAGACAAATTATTGTATCGGGCGATTCAGGCAGATAAATTAGGTTCGGTCATTTTTTATGGTCCTCCGGGAACGGGAAAAACTACGTTGGCCAAGGTGATCGCAAATACTACCAGTGCACAATTTACCCAGTTAAATGCCACTACAGCAGGGAAAAAAGATATGGAGGAAGTGGTGAAGGAGGCTCAGAGCCGACTGGGAATGTATGGGAAAAAAACCATTCTTTTTGTGGATGAGATTCATCGATTTAATAAAAGCCAGCAGGATTATCTGCTTCCTTTTGTGGAAGATGGAACCTTGATTTTGATTGGCGCAACTACAGAAAATCCTTATTTTGAAGTAAATGGCGCATTGATTTCCCGATCTATTATTTTTGAATTGAAAGCATTGGAGAAAGAAGATATCAAGAAATTACTGTTGCGGGCGTTGACAGATTGTAAAAAAGGTCTGGGTAGTTACGGAGCAGAGATTACAGAGGAAGCCTTAGAGTTTTTGGCTGATATTTCCGGAGGAGATGCCAGGGCGGCGTTAAACGCCATAGAACTGGGAGTTCTTACCACGGAAAAAGGAACGGATGGGAAAATTCATATTGATCTGGAGATTGCTTCTGAGTGTATACAAAAGAGGGTGGTCAGGTATGATAAAACGGGTGATCAACATTATGATACCATATCTGCATTTATTAAAAGTATGCGGGGATCTGATCCGGATGCAGCAGTTTATTATCTGGCGAAGATGCTGTATGCAGGGGAGGATATCAAATTCATATCCAGAAGAATCATGATATGTGCGGCAGAAGATGTGGGACTTGCGGATCCTCAAGCTTTGGTGGTAGCATCGGCGGCGGCTCAGGCTGTTGAAAGAATTGGGATGCCGGAAGCACAGATTATACTGGCAGAAGCGGTGAATTATGTGGCTACTGCACCGAAGAGCAATGCATCTTATCTGTCTGTAGCGGCGGCTATGGAATCTGTAAAAAACAGAAAAACGACGATCCCCCCTCATCTTCAGGATGCCCATTATAAAGGTTCCGCAAAACTGGGACATGGATTGGGATATCAGTATGCCCATGATTACCCGGAACATTTTGTAAAACAGCAGTATCTGCCCTCCGAACTGGAAGGGATAAGATTTTATCATCCCACGGATATAGGATATGAAAAGCAGGCGGGGGAGAGACTGGAACGATTACGAAACAGAAAAGAATAGTTACAAGAATAGATAAAAACAGGGGAATTGCAGAATCGGTTGAAAAGGATTTGCAATTCCCTTGTTTTCTATCATGCGAGAAGATTGTTATGATGAAAGACAATCCATCAAGTAGGCATAAATTTCCTGACTTTTTTCTGACCAGTGACTGCAGAAATTTTTAGCAGTGAGTTCATCGGGAACCGTCAGTTCAAGATTAATCAGGTTTGTCTGTTTTTCTTTGACTTGCAGCGAAACCACATATTCCTGTTCTGGCGTTCGATAATATTCTGCTTTCATAGAATTTTCATTTCGCATTTCATAGGCTTTTTCTGTCAGATAATTGTCGATTTCTGTACAAATCTCTTCGGATATGTTTTTATGAAAGTAAGACAAAGTCTTTCGGCCTTCTTCCGTAGTCTCATAACAGGTACTTTTTCCATTTTTTTTCTCTGTGATCAAATGACTTTCCATAAGATCGTGAATCGTCTGCTGCACATGAAAATATGTGGTATATTCCCGGTCAAGGAAAAAATTTGTAATCTGATTGTTGGAAAGAGGGAAAGATACTTTTTCCAGCATATATAAAATTATCATTTTGTAAAGGGTAGAAGTTTTTTCTATCATAGAGCTTCCTCCTTGTAACGCTTTCCCTGCCAGGTATCTTCTTCTTTCATCCGATGATGGAGTTCGTTCAGGACAGTACGCTTAGCGCTGCTCCACGAAGGAGCGATCAGTAAATCTTTAGGACCGTCTCCTGTGACCCGGTGAACCACAATATCAGGAGAGAGATGCTCCAGACAGGAAATCAACAGATTCAAATACTCTTCCTGAGAGAGCACCTGGAATTTTCCGGCGAGATAATCGTCTGCCAGATCCGTTCCCTTTAACACATGGAGAAGCTGCATCTTGATACCCTGGATGGGTTGATGATTCAGAAAATCAATGGTTTCCAGTACGTGCCGGGAAGATTCTCCGGGAAGACCTAAAATTGTGTGAACGATGATTTCCAGATGACGGGCATGAAGTTCTTCTACTGCTTTAGTGAAACAGGAAAGAGGATATCCCCGCCTTATATAGCTGGCAGTAGCCGGATGAATGGTCTGCAGTCCCAGTTCCACCCATACCGGTTTTATCTGATTCAATTCTTCCAGAAGATCAAGAACTTCCATGGGCAGACAGTCAGGTCTGGTGCCGATACTCAAAGCAACCACCTCCGGATGGGAGATCGCCTGTGTGAAAATGGAACGAAGATACTCCGCAGGAGCATATGTGTTTGTATATGCCTGAAAATAAGCGATAAATTTGTTTACCGGTCTTTTCTGGCAGATAAGCGCCTTTTGCCGGGCAATCTGTTCATCAATACTCTGGGCAGGATCAGCGGCAAAATCTCCCGATCCACCTGCGCTGCAGAAAATGCATCCCCGTGTTCCCAGTTTGCCATCCCGGTTGGGACAAGACATCCCACCATTTAACGTTAACTTGTATACTTTTTCACCAAACCGTTCTCTCAGCATAAAATCCAGAGAATGGTAGGGCTTTTCCAGCCATTTCATACCAATACCATCCTTTGCTCCTGCCGGGGCAGGGTCTTTCATTTATCATAGCATTGTGTCAGGACGAATGCAAGAAAAAGCTGGAACGCCCTTTAGGTTCTTATCAGGATAAAGCATTTCTCCGTACCTGCTCCATAGCTTTCTTTACAGCAGGGATGGACAATAAGATAAGTGTAAGCGCAGCCTCCGCCAGAATATAACTGTAATTGTAGATTACCGGATAGAGAAAAGAAAGCGCCTGGGGGAATTCTTCCGGCATATAATCCATCCAGTAGAGATAACCGCCCAGGGTGTGGAAAGCTCCCCGGGTTATGATAGCTGCCAGATATCCTTTGATAAGTCCGTGTTTAGAGTTTCGGAAAAATCCACCCAGTCCAAGAGCAGCAAAAGCCAGAAGGTAATCACAGCATACCTGGAAAAAGGAAAGAACATAAGGTTCCTGAAGAAATTGCATGATTCCGTAAGCAAAACCTACCAGGATACCTGTTTTGGGTCCATACCAGTAACCGATCAGAACGATAAATAACATACTGAAAGCTGTTACAGAACCACCGAATGGCAGAGGAAACAGCTTAATGTATGAGGTGGCAAACCCGAGAGCCAGAGCCATGGCACAGAAAACCAATTGTTTGGTAGATGATTTTCTTTTCTCCGTGGATTTTCCTGCAAGAACAAGTGCGAGAATCAGGGCAAGAACTGCCAGAATAATAGTGACTGCATAGCCGGCGGTAGTAAGACCGCCTTCGGCATTGACAAATAAATTGAACATATAAGTTCCTCCTCCTTGTATAGAGAACAAGAATGAGAAACAACAAAAGATCCCTACGTTGGCATTATCCAAATCAGGTATAAGGGTCGAAGCAGAACTTCCTCTCAGCCTTCCGGCTCCCCTTCTTGCTCTTCTATAGTATTTTTCGATTAGACTATAGCACGGGATAAAAATGATGTCAAGAAAAGAGAAAAAAGAAAAATATTTGGAAAATATAGTAGCTTTGTTATAGAAAAAGTGTTGAATTTTTAAAAAATATATAAATAATTATAAAGTTTGATAAAACCCCTTGCTTTTCTAATGCATTGTGTTAAAATTAAAAAGTAGCACTACTGACAGAATAGAATCATTGGGGTGAAAAGGAGAAAAATATGAGCAAAAAAATACATACGGAAGCAGTGGACCATTTATTTGAAGCAATTTTATGTTTGAAAGATAAAGAAGAATGTTATACGTTCTTTGAAGATGTGTGCACGATTAATGAACTGCTGTCTCTGTCGCAGAGATTTGAGGTGGCACGTATGTTAAGACAGAAAAAGACATATCTGGAAATTTCTGAAAAAACAGGTGCGTCTACTGCCACCATCAGCCGTGTGAATCGTTCATTGACATATGGAAATGATGGATATGAAATGGTATTTAATAGAATGGAAGAAAAAGAAGATTAATAAAGGACTGTCGCTTTGATTGAAGCGACAGTCCTTTTTAAGTCAAGGTTTTTGTGAATTGTTTTTATCCGAAATCTGATCGATCAGATTTTCAATAATCTGTTTTTTAACATAAACATCAAAGCTGAGAAGACATATAAAAGAAAAAGTTTTCAAAAAATCCTGATCTTCCTGAGGAGCCTGAGAAAACGTCTCCTGGGATATTTTGTAACGATTTACAATATCTTCTTTCAGGATCTCCACCTGTTCCTTTTCCAAGTGAAATACTTCATTATAAATATCTTCCAGTGAAAGACCATCATTTTTACTGAAATACTTATCTGTAATAGGTTTCAACAGAGATTGGATGTCGGTAATGGTCAACAGATTTTTAAAATAATAAATAAAAATCAATACAAGAAGATGCTCCCGGGAATACTTCTTCTTCAGAGGAGGAGGAAGCAAATCATTTTTAGCATAATTGTTAATCATTGTCTTGGTAAGGATCTTGTCTTTTTCATACCGTTTGGAAGAAGATAACTGGGTATCCATATAGGTAGTTACCTGATCCATATATAAAGGAATATTGGGGATGTCCTCCGGTTTGATATAATCAATGCGAGAAAGACTCTCCAGTATACTGTTCAGTATATTGTTCGTATCTATTGTCATCATATCACCTCTGTTCCCTATTATATAGTTTTTAATACTATTTGTAAATCGTTTTTTGTGTTTTTGGAAATCATTGACTTCAAGAGATGCCCATGCTATTATGAACATATGTGCGAAAAAGTGTTGTGAAACATAAAAGGAGAAATCAATGAGTAAATATGATGGTTTAAATTCTATGCAGCAGGAGGCGGTCTATCATACAGAAGGACCGGTATTGATTCTGGCTGGAGCAGGATCAGGGAAGACCAGGGTTTTGACTCACAGAATTGCATATTTAATAGAAGAAAAAGGTATTAACCCGTGGAATATCATGGCAATTACCTTTACGAATAAAGCAGCGCAGGAGATGCGGGAAAGGGTAGATAAGATTGTAGGGTTTGGTTCAGAAAGTATCTGGGTCAGCACGTTTCATTCCAGTTGTGTCCGTATCCTGCGCCGTTACATAGACCGATTGGGATATGACAATAATTTTACCATTTATGACACAGACGATCAGAAAACAGTGATCAAAGAAGTGTGTAAGCGGTTGAATATCGATACCAAGATGTATAAAGAGCGTTCTTTGATGGCAGCTATTTCTTCTGCAAAAGACGAATTGGTATCGCCGGAGGAGTTTCGCCTGAATGCTTCTGCCAGTACAGATTGGGGTTCCCAGACGGTAGCCAGGGTATACGATGCCTACCAGAAGCAATTGAAACAGAATAACGCCCTGGATTTTGATGATCTGATCGTAAAAACGGTGGAATTGTTTCAGAATTGTCCGGACGTACTGGAGTCTTATCAGGAACGATTCCGCTATATCATGGTAGACGAATATCAGGACACCAATACGGCACAGTTTAAGTTTGTAAGCCTTCTGGCGTCAAAATATAAAAATCTCTGTGTAGTGGGAGATGACGACCAGTCGATTTATAAGTTCCGTGGAGCAAATATTGGAAATATTCTGGGATATGAAAAAGTGTTTCCGGAAGCGAAAGTAATCAAATTGGAACAGAATTACCGTTCTACACAAAATATTTTAAATGCTGCCAATGAAGTAATAAAAAATAATCTGGGACGAAAGGATAAAACCTTGTGGACAGCCAATGAGCAGGGAACACCTCTTCATTTCCGGCAGTTCCAGAATGGCTATGAAGAAGCAGAATATATTGCAGGCGATATTTCTCAAAAAGTCAGGGAAGGAAATTATGAGTACAAAGAATGTGCCATTTTGTATCGAACAAATGCCCAGTCTCGTCTGTTTGAAGAAAAATTTTTGCTGGCAAACATTCCCTATAAAATTGTGGGCGGTGTAAACTTCTATGCCCGAAAGGAAATTAAAGATTTACTGGCTTATTTGAAAACTGTGGATAATGCCCGGGATGATGTGGCGGTGCGAAGAATTATCAATGTACCCAAACGGGGAATCGGCGCTACTACCATGGACAAAGTACAGACTTATGCCCAGGAGATGGGAATCAGTTTTTATGATGCTCTGAAAGAAGCAGATCAGATTGGAACGCTGGGAAGAAGTGTGGTGAAGGTTCGTCCTTTTGTGGATTTTATTCAGAAATTCCGAAGCCAGACAGAATTTTTGTCAGTATCCGAACTGTTGCAGAAGATTATAGAGGAAACAGGATATGTGACGGAATTAGAAGCGGAGAATACAGAAGAATCTCAGGCAAGAATCGAAAATATAGATGAATTGATTTCCAAGGCGGTTTCTTATGAAGAGGAGTCAGAAGCGCCTACTTTGAGTGGATTTTTGGAAGAAGTTGCGTTGATTGCAGATATTGATTCGGTGGATGACAATGATAACAGAGTATTGCTGATGACCCTTCACAGCGCAAAAGGACTGGAATTTCCCAATGTATATCTGGCGGGAATGGAGGACGGAATGTTCCCCAGCTATATGACAATTGTGGGAGATGACCCCACAGAATTGGAAGAAGAACGTCGCTTGTGTTATGTGGGGATCACAAGAGCCATGAAGGAATTAACCTTGACAGCGGCGCAGCAGAGAATGATTCGGGGAGAAACGCAGTATAATAAAGTGTCCCGATTTATCCGTGAGATCCCCAGGGAACTTGTAGAATTGGGAAGAGAGCCGAAAGAAAGAAAAATCACTTCCATGCCTCAAAGCAATAATACGTATGCCCGGATGCGTCAGACGTACAGTAAAAATACATTTTCACCAAAAACCTTCGAAGTGAAAAAAGCAGAAGGTTTAAATTACGGAGTGGGAGATACTGTGCGCCATATCAAATTTGGTACAGGAACTGTAACGTCCATTGTAGATGGAGGCAAAGACTATGAGGTTACAGTGGATTTTGATAAAGTGGGTATAAAGAAAATGTTTGCTTCTTTTGCAAAACTGAAGAAAGTATAACATTTCAGAATTTTAGTGGTAAATTTGTAAAAAGGGTGGTATAATAAGACTAGTTTTTAAGAGAGGACGGTGCTTAAAATGAATAAAATTGATGAATTAATGGCATTACTGCAGAAAAAAGAACGAGAAGAAGACAAGTGTAAAAATACGATTATCTGGATTCTGGCGATTGTGGGTGCAGTAGCGGCTGTTGCCGGTATCGCATATGCAGTATACCGTTTCTTCACACCGGATTATCTGGAAGATTTCGAAGATGATTTTGAAGATGACTTCGATGACTACTTCGATGACGAGGATGGAGAAGAAAACTAAAACAGTGATGGAAAAACAAGAGAGCTTCGGAGTACACCCCCGGGGCTTTCTTTTTGTCCGGGCAGAGAGGAGAATACAGTGAAAAAAGGCGAAATATATGAAGGTTATATAGAAAAAATTGAATTTCCCAATAAGGGGAAAGTGATGGTGGACGGGCAGAATGTGACAGTGAAAAATGGAATGCCCGGACAGAAAGTTCGTTTTATGATAAATAAAAAAAGAAGTAACCGGGTAGAGGGACGACTTTTGGAAGTGTTGGAAAAATCCCCATGGGAGACAAGAGAGCCGGTTTGTTCAATTTTTCCGCAATGCGGCGGCTGTATGTATCAGACGATGGATTATCAGGCGCAGTTGGATATGAAAGAGAAACAGATTCGCAGTCTGATTGATACAGCGGTGGTAAAAGGAGGCCAGGTGGATGCTCAGGGCCAGCCGGATTATGTATTTGAGGGGATTAAGGGCAGTCCTATGGAATTTGCTTATCGGAATAAAATGGAATTTTCCTTTGGAGATGCACAAAAAGGTGGGGAACTCACACTTGGTTTACATAAAAAAGGAAGCACCTATGATGTGTTGGATGCGACGGACTGCAAACTGGTTCACGAAGATATGACAAAGATACTCCAATGTGTACTGGATTATTGTCGGGAACAGGGCTTTTCCTATTATCACAAGATGCAGCATACAGGATATCTTCGCCATCTGCTTTTACGGAGAGGAAATACGACAGGAGAAATCCTTGTAAATCTGGTGACCACAACCCAGGTGGAACATGATTTCAGCACTTTGGTGGAACGACTTCTGGAATTGGATACGGAAGGGAAAATCACAGGAATTCTTCATATTTTGAATGATTCCCTGGCAGATACCGTACAAAGTGACGAGACAAAAATACTGTATGGAAAAGATTATTTTTATGAAGAAATTCTGGGATTGCGATTTAAAATCACTCCTTTTTCGTTTTTCCAGCCAAATTCCCTGGGGGCTGAAGTGCTGTACCGTACCGCAAGAGAATACATTGGGGATACGAAGGACAAGACCGTGTTTGATCTGTACAGTGGGACAGGAACAATTTCTCAGATTCTTGCTCCGGTGGCGAAAAAAGTGATCGGTGTGGAAATTGTAGAAGAGGCTGTGGAGGCTGCCAGAGAGAATGCGGCAGAAAATAAGATTACTAACTGCGAATTTATAGCAGGGGATGTGCTGAAGGTAATCGATGAGATTGAAGAAAAGCCCGATTTTATTGTGTTGGATCCTCCCCGGGATGGAATTCATCCGAAGGCTCTGCCTAAGATATTGCAGTATGGGGTAGATAAAATGGTGTATATCTCTTGCAAGCCAACCAGTCTGGCAAGAGATCTGGAAATGTTTTTAGCCAGCGGATATCGGGTGGAACGGTGCGTGTGCGTAGACCAGTTTGCTCAAACAGTGCATGTGGAGACGGTAGTTCTTTTGTCCCAACAAAAGCCAGATGATACGATAGAGATCGACTTAGACCTAGACGAACTGGATGCAACCAGTGCCGAGTTGAAAGCAACCTATCAGGAAATCAAAGATTATGTGCTGAAAGAA
>JAXEUM010000062.1:0-6740 GCA_034114925.1 Oliverpabstia sp.
CAGCAATACCTGCGTAAAGAAGAATAGGGGTATTATCGCCGGTCTTGACTGGTGTGGAGATATCCGGAGTATCTTTTGGTACATCGGTAATTTTCACTGTCTGGCCGTCATCATTCAAATCTTCGTGATTGGTCAGTTCCAATTCTTTTTTGTTGTCTTTATCACCGGTAGATACATAGAGCTTTTCAAAAACAACTACATCGTGTCCGGAAAGGGCAGTGGCATCAAAGGTAAAGGTTACTTCTACAGCGCCTTCAGAGTTTTCCGGTTTGAAAGTTGCTTCAGATGTTACAGGTTTTCCATCAATCAGTACTTCCTTACCGGTTTCCTTGTCCATCAAAGTACCCACAATCCGGTAGGTAAGACCAGTTACCAGATCCTTGTAAGAAACGGTATCAATAATAGAGGTTTCTTTTTCTGCAAGGACTTCCTTGTCGCCGTCTTTTCCATCTTTAGCGGTAGTCTTAATCTCCGGGAAATAGATGGTCTGTGGAGCATCATCAATCTGGGTATGGAAAGCAACTTCTTTGTCCTGATAAGATACAGACTCAAAGGCTACTATCGTTTTGCCTGCGAGAGCAGTGGCATCCAGTATGAAAGAGAGCTCTACAGTGCCTTCCGCATCTTCTGGTGTGAAGGTCAGTTCGGACGTAACTTCTTTTCCATCGATTTGCAAAGGTTCGCCAGATTCCTTATCCATTAAAGTTCCGGTTAACTTATACTCTTTATTTGGAATGAGATGGTAGGAAACGGTATCCGTAATGATCAGTTCTTTCTTTGGAACTGCCATCTGGGTATTGGTATCCGGGCAGTTTGCCTGAGTTGCAATTTCCGGGAAAAAGATCTGTTGACCTTCATCTTCGAGATCTGCATGAACAGCAATTTCTTTTTTATCCTGTGTTACAGATTCAAAAACAACGGTTGTCTTACCGGCCAGTGAACTGCCGTCAAATTCGAAGACTACATCTACGGTACCTGAGCTGGTTTCCGGCGTGAATGTTGTTTTTGCAGATACCTGTTTGTCATTAATTAGCACAGGTTCTCCAGTTTTCGCATCCATGAGTGTACCCGTTGCAATATACTTAAGGTTTGGAACCAGCCCTTTATACTGGATCGTGTCAATGAGTTTCACTTTCTCATCAGCATTTGCCATATGCTCACCGGTTTCAGAGTCTATGGCCTGCGTGCCGATCTCCGGGAGAGAAATTTGCTGGTCTTGATCAGAAAGGTCCGCATGGACAGCCAGCTGTTTATCTTCCTGATACAGTTCCTCGAATACAACAGTTGTTTTTCCGGAAAGTGAGGAAGCATCAAAGGTAAAAGAAACTTCTACGGTTCCGGAGGATTTTTTCGCTGTGAATGTCTTTTCAGAAGTTACAGGTTTGCCCTCAATCTGAATTGCTTCACCGGTCTCGACGTCCATTAGTGTTCCAACCAGCTTATAGGACTGACCTTTCTTTAGTCCGGAATATTCGACAGTATCTACAAGAGTGACTTCTTTTTCCGGTTTGCTCATATGGGTACCTGTTTCTTTATCCAGAGCTGTTGTGCCGATTTCAATCAGGTCATCGGTCAGGGTTCCAAGGTCAATGGTAACGGAATCTTTATATACAGTCACTTCGAATTTTAAAAGATTCATGCCTTTATTGGATTCACATCTCTGCTCCTCAATGACATATTGATCATAGATAAGGGCACCTTTGGAATCGTCTGGCGTGGAAGATCCGAACCAGACTCCATCTTCCGATGTTTCTCCACGGTTGGTGTTCTGGGTGTGTTTGTTCCATTTGGAAGCTGTACTGGCATATCCATTTTTGTCCGTCACGATGGTATGGCTTTCTCCGGTTGTAACAGAGGTGATGGTAAATGGAATATCAGAAAGACGTTTTTGTTCTCCATCGGATACCTTTACCAGTTCCAGATCGCCACGCATCACCTGATTTAAAATGGAGGAATCTTCGGCAGTCAGCTCTACGATTTCTCCGTCTTTAGTAATGTCAAATTCAATGGAAATCGTTCCCTCGTTCAGATATCCTTTCGGAGATTTTGTTTCATCTACACGGTAATGTCCGAATGGAAGTGCATCTTTTGCAGTAGATGCAAGCCCGTTTTCATCCGTCACAAGATTCATGACAACCTGATCTTTCGTATAGGTCTTGTCCTCTACAATAACGGGATGCTCATTTAAAGTGGTAATGGTAAATTCTGCACCTTCCAAAGTAGCACTGCCCTGTGGTTCTGCTTTCTTTGTCTCCTGATCACGTTTCTGGATCTTAACACCGCCACGGTAGATCTGTTCTTCGACAGATGCAGCATTGTAGCACTTTACGGTTTCCTTGGCACCATCGGCTGTGATCTTCTGTACGAATACAGTATCATTGGAAAAGTATCCGACAGGAGCTTTTGTTTCCTGAACAGTAACTGTTCCGAGCGGGAGACAAATGGTTTTTCCATCCGTCTGTGTATAGAATGCATCTCCAGATACCAGATAATCTTTGGAAAAATGAGATTTTCCTTCTGCATCAGTCTTAAATATCCAGGTACGTGCCGGTTTGGCTCCATTTGCGGCAGGATCCTGATCGGACTGTTCGGTATAGAATTTAACAGTAAACTGTGCATCCGCAAGAGATGCAGATCCTTGTGGCTGTGCTTCCTGTGATTCCTTGTCCAGTTTCTGAAGGAGCAGATCCATTGGATTGCTCTGTGGGATTTCCGTCACATTTACAGGCGTGGTTGCTTCGGATTTGACAGTGACGTTATGGGCTTTGGTGTCCAGGATGAATCCTTTGGAAGCTTTGGTTTCTTTTATCGTGTAATTACCTTCCTCCAGTTCTCCGGATTTTGCATAGCCGTTTTTATCTGTTGTCAATGTCTGTACCAGTTCGTCTCCTTTGTAAATGCCGTATTCGGCGCCCTGTAAGCTATAGTTGCTGTTCCCGTCGGAAACAGAAGCATTTGCGGAAGATTTGCGGATTTCCAGATATCCGTAGGGAACCTGATACCAGCTTCCAACAACAGTCTGGCTTCCGCTTCCGGGAATGATAAATGCTCGGAAGTTTTCCGGGGGAGCAGGAAGGCTTTTGATTGCTTCAGTAACTTCTTTCGCTTTGTCAATGAAATTCTGGGGTGCGCCATGGAAGGCTCCGGTATCAGAAGAATACCCTGCATAAATATAGGCGACGACAAGATGCCCGATTACATAGGAATTGTCATCAGACCAGCCGCTGAAATATTTGTCTTTTACAGTCTTTTCATAGCCATAACCGCCATTTAAGTAATATAGTGCTTTCCGAAGCGGGGAATCCTTTGCCAGAAGGTCATAGGAATAACTGCCGGAAGCAGGGGTTTTCTTGAGTGGTTCCACACAGTAAGCGGTATTGTTCCCATCAAATGTCATTCGTGAAGTAAAATAATCTCCATACGGAATGTTCGCTCCTGCGT
Organism: Oliverpabstia sp.; assembly: GCA_034114925.1. GTDB lineage: Bacteria > Bacillota > Clostridia > Lachnospirales > Lachnospiraceae > Oliverpabstia. The sequence goes on from JAXEUM010000062.1 coordinate 3,442, forward strand.
GAAAACTGACGGTACCGTCTGCCGCATGAACAGTCATGCCGCCGGAAAATACGGTCCCGACAGTAACCAGTACTGCAAGCAAAAATGCGAGCAGCCGGTGGATGGATTGATTTGTTCTTTCTAACATAAGTCTCCTCCTTACTTTGAAGATATGAAAAAGGCAGCGATTTCGCTGCCCCAGGTGTTAACCGGCTTTTGCTTCTTTGTGTTTCTGGCGTTCAATGATTTCCAGAAGTTCCTGCCGGTCGGTGGTAATCAGTTCCTTTTCCAGCGTGGATGCTTTGAATTCCACCGTAATGTTATTGTTGTTTGTTGAGATCAGGCCATTCCCCCTTTGAAAATGTGTGATATTCATGACTTCGGTTTCAGACAGGTGCAGGATATTTTTTACCCGCTGTGCCTCTTCATCCTCCATGTTCAGGATGATCTTGGTCTTACAGTTGTTGATGATACCTTTTCCATATTTACCATCATCCAGTGCAAAGAAATCATTTAAATCTTGTGTGGCAAAAATGCCGGCTCCTGAGTAGGCACGGATGATTTTGGCAATCTCCAGAACAAATTCTGCAGCCAGGCGGTTACTGGAAGCACCGATGAGCTGCCATACTTCATCTACGAAGATCGCTTTTTCCTCTGTCCGGTTTTCTTTCGCTTTATCCCAGACGTAATCCAGGGCAACGAACATACCGACCGTCAGAAGGTCAGAGGAACCTGTCAGTTCCGAAATGTCGAGTACTGTATATTTGTTCGTCAGGTCTACGTTAGTTTTCTGGTTGAAAGAAGAAGCAGAGCCATGGACCAGACGGTTCAGGATATGTGCCAGACGTTTGGTATCCGGACTTTCCATCAGTATGTTATAGACATCCTCAAGGATTGGCATTTCCTTATACTGGTTTGGATGAACTGGGTCAATGAGGGATTCGTTTTTATGCGTAATCCCTTTTCTGGCATAGGTTTTAATAAGTGCCTCATCCAGAAGCTGTTTCTCCTCATGATTCATGTCAGGAATCAGGAGAGAGAAGAAGATATGGAGCCTCTGGATTTTGGAAGCCAGAGCGGAAGCATCCAGTGTCGGTCCATCCAGCAGTTCATTGACAGAATTATCAACTTTGCGGATTTCCATGACGTTAATGCAATTTTGGCTGGCAGGAGAGATCTGGATGAATTCTCCGCCCACATTTTTACAGGCCCGGTAAAATTCATGCCCCTTCAATGGAGCAATGATGAAGACCTGGATTCCTTTCCGACGCATCCGAAGTGCCATGGTCTGCATGGTGAAGGTCTTGCCAGCACCGGAGCATCCAAGGATACAGATGTTGGAGTTTTTATACTGTTTGGAATCAAAAATGTCCGCTATGACCAGTGAATTGTTATGCTTATTTACTCCGAATAAGATGCCATTGTCGTCACAGATGGAGTAGCTGGTGAACGGATAGCAGCTTGCAGCTCCCGTAGTCAGGACATTTCGTTTTGACAGTTCATAGAGTTTTTTATCCAGGTTTGCAAGCGGCAGGGAGGATAGGAAACCCTGCTCCTGTAAGAAGTAGCAGGAGTGCAGATCCATATCCTGGGAAATCAATAGTTTCTTCATCTCCTGAATACGCCACTGCAGTTCCTCAAGATCAGAAGCAGTAATCGTGATCAGGAGATTGATATAGTAAAAGTCTTCGTTATTTGCCAGACCAGCCTTCAGAAAGTATCCGGAGCGGATCGCAGAATCCAGATCATCAAAGTCTGCGTTTGTATCGGATGCATCCTTGATCTTTGACCGGTTGATACGGATCTGTTGTCCAAGCCGCTGCTGGATCTTATCCTTTGGCTGTTTATGCAGATAAAAATCAATGTCTATGCCTTCCCCGGCGTTGATCAGTAAGGACAGCCAGCCGGGTGCGACTTTTTGTTTATAGCCGTCGCTTGGAACCAACAGGTACGCATGATAAATTCCGTTGATCCGCACATAATTGGAGTGCCGGAAATCTACGGACTCCGGTGCAATGAACTCGTTGATCCGGATATGATCCAGTTCTTCCTGGCGACCTTCCTTCATATAGCGTGCAAGGACATCTGCAATCCGATCCTGCAGAGGCTTTTCTGTACAAAGGGTCCGGTTTAATAATGTGTATAGGACATCGGTTGTAAATTCATCTTCATTATCATGGGTAACCACCTGATTCCCGCATTGATATAAGAACGTTTTAGCTGTCTGGGCAGCTGTCTCCAGTGCAGCAAGGATTTCTTTTTCTTCTACTTTCCGGTTTACATTGAATGGTTCATACTCAAAGATTAGAAAGAACCGTCTTGAAACGGCCTCTCTGGAACTTAATTTCTTTACGAACTGGATGTAATCCTTCTGTAGTTCCCGACAGTGCGGATTGGTCTCACGGGACAGTTCCAGTGCTGCCTGTTCCAGATGTTTATTGATATCTGCCTTTTTGGAGATCATCTTAATCTGCAATTTGACCGGGCTGATTTTTAAGTAGGAAATAAAGCTGTAAATGATGCCCTGCTGTTCCCTTGCGCTTCGCAAAAGGAAGTTGATAGGTTCAATCTCCAGAATCTTTACATATCGGTGGTCAGTGGTATAGATGATTCCGTTGGCAATTTTATCAATCGGAAGATAATCTTCCAGTGTCATGTCCTTTCGCTTTTTCTTTTTCGAGGAAACGGAAGGTGAAGGATCAGGTTGTTTCTTATTGGAGCGAGCCTCTTTTTTCGCAGCTTTCTCCAAACGTTTTGCCTCCTTTTGTGCAAGCTTATCCTGATGCAGTTTTTCTTTATGCCGTTGTTTTTCGGTTTTTAAACGCTGTTTCTTTTCACGTTTCGCAACCTTGAGAGCTTTCGCCTGTTCCTTTTTCCTTTGTTTCTTTTCAAATTTCAGAATCCGGATATCTTCCCTGGCCTGCTTCTTGATGCCGCGTTTTGTAGATATATCATAGAGCCGACGCTCTTTTTTTTTAGAGGCTGGTGTGGGAGAAACTTTTGAATCGGGTAGAATCTCTTCCTCTGAAGAAGATGGCATATTACAGGGAACCTCCTCATCATGTGTAGCTATCTCCATTGGTTGAGGTGATGGCTTCTCTTTTTTCTCCCGGTTCTTTTTCGTCTTTGGTTCTTTTTGACGAGGATTTTTACGCTGTTTTCCTTTTGGCTCCGGTTTGGTATCCAGCCGGTATAGGATTCTACGGTTAAACAAAAAACGGACAGCATTCATCAGAAAAGCCGTCAGACTTTCCCCTCCGATGCCGATCAGGGCGACCATGGCTGCTGGAAGAGATGTCATACATAAAATGATGATCCGT
>JAXEUM010000063.1:0-9832 GCA_034114925.1 Oliverpabstia sp.
GACCAGTTAGCATTATTAGCCCCATGGAACCAGGAGGTTATCAATACCTGTAAAAATAAAATAAAGTAAAATGCTTGCATCCAGATCAGACTAGCATCTGGATGTTATTTTTTATCTAGCGTACTGAGATTAGGCGCTTACGTTAATGAAATGGAAATCTATAAAAGATATTTTGCTAAAAATCAGAAATTACCAGAAGAAATTGCTAAAAATATTTCAATATTTCCTAATGGAACTGTAGCAGCATATTTGATTTTAGAATTATTATTTGAAAAAGGAACACTAAACTCCTTATTATTATCTCCTACTTATTTTACTTATATTGATATGCTAAAGAAATTACATGGAAACATTTATTATTATCAGGTATTGGATGATAATGGAAATTTGAAATTTGATATTGCAGAATTGGAACAGCAATTAATATCACAAAGGATAGAACTACTAATTATAACCGATCCTCTTTTTGGATCAGGTATATCTTTGACGGAAGATTTTTATACAAAAATTTTTAATATTTGTCATCATCTAAATATTTTTATTTTTATTGATTACATATATGGGGGTATGCCCTGGAACAATAATATTAATCTTTTATCTGAACTGAATATTTTTAATCATAATGAGAATGTTTTTATTTTTCGCTCTCTTAGCAAAAATCTATTTTTGAATGGGGCAAAAACTTGTTTAGTTTATGGACCCCAAAGGTATATAAGCGAAATAGAAAAGCAAAGTGTATATAAACTTGGCTCATGAAGTTATAAACAATTAGAAGTATTTCTTAATTTGTATTCAGATAATAACAAAAATATAGTAGAAACTTACATCCAAAATATTTGTAATTACTGCTCTATAAATTATGAAATATTGAGTTCACTTTGTGTTAAAACGAAGGTAAAATTAGCAAGCTGTCAAGGAGGCATGTTTTGTATAATGGGTATTCCTAAATACTGTTTTAGGACTTTGAATGACGATAAAATTTCGGAAGAGTTATCTGACAAGTTGAACATTATAACTATTCCTCACTCTCGGTATCTATTTTTTTCAAACAAATACTATTGGTTTAGAATAAATCTTTCTTATCCAAAAGAAATTTTACTATCCAATGTAAATAAAATTATTCAATATATTAATAAATCAGGGGAAGTATCCCCCTGATTTATAATCCGATTTCTATATTTCTTACTATATCCAACAAAGATCCTAGTTCTGTATTTAATTGAGTACTATTTTCTTTTTCTTCTATAAGATTTGCTCTAACCGCTACATCTGTAATTTTATTCAAATCCTCAATTGATAAATTTTGATCTAACAAGACTGCTAATTTTTGATATAGTTTATTCTTTATACGCAGTTCTATATTCAAATTAAAAGAGTATTTTACCATTCTAACTATGGCAAGGGCAATTAATGGTGATATTGCAAATGTTAATAGCCAAGAGCCTTTTTGAGAATGGTATAATACATAACTATCTGGAGAACCAAATTTATTGCAGGTACTTCTAACGAATTTTTCAGTACAATTTACTGCTATATCATAATCCTCCGTATTACAACAAAATGTAACAAATGAAACCACATTGCTTTTGTTAGTATAGAAGTTATAATCAAAATCAAAAGTTTTAAGTAAATATGTAATTTGGTATGTATATGATGCAAAAATCATTTGTATTTCAGGGGTATATTTTTCTTTATTATATATTACCTCTAAATAATGTATTATTTTATATATACAATCAAAATTAATTACGTTGTGCTTCATATAATATATTATACAATCAAATATTTGCTGAAGTTCAATCTTTTGTTTGAATGGGCTTAATTTTTCTATATTATTAAGTATTGATGGTAATATATCTGGGAGTTTTTGGGTTTCACCTAAAATAATATGCGAATTAAAATAATTAGCATATCTATTTTGAGACCATAACTCTCTGGCATGCTCTTTTGATTCTTGAAAAGAAACTCTATGTCCTCTGTACAAAAAATTTACATGTTTTAAACTAGTGTTTGTAATGAAATAACCAAATACAAAAGGCATACCTAAGTCTATATCTTCTAAATAGCAATTGTCAAAGGTGAAATTTTCTGCATGTAATGTCGCAAAGTTTATCTTACACATTTTACATTTAAAGAAATGTAATCTATCAGCAGATGTCCTATCAAAATTACAACTGTCAAAAATGCAGGTAGCATAAGTGCAATCATTTATATTAGCCAAGATTTTTTCGTTATTAAATTCACAATCCTCATAGCTTGATGTCTGTATTGTATTTGTATTATACAAATTGTCAGCAAACGAACAATGATAAAAATAGCAATCTTTTGTTTGAGAACGTCCAAAATTAACTTCATAAAATTTGCAATCTATAAAAGTACAAGAAATGAAATCTGCACGGTCAAATTCATTTTTATAAAATGTAATATTTCTAAAAGTAGAACCTCGGAAATCGCAGCGAAAAAAAGAAGTAATTTCCTTATCTACATCGAAATATTGTTTGAAATCTATATTTTCAAAAATATGATAACTCAAATTTTGTGCAGAAAAATCAGAGCTACTTCCCTTTTTAAAATACTTATATTTTTCAACTAGATTCATAGAATATTCTCCTTTTGTAAAAGTAGTGTAATATAAACAAAGCATTACGGATAATTAGATATTATCCTTGGTTTAGAATGGGCAAAGAGGGAGAAAAAAGAGGCCGCTTCAAATTAGGCGGCCTGCAGTGTTACCTTGTAATATCAATATGCATTGAGTTACGTGGGTGTTTAGCAGTGAGAATGCTGTTTTGTTTGGAGGTAGACACATTTGTATATATTTCGGTTGTTTTTATAGAGCTGTGTCCCAGCATTCTCTGTATATACCGAATATCAACATCAGATTCTAATAACAGTGTCGCAAAGGAATGCCGGAACATGTGTGGAGTTACGTGCATATCTATAGCGGCAAGTTTCAGATATTTGACGATCATGCTTCGGACAGATTCTTCAGAGTATCTTTTGTGAAGACGGTTAATAAAGAACCACCCTGTTTTAGAAATATCTGTTTTAAAGGCTGCATAGTATTCGGATAGTATTTCTTTGACATCTTCATTCCCAATTTGTAAAATACGTTCTTTTGATCCCTTCCCGTTTATAATAATTTTGTAAGTAGTGAAATCTATTTGGGAAAGAGTAAGTGAGCATAGTTCAGAAACACGTACTCCAGTTGCAAATAGTAATTCTATTACGGCTATATCACGAAGGATTGAATTGTATTTGTGTGTTGTGTGTGCAAGCCTTTTTTGTTTATACATAGTTCGGAGAAAGATTTCTATAATAGTATTAGGGACTATTCTAGGCAGGACTTGTGGTTCCCGAAATTTCACATTGAGTTTCTCAAAAGGATTTTGAGATAAAAATTCTTCATAAACAAGATAATGGAAAAACGCCTTCAAAGTAGCAATTTTCCTTTTGGCTGTTTTGGGCTTGTATTTTTGGTGTAACAGTGACAGGAACGAATTTAAGGTTGTTTTTTCTGTGAAATCCTCCTGTGGTAGCATATATGTATGAAATTGTGATAAATCTATACGGTATGCTTTAATGGTTTTTGAATTTAATTTTTTTATTGTTTCACATGTTTTGAGATATTCGGATATAAAATTTGATAATTGATCCATGATAGGCACCCTCCTTTGTTTTTTTCAATTATGAGTGCCTATATGGAAAATGTCGATTTTATTTTGGGAAAAATTTATTTAAAGTTTCCAGTGTCCCCTTTGCAGAAAATCCCCATAGTATGCTGCTAAGAGCGTTAATAGCAGCCTGCCTTCTTCGGTAGTACGTCCGGTAGGAGATACTGGGAACATGCCTTTCCAACTCTTCCAGGATTTCCTCTGTGTTTTTCAGTTCATGGGGAGACAGAAAGGCGTAATATAATATCCAGTAATATTCTTCCCCATGCTTATGATTTTTCCGGAGCAGATCCACAGAAGAGAGAAGCAGCTTTATCATTTTATTGCTGCGGGCAATGCTTTTTGCCCATTCTTCAATCTGGCTGTTTCCCAGATCTGCTCCTGCAGCATAGATGGAATCCAGAAATTCGTCTACACTGGTGTTGTATTCCAGTTGGAACTGAATTTCTACCTGCCGGACAGCAACCATCAGGCTATAAGTAGAATCCCGGTAACAACGGAGAAGCTTATAGGTATCATGGTACAACGGATTATTTTCTACTTCAGCAGAAACAGGGTGGTGATTTTTCTTTGACATTATACAACCCCTCCTTTCAACAGAACTTCTGGGATTTCAGCGAAGGCAGGTAAGGTATGCTGCAGAGGCGGAGTATGCCCTGGGACGTTGGTGACGGCGTGATTTTCCGGTTTTAGTTTTAACTCAAACTGATAGGCTGCTTTCCCCCAGGGGCAGATAATACGTAGTGAATATAGATATATACTATCCTTGCAGGCTGATAAAGGAGATAATATATACTTTGTTTTGGGGCATCTACAACAAGAAATGCCTTGTATTTCCAGTATTTCAGCGACTTTGCGAACAATGGCTTTGATGTGTGATTCTGGAACGCAGGAGCCTTCCTGTGAAACGATGATTTGTTCGTCAGTAATAGATTCTGAAACGCATTCAGAATTGTTTTTAACAGGCAAGGTGTCTTCGGGTATATGTATTGGCAGTTGCATTTTCATGGCAATTTCCTCCTTATCAATCATGACATCACTGATATTAAACATAACGGACAGATAATTACGTAGATATACCATGCTGCCATGTTTCCCGGAATAGGAAATCAGTGTGATCATGTCGGTATCTTCAAGTTTTTTAAGCAGACGGGACACAGAAGATTTCGACTGTTTCCAACGTCTGGCAAGTTCCTGATAACTGAACAAGGGATTTCCAGTCTGATTGCGAAAATATACTACCGGACCGGCATCAGAGCCTTGCACAGATGGATCATTATAGACTGCATGAATCCAAAGATCCAAAAGAGCATCCATTTCCGAACATTTTCCCAGTCCGATTAGTTTATGAACATCTGCGATTGGAAAAAAGAAAAACCCGATGTCTTTTTTGCATGGGTAATTATAGGAAAGGGCAGTATTATCTTTTGGCCAGTCTTTGATCTTGTATTGGATAATCTTATTTTTTTCGTGTAGTGAGTAGGTTAGAAGGTTTTGCTCTACCAGGGTATCCAGTATGGATATGACCTGGTGCTGGAATTTTTGGCGGAAGTGAATCTGTAGTTCTTTAAGAGAACAGATCCATTCGCCAGGAACAACTTTGTAAGTAAGGTGTTCGATGTTCCGATAAGAGGAACTGTAATTTGCATAAGAACATAAAATGAGAAAATAAAAAAGACAGGAACCTCCGTTGGTACGGATGCTTCTGTCTTTCATAAGGGTTTGTATAAATTCCCGGTAAATCCGGCAGCGTGGAAAATCCACAATTTGTTTTAATTCTAATTGATAATTCACGATAAACCTCCATATAATATTGTAGTTGTAGTAAAATAATTGTAGACGAAAGATACTAAAATGTTTATAATATGCCCATAGGGGTGCTAAGTGGCATTGATTTGGCACAGTAAAATACCTGATATGGCATGAAAGCAACATGAAAATTAGGGTGGATATAGGATGGACAGTTTGGAAAACCTTAGAGTTTTAGCGGGTTCCAAGGATTTTTTCCGGGGTCTGCAACACCAGTATCCACCGGTTCAAATCCGGTCTGCGCCTCTCAAAAACCAGGAAAATTAAATTCTCCTGGTTTTTTTGTGTTGTAAAGATATAAAACCACTTATCTACAAGTACAACGTGGGTTGTGATCTTTTTACCCTGGAATCTTAACACTGTCATATTAAGAAATGTAGACGAAAGATAATAAAATGTATATAATATGTCCAGAGGGTGAGAGTGCTTAACAGCATGGAAAATGAAAAGAAAGAGGATGATAAAGATGGAAAAATTTTTAATTGATATACATGTACATACCAGTGAAGTAAGCGGATGCGGACAAGTAAAAGCAGAAGACGGTGTGAAAATGTATCATTCGGCAGGATATCAGGGATTAATGATTACAGATCATTTTCATAAGCAATATTTTGATGGTTTGAAACTTGAAAGTTGGGAGAAAAAAATAGACAGATATCTGGAAGGATACCATAAGGCGCAAAAGGAAGGACAGCGTCTGGGAATGGAAATTTTGCTGGGAATGGAGTTTCGAAATTGTGAGACAGATAATGATTTTCTGATTATAGGGGTTACAGAAGATTTTTTGTATACACATTCAGATTTGTATGAATTACCATTAACAAAAGCCATTGATTTATTTCATCAAAATGGAATGTTAGTGATCCAGGCACATCCTGTTCGCTGTCGGATTGTAGGAATGGAAGATGGGAAATTGTATACCAAATACAGGACGGAAGAGATGTTGGATATACTGGAAGCTCATCGGGACATGGAGGAGATTCCGTATGAACAGGGGATGAAAATGTTAAGGAACACACCGATGGAATCATGGAAAATGCCTTTAAAATTGAAAGTATGTGATTTAATGTGTGAGGATAAGCTGGATGGAATAGAATCATACAATGGAAATTGCAATTGGATGCAGGATCCTCAGAGTGTGCAAAGTATTTTGGACAGACATCCGGAGTACATTCAGATTTCTGCATCTGATTTTCATGAACCGGAACATTTGGCACGGGGTGGTATTGTCTTAAACAGAATAGTGAAAACATCCCAGGAATTGAAAGAGGCGCTGGTGCAAGGAGATATTCTGGAGAGGATTCACTAAAGTCACAAATTTGGAAATAGTGTTTATAAAACTCTTGACATATAGAGTTTCTTGTGCTATTTTATATACAAATTTAGATTGGTAAACCGTTGAAGCGGAGATCAAAGTAATTATGCACGCACAGAGAGTCCGGGTAGGTGAGAGCCGGATCGGAAAGCAGATTGCCAAATGGACCGCAGAGGGCACAGTCAAAGGCTTTGGCCGAGTATTCTGTGACGTGGAGGCATACGTCAGTTGCCGGGAATATGAAGGTATTTCGCAAAAGTGCATGGGTCATTCCATGAAGCAAGGTGGCACCGCGGGTATAGTAGCTCGTCCTTGGAAGGCATTATTTATGTCTTCCGGGACGGGCTTTTTGTATTACGAAAAGTCCTCTTGAAGTAACAGAGATTGTGATATACGTTCTGAAAATGATTAATAAAATGGAGGCAAAAAAATGAAAAAAGGAAGATTTGGGATTCATGGAGGACAATATATACCGGAAACTTTGATGAATGCGGTGATGGAATTAGAAGAGGCTTATGAGTATTATAAAAATGATCCGGAATTTAACAGAGAACTGACAGAATTATTGAATGAGTATGCGGGCAGACCTTCCCGTTTATATTATGCAGAACATATGACAAAAGATCTTGGAGGAGCCAAAGTTTACCTGAAGCGAGAAGACCTCAATCATACAGGGGCACATAAAATTAATAATGTGTTAGGACAAATGCTCTTAGCAAAAAAAATGGGAAAAACGAGAGTTATTGCAGAGACGGGCGCAGGTCAGCATGGAGTAGCTACTGCCACCGCAGCGGCGCTTATGGGAATGGAATGTGAAATTTTTATGGGAGAGGAAGACACGAAAAGACAGGCTTTAAATGTGTACAGAATGAAATTGCTGGGCGCTAAAGTACATGCTGTTACCAGTGGAACCGCCACACTGAAAGATGCTGTGTCAGAAACTATGAGAGAATGGGCAAATAGAATGGAAGATACTCACTATGTATTGGGATCGGTAATGGGACCTCATCCATTTCCCACCATTGTGAGAGATTTTCAGGCGGTGATATCGAAAGAAATAAAAGAACAAATATTGAAAAAAGAAGGCAAACTTCCTGATGCTGTACTTGCCTGTGTAGGTGGCGGTTCTAATGCCATTGGAACCTTTTATCATTTTATTAATGACCCCCAGGTACGTCTGATCGGCTGTGAAGCAGCGGGAAGAGGTATTCATACAGCGGAAACGGCAGCCACCATTTCTACCGGAAGATTGGGGATTTTTCATGGAATGAAATCTTATTTCTGCCAGGATGAATATGGGCAGATTGCTCCCGTGTATTCCATTTCTGCCGGTTTGGATTATCCGGGAATCGGACCGGAACATGCGGATTTATACGATAAGGGGAGAGCTGAATATGTTCCGGTAACAGATGAGGAGGCGGTAGAAGCTTTTGAGTATCTGGCGAGAACAGAGGGGATTATACCGGCAATAGAAAGCGCACATGCAGTGGCATATGCGAAGAAAATAGTTCCCACAATGAAGAAGGATCAAATAGTCGTGATTACCATTTCGGGAAGAGGAGATAAAGATTGTGCGGCAATTGCCCGTTACAGAGGGGAGGATATTTATGAATAAGAAAATGACAAAAGCATTTACCAATGGAAAAACATGTATTCCTTTTATTACCTGTGGGGATCCCACATTAGATATGACAGAACAGTTAGTTTATGCCATGGAGGAGGCTGGAGCTGATATGATTGAGCTGGGAATACCTTTTTCAGATCCTACAGTGGAAGGCTCTGTTATTCAGGAAGCCAATATTCGAGCATTGGAAAATGGAACAACCACAGATAAAATTTTTCAAATGGTCGGAAGAATAAGAGAACATTCCCAGATTCCGTTAGTATTTTCTACTTATGCCAATGTGGTTTTTTCTTATGGAGTGGAAAGATTTGTCAGTAAAGCAGCACAAACAGAGATAAGCGCCATTTTACTGACAGACGTACCTTTTGAAGAAAAAGAAGAATTTGACAGTATGTGCAAAAAATATGGGATAGATTTTATTTCTCTGATTTCACCGGCATCTAATGAGAGAATTGCACAAATTGCGAAAACAGCACAGGGATTTGTGTACTGTATTCCTACAGAAACAACAGATTTGGCAGCATTAGGACAAGTGATAAAGAAAGAAAAACAGATACCCTGTGTGGTGGGATGTGATGATTTTGATATGGAACAGATCAAAACAATGGTCGCCCAGGCAGATGGAATTATTGTCCAGTCGGCAATTGTGAAATTATGTCAGACATATGGAAAAAAATGTGTGGATTATGTAAAAGCATATGTAAAACAGATGAAACAGGAAATGGTAAAATAACAGATAAGATCGTAAGATTTCTGACAAGGAATGTAAGAAAGTGTTAAGGCGATAATCATTTTCTTCTCTTGTATCTTATAAAAACTAAACCTCGGTGTACAAGGGGTACAAACAAGATAAAATAGAAATGAGGGACGATAGAGCGGAAATGTCAGATTTTCCACTCTATCTGAACACGGTCGCTGGTGGCCTTGATCGTAGAGATCAAACCATCGGCGGCTTTTCTTTTGTCGTCAAAATCTATGCTGTCCCAGTTGTCGAGATAATAGGATAACTTCTTTATCTGCTGGGGCGATATGGTTTCAACACTCAAGTCGGCGATTGCCTTTGAAATGGTCTGGCGTCGGGTGTCCAGTTCTTCAATTTTTTTGTTGGCGTAGGCGAGCAAGGTCGCATTGGCTCCGGTCAGCGTGTCCAGCAGCTTTTCAATTTCTGCCTCTACCTGTGCCAGCTCCACTTGATAGGCGGTCAGTTTCGGATTGACTTTTTCCTCCCTGCCGTGGAGTATCTGAAAGTCTTTGAACTTTTCCTGCATGGCCGAGAAAATGAATTGCTCAAATTCTTCTTTGCGGATTTTCCCGCAACCCGGACAGCCTTTGTTTTCCGTCCGTTTGGTACAGCGGAAATACCCGGTGCTGTTTGGTACATGGGTGGCTTTCAGCGCATACCCACAATGA
>JAXEUM010000064.1:0-52876 GCA_034114925.1 Oliverpabstia sp.
ATGCATAAATCCATCTGGATCGGTATCTTCTTTCTTTTCTGATCCTGACAGTTTCTTCCCTTCTGCGAAATAATGTTCTTCTACAATCACGTTGGTGGCATAAACTTTATTCCCCTCCTGATTCACATAGCTTCCTGTCTGAATGCGTCCGCTTACTAAAATCTTCAAACCTTTTTTCAGATATTTTTCTGCAAACTCAGCATTCTTCCCAAAGGTGACACAAGAAATAAAATCCGTTTCCGCCTTTCCTTCCTTTCGATATCGTCTGTCTACTGCCAGCGTGTATCGTGCCATTGCAGTACTGTTTTCATTCTGGAGATATTTCACCTCCGGATCTTTTGTCAGTCTTCCCATTAAGATTGTTTTGTTCATGCAGTTTCTCCTTTCCCTTTTCGTTTTTCTTTGTTCTTGAATCAGGCCCGATTCCTTTAAGGTAAATGTAATTTGTTCCTCATATATCAGAACGTAGAGAGGGTGTTTTACAAATAAAAAAGGAATTTTATTTTTTTGTCCTCATATAACGAAAGGCTCAGAGGGGAAAATACAGGGTGAAAAAAGAAATTTTTTATTTTTCTGCACAAAAAATACCCCTATGACTTCAAAATTGAAATCATAGGGGCATTTAGTTCAACCTACTCAGTAGGGTGTTTTATATTTTCTTTTATACATGTTATTACAGTGTTTTTCGGTTCGACAAGCTGGATTTTATACTTCCTCACTCGTCTTCTTTTTTATTGTTTCTACTAATATTCGAGCTTAACAAAAAAATTCCAGAACATAATAATAATATCCAAATTATAATATTTTCTTGATTTATCGCATTATAAATCAAGCATATTATGCTTAATATAATCTGCACAATTGAACAAATCACTCCTATTTTTTGTATCTTTTTATCCATCATTGTCTCCTCCATAAATTCTATTTATCTTAACTCTTTTAATTTGATAAACTAGGATTGTTTATTTTTTCTTTTTGAGATTTGGCAACTCATCATACATAGCATTAAACAAGCCTGTCAAAAAATCCTTATTATCGACTTCATCAACCAACAACATCTCTTTTGCTCCCTCATAAGGTAATTCATACCGAGCTGCCGGTATATAACTAATTGCAGATTTTACTGGTTTAACAAGTAGTCTATCATCATAGATGCCACCTACAATCTTGCCACGATAATAAATAATAAATTCTCCCATCATAGCTCGATAAGTGATATCTTCTAACTCAGATAGCTGCCCTAAAATAAAATCTAAATATTCTTTGCTTGATGCCATATTTCCACCTCGGTTATAATTTACTTAATAATATGTGCTGTAATAATTGTATAACTATATGAATTGATAGTTATTTTAATATTTTCAATTTCACAATACCAATTTTTACCTTGTTTGTATATATGGCAATTTTCATCCACAATTTTATTTTTGCAGTATTCAACAACATCTACTGTATCTATTTTTAGATTTCTTTTAATTCTATCAACTCCCATTTCAGTTGTATGAATTTTGTTAATATTATCAAGTAATATTTTTTTATCTTCCATTCTTCTTTTCCTCAAATTCAAATTTATTTTACATCTGCAAAGTCCAATTCTACAAGCTGGGATTTCATGAGTTATCACTTGTTTTAAACTTACTGGCACAAATTATTTATTTTCCAAACCACTCAAATAGAATTGATATAACAAATACATTATAGAAAATATACTAATTAACAAATATGCCACATTTTCTTTTAAAGATATTAGATATAATGAGAATACACTAAATCCAATAGTCTTGATTATCGCTTTAATTTTTCGGTTATCAATCTTATCCATTTTATAACAGATAAAACGTATTCCAATAACCATGGGTGAAAATAAAAATACCATCAAAACTAATATAATATTTTGCTTATTAAAAATAAGCCTTGATAACTGTTTTTTCTCATTATCCTTGATATCCAGACACTGGTATAACAATACGAGAGAGGCTTGATCAGGAACGCTTTTTCCCAGTTCCCATTTCGAAATTGTTTGTCGCGTAACAAAGATAGAATCAGCCAGTTGTTGTTGAGTTAATCCCTTTTCAATTCTAGCTGATTTAATCAAATCTGATATTTCCATAGTCTTACTCCATTCATTATTTTCTTTTATATATAACATCGCATAATCCCATTGCTAAGCAAGCTACTATTGCAAGAAAAATAATTTGACGTTTAATAACTAAGTAAAATAGGCTTATTGCCAATAATATACCGACAAAAGTAATCATACTATACTTGAATATTCTAGGATACTTTTGTGATAATGTACTTAATATTTTTACACTCCCCGCTATTATAGGAATAATTAATACCCCAATAACACCGAATAAAATCCCAGCTGCAACAACACTCATTTTGTGTTTCTTTAATTCCTTCAACATAAAAAGAACCTCCTTTATTTTTGATGATAAAATAATAAAACAGAATTCTTTTTATATCACGCAACGCTTGTGAAAACGGGCGCAACGGTGACAATTTGCATTTTGGTCATCGAAGCAAAATAGGAATTTACAAGCTCTACATGCACTGATTGGTATATTTCTTAATTCATACTATATCACAATGAAACGCAGAACAGTATAAATAAAGCACTGAATAGTTGTTTTTATCCAGTAACAAAACGTCAATAATTTTTTAATCACTTTTCTCAAAAAGACAAAAATAGAACGTATTTTTTCCATACGCTCTATCTCACATTTCATATTAAATTTTTAAATTCTACAAATTCAATTTTATCGTTTTCTTTCAGTATATCATAATTATAATCTTTCCATAAAACAAAAAATTTTAATTCCTACGGATTTTTCTACAAAGCATATAACCACATATTATTACACTTTATCAGAAAAACTTTCTCAATCTCTATTGAAAAATCGTATCAGAACATCCGACATTCTATCTATCAATATTTTCTCTTTAGCAAATATAATCTTAGTACGGTATCTTGCTCCATCCGGTGTAAATTTTACTATACTTATTATAACTTCAAAAGCAAACGCCCAAACTGCTTTCTTATTAAAAAAACTTAGAAGAGACATTCTCCTCTAAGCCTTTATACTTTATCATAGAATACTTTTTACTTTTATATTTCCTCATGGTCACGAGGCTTTTTTCGCTTAAATCCTACCTTTTGAACACAGGATATTACATGTAAAGATTTTACCCCCACTAAAGACTCTTACCTCACCTCATAAACAACCTTCACAAAAATGACTCTTTTGTTACATCTATATGTACCGTACTCTTACTTACCCCAAATCTCTTCGCCGTCTGTCGCACCGTCGCCTTTGTCTCTATAATATACTCCGCAATTTCCACTGCTCTTTCTTCGATATAATCTTTCACAAAAATTCCCCTGGATACATCTTTTTACAATGTATGCAGGGGAAATATAGATTATGTTTGCTCAGTTTTCCACTAGACTCAGTGTATCACACTAAATATTGAAAATATAATTTCTCTTCGTGTAATAAAAACATTTATATTAACCTTTGTTATTCATAGAAAATGTTCCTGTTATTTCTTCCAGCTTGCCTTCAACCATCTCCGGCATTCCAACATAACCCACAATTTCTACAAGTAAGCTTCCATGTCCGGAAGGAATTACATAATATGTATAAATCTGCTTTACACCATTGACATCAGTTTCCATATGAGCGCATTTTGCCTCTATTCCATCCTTTCCAAATATCGTATTCTGCACTTCACTTTTTTCAATATTATTCTGTAAAACAATTCCATCAAACAATGTTTCCGCATCCATATCAGCATAAGATAAAACCGTCATATAAACCTGACTCTCTAACTTTTCTTCTGTCTGATATAAAAATTGATCCACTCCCTCTGTATCCTCCAAAGTAAATACAGTTGAATCGTATTTGCATGTGTATCCCAAAGGACTCTCGTATACAATACTTTCTCCTTCCTTATCCAAATCATTTGAAGCCTCTGCATCTACAGAATCTTCTGCATTTTCAACATCCTGTTCCGCATTTGTGATTTTCTCCTGTTTTTCGTCTGCTGTAGTAGATTTGTCAGATTCTTCTACCGATTGCTCTGTAACTTTTTCCCTATCATTTTCTTCCTTTGTTTTCTTTGCAGAACATCCAACCAGGAACATGGTACAACTTACAATCCCCAAAAACATAAACAATTTTCTCTTCATACAGTTTCTCCTTTTTCTTTTTTAACTGTTGTATTCTATTTCTCTATTATATCACAAAAACTCTTTCAAAAGGCTATATAATTTGTTTATATTTCACCGCTTCTGGCAATTTTCTGCAACAGAATTACCTGTATTTATCCTGTTCTTCTTTTTAATTCTCAGCTACATCTGCTTCTCCCATACATTGAGGCAATTTCACTTTCTGTATAATTCCGATAATCTGACCGGATAAAAGAACTGTCAAAATAGAATACATGATTCTGCTTAATGGAATATAACTCAGAGACATAAACAATACAACCAGATCGCTAATCAAATATATCCATTGAATATCTACTGGCAGAACAGTAGAGAGACTCATAGCAAGGGCATCGTCTCCTGTCGGAGCGCCGCCTACCCGCACACAGATTCCCACACTGATACCTACAAATAAGGCTCCCACCACAGCAGCTAACAGAGGTTTTTCACCGATCTGCGGAAACAGGGGATCGAATTGTTCAAATATTCTATAAAAACCAGAAAATCCTATGGCTGCTACAAAAGAAAACACCAAAAATCTTTTCCCTAAAATTTTCCATCCCAAAAGATAACAGGCCACATTCAAAACAAACCCGGAAAATGACGGTGAGATGCCAAACCAATGTTCCAGAAGCAATGTCAGTCCCAGGATACCGCCCTCTGTAACCTTTGAAACAGAATGAATATTATAAAGTCCAAAAGCCAAAAGAGCGCTTGCTCCTAATAACAGAAGTATCGACGATACTTTTATTTCTTTCCAAAATGAACGCATTTCTAATTTCCTTTCCCTTTTGCTATCATAAAATGTTATAATGCTTTTATATTTATTATAAACTCTGGTATTATACCAGAGTCAACCGGGAGAATGTGTAATTATGGAAAAATATTTTAAGATTGGAGAAATTGCCCAATTGTACGGAATTGGCGTAGATTCTATTCGTTATTATGAAGAAATTGGCCTTATAAAACCGGAACGTTCGGAATCAGGATATCGCCATTACAGTATCCATGATATCTGGCGTCTCAACGTAATCCGAGATCTTCGCTCCATCGGATTTACTATGGAACAAATAAAAGAGTATCTGGATCATCACAACGCCGCTTCGTCTCTGAAGCTTTTGGAAGAGGAGCAAAAAACTATTCATAAGCAAATGTTGTTACTTCAACAATTGCAAAAAAATGTTGAGCATCGCCTGCATACTATTCGTTCTGCCCTTTCTCTCCCTTTAAATGAAATCACTCAGGTTACTTTACCGCCTCGTTGGTGTCATAGTCTCTCGGAAGGCTATTCTGCTGCTGAAGAAATGGATCTTCTTATGAAACGTCTCTTAAACCTGGATAAAAAAAGACTGTATATCATCGGAAGTAATCAGATGGGAACCGTCATTTCTCTTTCTTCGCTGCTGGAAAAAAAAGAACTCTCGTATCAGTCGGTATTTTTAATTGATGAACAGGGAGAAAATTGTATCCCGGGAGGAGATTACCTTTGTGTCACCTACCGCGGAAGTTACACACAAAGTATCGATTGGGGATGGAAACTGATCCGTTATGCTCACGACCATAACATGACTGTCGCCGGAGATATGTTGGAGGTACTCTGGCTGGATATCCATACTTCTTCCGATGAGTCAGAATTTATTACTCAGTTACAACTTCCTGTCCAGAATGATTCTCGCCCCACAGAATGACAGATTGTTAATTAATTACTTCATCCAACAAATCTGATATGATTTTCAGACAAAAATGATCTACCAGGAAACACTACTCCTGTTTCCTGGTAGATCATTCTATTACATTCTTACATTTCTACCTTTTGTTCCTTTTTTTAAATACATGCGCTCATCTGCTGCCTTTAGCAATGCATGATAATCCTCCGCATCCTTTTTATAAATTGCATATCCAATAGAAAATCGCAATGGAATTTCATTTCCTTCTGATGTTATCATAGAATGTGCATTATCTTTTAATTCCAACTCATGAATCCTATACAATAATTCTTCTTCTGATTGAAATTGATATAATAAAACAGCAAATTCGTCTCCGCCTAATCTGGCACAGATAGAATGTTCCGCTGCTTCTCTGACTAGGAGTGCTGCAATCTCCTTCAAATATTGATCACCAAGCAAATGACCATTTTCATCATTCACTTGTTTTAATCCATCTGCATCAATCATCAAAATTGCAGCATATTTCACCAGTTCTTTTTCCTGAAATACCTCTTCCAATCTCTCCATAAAGGCCCGTCTTGTATACAAATTCGTTAAATAATCTCTGTCTCGCTCCCATATGATTTTTTCTTTTTCACTGTATTCATTGGTAGCATCTACAAACAAGAGTACTTTGTGATGTTCATATTCAAACTCTTCAATATGAACATAATAAATCATATCTTTTGTTTGGAATTTGTAAATATGTTTTTCTTCGTTATAAGGATTTTGTCTCATTTCTTCTACTCGGGCGCAAAGAAGTTCTCGATCATATCCCTCTTCTTTTGTTCTTTCTATCTTTAGTATTTCCCATACTTGTTCGCTGATAAAATATCGCTCACTTGATTCGCTATAATCATAAATTCCCATCCGTATATTACTTTTTTCAACTGCCAGAGAAAAATTTCTAAAAGCACTGCGAATGGAATCTGTCATTCCATTAATAGCTTCTGCCAACTCACTTAATTCTGGAATCTGTGTAGTATTATCCACATAGAATTTGGAGCCATTCTCAATTCCTTTCATATCTTTGTTAATCTGATTGAGACCTTTAACCACTTTACTGTTGGTATAATGGCGCAGGAAACTCGCAGTAATAATGAATAATAACAATACATAAATCGTAATAAATCCTGTGTCCATAAAACTCTCTTTGACCAGTAACCAAGACGGATATGTTCTAATATATATCATATCCTGATGAGTCTCCATGAATACACAGTGTTTTTTTCCATTGATTTTTGTGTGTTGCATTGTTATAGAAGAATTAGCCTCTTTCCATGGTAACTCCATATCCTTTGCGTTTGTATTTTTCTTTAAATTTCTGGTAGACGCCAGAATTGCACCGGTATCTTTTGAAATAATATAAAGCTCTGCTTCTTTTTCCGAAGGAATCATCGAAACAATATTATTCAGAGAATTTTCTTCTTCTATTTTCATAACTCTTTCCGGTACCAACCCTACCTGTACAATTCCTTTTTTATCTCCTCTCCAAACTGCAGCATACTGCATCAATTTATTTTCTGCAGTATTGGGAGTAATCTCCTGACACATCTCCATTGAATAATCTTTCAACATAGGGCGGAAGAAATTCATCTGTTCTCCTGATTCAAAAGTGAAATAATAATATTCCGGATGAGTTCCAAAATATATTTTTCCCGTGGTATCAAAAAGGTGAATTTCATCCACTTCCAGAATATCTGCCAGTTTTTTAAGTTCATCGATATCTGTTTCTATTTCTGGATTATTCTCCACCACATAAGATGCTGTTTTAGCCCGCCGTAATGTAGCATTGGAAAAATCCTCCAGCTCGTCATCCAACTCTTTCTGATTTTTTTTAATCATGCTGGTGACCTGTTGAAAATAGTCTTCCGAAACCTTCTCCAGTTCCATATGGCCTCGTGAAAAATGAAAAGAATAATTCAGAATTATGATACCGATCAATCCGATCATTACTATTCCAAATAAAATATTTGTTAAGTTTTTAATCATAAATCTTCTCCTCTGTTCGCCTCATACCATAGTACAAAATCCGGTATTGCCATAGGTTTTCCATAGAAGTATCCCTGAATCATATCACAGTCCGCTTTTTTCAACATCTCTATTTGCTCTTTAGTTTCTATTCCTTCTGCAACAGTTTTTATCCCCAATCCGTGAGCAAGAGCAATAAAATTGGACACAATAAACCATGTTTTTTCATTTTCTTCCATAAAGAATTTTCTGTCTAATTTAATAACATCTACATCCAGGGATTTCAAAATTCCCAGTGACGAAAAACCAAAGCCAAAATCATCCAGAGAACATATAATTCCATGTTTGTGGAAAGCATCTATCTGTTCCTTTATAATTGGAAGCTGTGCATCTTCAATCATAATAGATTCCGTCAGTTCAATTTCCAGAATTCCATCTGGAATTTGGTATTTTTCCTTTAAAAATACTACCTTTTCCACAAAGGCCATATTTTCTTCCTTCAAATGTATTCTTGAAAAATTTACAGAAACAGGAAAAACTGTTTTATGTTCCTGTTGCCTTTTCTGAAGCAATTTACATACCTGTTCAAATACATAAAAATCCAAACGACAAATCATACCATTTTTTTCAAATAAAGGAATAAAATCTGAAGGATAAATCATTCCCTCTTCCGGATGATTCCATCGAATCAATGCTTCAGCTGACGGATTTTTATCACAATTCAGGTAAACCTTCGGTTGCAGATATATCTCAAAATATTGATTTTCCAATGAATTTTCAAAGATTTCACACAAATGTCTGTTGTATAAATCTCTTTTAACCAGTTTATTGTCATAAAACGTACACCGATTGCTTCCTTTTCCAAATCCCGCTGCACGTCTGGCTTTTCCCTGACACAAACGTATTTCTTCTTTGATATCTTCCACAACATAAATTCCGATAGAAAAATCAAACTTAAAATACTTATCTTCCATTTCTGAATTTTCTCCAAAAAAGTTCACTTTATCTATCAGCTTTGTAATTCTGTCAATTAACTCTTTCTCCGGCTGATTATGGATCAACAAGAAATAATGGTCGATTTCACTTCTTGCAACACATTCATCCACAGCAATCGTTTCCTCAAACGTCTGATAAATGTATTTTAAAACTTTATTTCCCTCTGTGATTCCCCACCGTTCATTTACCTGCCTAAAATTTAAAATATTCAAAAACACAATAGCGTAATATTCCGATCTGGATCTTTCAATCAGTCTTTCTCCTTCTAATCGAAAAGCCAAACCATTTAATCCTTCTGTTACCGAATCAACAAAAGCAAATTTCTTCAATTGCTGAATCATCTTTTTTTGCGATTTGCTTATATATTTTAAAATAACCAAAAATACAAAAGCGCTGAACAGAATAATCAATATAAAATATATAATAGGCTGGAGGCTTGTTTTACTTAGAATATCCTGAGGTACGACTGTCAAAAGTATCCAGTCATTGATATTTAATGATTGGACAGAAATAAGAATCTGTGCGTTTTCTTCGTCTTTCATCTCAAAAATCCCCTGATATCCATCCTGGATTTTTTTTGTTATCGTACTATTCAGATATTTTTCTCCCTGCTCTCCCCTTTTCACATAAATATCATAAATACTTTTCTGTTTTTCTTCCGGTTCAAAAATAATCATTCCTTCACTGTTTACGATTAGTGATTCTCCTCTATCCTGAAAATCTGTATTTCCCAGAAGTTCCTGCATGGTATCATAGTTTTTCACACCAACTAAAACAGTTTTTTCGTCCTTTGGTATGGGAGCAGAAAAGATTATTTTATGATTTAATATATAGGATATAAAAGTTTTTTCATACATCTCAGGATGAGTATCCACCCATTCATAAAACAATTCACAAAAAACATCAGATGAAGATGCCATTCCTTTTGATGTTATCACCGCAAGACCATCCAGATTCCATGTGACCGCTTTCCGTTCCAACACTTCTCTCGTTAATAAAAAATCTGGCATTCTGGAAAATGAATCTGCCATTTCCTCAATACAAAGACTGTTTTCTTTTAAAATATAAGAAACATTGGAAACTGCATGGGTACTTACATCCGCGACATATTGTCTCGTTTCTTTTACTAACTTCGATTTCATATATAAGGTATTTGAAAAAAACAGTATTATAATCACTAAAAGCACAAAACTGATAAAGAATACGCCTTTCTTATTAAAAGAAAATTCTTCTGGGAAAAAATCTTCCCCATTTTTCTCATTGTTCTTTCTAATATTTCCATCCATACTATGTACTTCCTTCATCATAACTGACATAAGATTCCATGTCATATATTTTAAATCTCCACCTCAAAAGGCAACTGCGCCAAAATATCTTTTTCCATATCCACTCCCGGATAGACTTCTATAAGTTTCAATCCTTTCGGAGTCAGACGGAACACACATCGTTCTGTCACATAAAGCACTTTCTGTCCATTGGCAATCGCTCTCTTGGCGGAAAAACTAATACTGTGTACTTTCTCCACAAACTTGGATATGGCTCCCTCCTGTTGGATGATCACCGTTCCTTTCCTCTGTTCCACATCCAATCCCTTGGTATTAAACGTCAGACAAAATACAACTGTGGGAGTTTTCGCCGTAATGTTGGCAAATCCTCCAATTCCTGCAAAAGCTCCCGGTCCACGATGGGCATTGACATTTCCCTGACCATCCACTTCCAAAGCTCCCATAAAACAGATATCCAGTCCTCCATTATCATATAGGTCAAACTGATTAGCCATATCATAAACAGACGCTGCGCCGATCATGGCGCCAAAGGCCTCTCCCGAAACCGGAAATCCTCCGATGCCTCCGGACTCTACGGTAAGTGTTACCATATCCAGCATTCCGCTTTTTCGCGCATATCGGGAAACCATTTCCGGAATACCGATACCAATATTTACAATATCATCTACCCGAAGCTCCATAGCTGCCCGTTTTCCGATAATATTTCCCACAACACTGTTTCTGACTGCCTTTGTGGATACGGTATCGATCTTCTCACTCCACACTTTCCAATCCTCATATGGAATTTCAAAACTTCCCGTCAGTGCAGTATAAGCCTCGTTACGTTCCTCCGGCTCCGTCACTACGATTGCATCTACCAGACATCCCGGAATAATCGCATTTCGGGGACGGGAAGGCGTATCCACCAGACGATCTACCTGTACGATCACCTTCCCTCGATTTGCCTTTACCGCCTGACAAATCGAAAGGGCATCTCCGGACATAAACATATCATCAAAGGAAATATTTCCTTTTCTGTCCGCAGCCGTTCCCTTGATTAAAGCAACTGTAATTTGGGGCAATTTATAATAAAGAAATTCTTCTCCATCGACTTCCACATGTTTTACCAGAGACTCATCAATGGAAATCCGGTTGATACCAGGGCCTTCCTGCCGTGGGTCTACGAAGATATCCAGTCCCACTTTAGAAAGAGCTCCGGGCAGTCCTCCTGCCTGAGCACGGATTGCATGAGAAATACAGCCTAACGGAAGATTATATGCTTCAAACCGATCTTCCAAAACCAGCTTCTTCGTACTTAACATAGCGCCAAAATGCCCACAGATCAGGCGGTCTACCGCACCCTCCCGAATATATCCCTCCGCATTACGATTTTCATCCCATACGCCGAACCCTGCGCTGGAAATAACCGTCAAATGACGGGGCGACTGCATTCTCTGATACCTCCGATAAAGGGCTTCATGTAATTCCACCGGACTTTCAATTCCCACAAAAGAATTTACACAAATACAATCCCCATCCCGAATCAGACGAATAGCCTCATCTGAACTCATGATTTCATACATATCTTTTTCTCCTCTGATTTCCTGTCTTTTTTACGGCTGAATTGCTATTTTGATCACTTGCTCTTTCCTGTTTTCAAAAATATCATATGCCTTCTCAATTTCTTTCAACGAAAAAGTATGCGTAATCAATGGGGTGGTATCTATTTTCTTTTCCTCAATTAATTTCAGAATTTCATCACAGTCACATCCATCCACACCTCCCGTTTTAAAGATCAGATTCTTTCCGTACATTTGCGGAAGAGGCAATATTTGATTTTCTTCATAAAGCGCCACTATTGTCACAATGCCATTGGGACGCGCCACTTTCCACGCCAGATCAAACGTCTGAGAACCTCCGGCTACTTCCAGCACCCGGTCTGCGCCTCCATGCTCGCTATGTGCTTTCACAAATGTTTCCACATCTGTTTCTTCGGGATTCACCACTAAAGCCTTCGGATAATGCTTTTTGATAAATGCTATTCTGTCCTGATCGACTTCACATAAAATAATCTGTTTAGGATTTTTTAACATCACGCATAAAAGCGTGCAAATTCCGGTAGGACCTCCGCCAAGGATAACTACCGTATCTTCTTCGCGGATCTCTGAAATCCGGGCAGCCCAGAAACCTGTGGCAAGAACATCTCCTGTCAGCAAGGCCTCTTCATCTGTTACCGTACCCGGAATGAGATTTAACCCCTGATCTGCATAAGGTACACGAACATATTCTGCCTGTCCTCCGTCAATCCGACATCCCAGCGCCCATCCTCCGTTTTTGTCAGTGCAATTGTTCACATATCCGTTTTTACAAAAGAAGCATTCCCCACAAAATGTTTCTACATTCACAGTTACTCTGTCTCCCGGCTTTACTTTCGTTACCTTGTTTCCCACCGTTTCGACAACGCCCACCATCTCATGTCCTACGGTAATACCGGGAACTGCTCTGGGAACTGCTCCATGTTTTATATGTATATCACTGGAGCAAATACTGGCCAGTGTTACACGCACTATGGCATCTGTCTCTTCACATAGCTGCGGTTTTTCTTTTTCCTCCAACACAAATTTACCTTTTTCTTTATATGTATATGCAAGCATTTTTTGCCTCCCCTTTTTATCCTTTCTTCCATCATAACATATTCCCCTTTCCTGTACTACTATTTCCTTTTGTTTTTCTGGACATTCCATTTTTTTATGGTAAACTGAAAAGGTATAGTAACGTATATGAAAAAGGAGTAAACGTACTTATGAAAAATCATCAAAATGAGAATGTCTCAAACATTTATAATCTGGATGGTACCGTTCCGATTATGAAAGCAATCCCCTTCGGACTTCAGCACATTTTGGCAATGTTTGTATCAAATCTGACTCCGATCACCATCATTGCTGCTGCCGGCGGACTGAAACAGGCTGAAATTGCAATTCTTCTTCAAAATGCCATGTTTGTGGCAGGAATCGCAACTTTGATTCAGCTATATCCCCTCTGGAAAATCGGCTCCAGACTTCCCATCGTTATGGGAGTAAGTTTTACCTTTGTAACTATTTTAAGTACTGTTGCCGCTAACTATGGATATCCGGCTGTCATCGGCGCTGTTTTCGTGGGAGGTATCCTGGAAGGAACCCTGGGACTACTGGCAAAATATTGGCGAAAACTGATTGCCCCTATCGTAGCTGCCTCTGTAGTTACCGCTATCGGCTATTCGCTCTTTACTGTAGGAGCAAGATCTTTTGGCGGCGGATACAATGAAGATTTTGGTTCTGCTCAAAACCTGATCCTGGGAACAATCACTCTTTTAGTCTGCTTGCTCTGGAATATTAAAGCAAAGGGATACTTAAAACAATTATCCGTACTGGTGGGACTGATTGTCGGCTACATCATCGCTATATTTATGGGAAAAGTGGATCTTTCTGTGATTTTTTCCGGCGGATTTATATCCCTTCCCCATATTATGCCGTACAAACCGGAGTTTCATCTGGGGGCTATTGTTTCTGTTGCCATCATTTTTCTGGTGTCTGCTGCCGAAACCATCGGAGATACCACTGCAATGGTATCCGGAGGATTGAAACGAGATATCACTACAAAAGAAATCACCGGCTCATTGGCCTGCGACGGCTATGCATCTGCATTTTCTGCTTTGTTAGGATGCCCGCCAGTTACCTCTTTTTCTCAAAATGTAGGGTTGATTGCCATGACAAAAGTAGTAAATCGCTTTACCATTATGACAGGCGCCGTCTGCATGATTCTGGCTGGTCTGCTGCCCCCTGTGGGAAACTTTTTTGCTTCCCTTCCGGATTCTGTTTTAGGTGGCTGTACCATCATGATGTTTGGAACCATTCTCGCCTCTGGAATTGAAATGCTTTCCAAAGCCGGATTTACTCAGCGAAATATTACGATTGCAGCGCTGTCCCTTTCCATCGGTATTGGTTTTACTGCCGCAAGTGAAACAGAAATCTGGCATATTTTCCCGGAAATATTGCAATCTGTATTTTCTGCAAATGTGGTTGCTGTAGTATTTGTGGTATCCATTCTTTTGAATCTGATTCTTCCCAAAGATATGGATATTAAAACAGAGAAGTAAACCAAAAAGAATCTTCCATAGAAATCACGGTCAAAATCTGTGATATTTCTCTGGAAGATTCTTATTTTTTTAACTGTATTTTCACTCAAAAAATCTCTTTATTTACTCTTCTTCACTTTTCCCAACATTCTCTGATACATCACTGCCATCAACACTAAAATGACGAACATATATATAGGAAACAAAGATACACTGATATAGTTAGCGATCAATCCGAAAACCGGAGGCATTACACAAGTTCCTATGTAGGCAAAAGCCATCTGTACCCCAATCATGGCCTGAGACTTATCTTCTCCAAAATTCGCAGGGGTAGAATGGATAATACATGGATAAATAGGAGCGCATCCCAAACCTATAAGCAGTAATCCCATCAATGCCATTATTTCTCCAAAAGGTAAAAACAGGATAACTACTCCCGCCAGTATAATCCCTTCCCCCAGCCATATCATCTGCTTATCATTGAATTTCATGGTAAGAAAACCACTGATAAATCTTCCTCCGGTAATCCCCAGGAAGAATAAACCGGCAAATTTTGCTGCTGCATCTTCTGCCAAACCCTGATGCAACACCAGATAACTGCTCGCCCACAAACTGGCGGTCTGTTCCAATGCACAGTATCCGAAAAAAGATATCAGGATTTCTTTCGCGCCTGGAATCTGGAAAATTTCTTTCAGAGAAAGAGGCTTTGACGACTGTTTTCCCTCTCCGCCTTCCTCAAGTATTTCTTCTCTCTTCGTCTTTTTCCAAAGGGGAAGACTTAAAAACAGAAAAATTGTCAGAATAATCTGCAAAACAGATATCCACCGATACCCCATATTCCAACCATGACCGCCGGTTAAGGCATATCCCATAATATAAGGACCTACAGAAGCTCCAATTCCCCACATACAATGCAGCCAGCTCATATCCCGACTGCTGTAATGAAGCGCCACATAGTTATTCAACGAAGCATCCACGCTTCCTGCCCCTAAACCGTAAGGAATTGCCCACAGGCACAACATCCAATAGGAATGACTGACAGAAAAACCAAACAAAGCCATTGCTGTCATGAAAACACTCATTGCCGTAACCTTACCTGTGCCGAATTTTCTGGTAAGACGGTCACTCTGAAAACTGGAAATGATCGTTCCCACCGCTATAATCATAAAAATCCCTCCGGAATAAGACACAGGAACCGAAAATTCCTGATACATGGTCGGCCAGGCTGACCCTAACAGGGCGTCCGGCAATCCCAGACTGATAAACGCCAGATATATAATCGCTAACAACAAATGAACCATTTCATTTCCCTCCTCATACGTCCTCTTCTTTAGCTTCTCTGTATGTTTTAATCTCCAGCCATTCTATTTCCTCTCCCGCCCAGAATAACAAGAAATGAACTGCCGTAATAATTAATGTAATTTTATCAAACAAACTTTGAAAGAACCCTTTTATATCTATATACCCTTCCAGAATAATATTTCCTGCCAGTATTCCCACACCCGGGATCAACACTACTAATACAGTACAAACCAAAGAAACCTGAAGCCGTTTCCCTATCTTCTCCAGCTTCGTTCTTTTTTCTACGGCGCTCCCCACCAGATATACGATAACACCCCATATCACAATGAGAGGGATTGCCATAGACAGCAACAGTAAAATCCCTATAGGAAATACATAAAACGAAATCATGAATAATACCAACACTCCAAAATAAATCCAAAACGGGAGTAATGTTTTGAAGTTCACCGCTTTCTCACTCTTCATTCTGAAAAAACTCCTTCCAACATCACATCTATAGTTCCTCCACAAACCATCCCTTCGTCCTCTGCTGATTCGTTGGTCATATCTACAGAACAAATCTGTGTGTTTCTATCTCCCGTCCGTAACATCATAAGAGCATGAGAAATCACCTCTGCCTCCATACATCCACCGCCAATAGTTCCCATGGTTTTCCCATCGGGAAAAATCACCATTTTCGTTCCCACTTTTCTTGGCGCTGATCCCCTGCGACTTACAATGGTAGCCAGAATTTTATCCTGCTTTTCTTTTTCCGATAATGCCTTTAACATTTCCGAAGAAATACTTTCTTCTCTTCCCGTTTTATTTTTCACTTCTATGATTTCTGCCATAACAGAAACTGCGATTTCTTCCGGAGTTTCTGCCCGAATAGCAAGACCAATGGGACTGTGAAGCTCTTCCACCTTCTCCCGGGGAAATCCTTTTTCCAGGATACTTTCTTTTAAGGCGGCAACTCTTTTACGGCTTCCCATCATTCCCACATAGGCATACTTTTTCTCAAAAATATGTTCCAGACAAACCTGGTCATACCGATGACCTCTTGTGACAATCACAAAATAGGTATCCTCATCTCCCTGAATTTCCTTTAATCCCTTTTCAAAAGAATCACAAATCACATGATCGGCTCCCAGTTTTCTGGCATGATCGGCAAAATAGGGCCGATCCTCCAAAACTGTCACCGTAAATCTTAACATTCTTCCCATGGAAATAATTGCCGCAGAGACATGACCGGCTCCGCAGATCACCAACTGTTTTTCCCGTCCCAGGCAATCACAAAACACCGTTTGTCCGTCTATGATTATTTTCCCTGTGGAAGTTCTGAAAAAAATTTCCCGTTTCTCTTTACTGAAAAATCCAGCCTTACAGGACTCCCATAATATTCTCTCCTTCTCAAAAAGAGCTTTTTCTCCCTGATTTTCCCCTTCTGTCACAGTAAGGAGAACCAGTTTTTCTCTATGCTCTAAACCTGCTATTTTTTCAAATAATTCCTGCATATTCATCCTCCGATCTGTGACATGGTTCGATGTTCCGTTTTTTCATCTTCTCCCTGCAAAAAATGATGGCTTGCAGGTTTACATAATATTTCTTTTCGTATCATTTGCTCAAGCTGTTCCTCTGGCATTCCCGACCTGAGATATTGCCGCAGATCCACTCCTGTCTCATATTGCAGACAGGTTTTTAAGAAGCCCTGGGAGGTAAGCCGCACTCGATTACATTCCCCACAGAATTTGTGACTGATGGCGCTGATAAATCCGATTTTACCTGCAAATCCGGGAAATTCATAATAATGTCCCGGTCCGTTTCCCAGCTTTCCTTCATATCTTCTTGCCTTTCCATAAATAGCTTCCAGATTTTCAAGAATATGGTCTTCTTTGACACTTTGATAGTTTTTTCCCAGTCCAATAGGCATCATTTCTATATAGCGCACATGCACCGGATATTTCTGAGACAGCTTTGCCAGCTCCTCCACCTCTTGTCCCGGAATTCCCATGGGAACACAGTTGATTTTAAGGGGAATCTGTCCGTCCTCTAAGGTCTTTTTGATTCCCTCCAGAACTTTTTCCAAGCCTTCCCGCCTTGTAATCTGCCGATAAATTTTCGGATTCAGGGTATCCAGACTCAGATTCATTCCATCCAGTCCCGCCGCTTTTAATGCCTCCAGCTTTTCTCCCAGAAGAATCCCATTGGTGGTGATCGTCACCTGTTCAATACCCGGTGTTTTTTTCAGATTTTTCACCAGGTTTTCTATTCCTTTTCGTACCAGTGGTTCACCGCCGGTAATTTTTATTTTTCTGATACCCAATCTGGCAAAAATTCTTGCCAGACGTTCTATCTCCTGATATCGTAAGATTTCATCATGAGAAATCGGTTTCATTCCTTCCTCCGGCATACAATATACACACCGCAGGTTACACCGATCTGTTACCGATATCCGCAGATAATCAATGATTCTGCCCTGTCCGTCAATCATTCTGTTACTCCATTTCTGTCTGTCGCCTCATTCATCGGGTTACTGTTCACTCCGCAGCAACGAGCCAAAATTCATTCCGGATTGCCTGCGGTCTTTCCAAAACTACAGGCAGGATAATGACATTCCTGGCAGCCGAGGCAAAGTCCTCCATGTCCAAGAGAAGTCAAATCTTTCCTTTTTATCTCCACTCCTGCTGCCACCCGGGGCAACATCAGATCGAAGATTGTGGTTTTTGCATACATCACACATCCGGGCAATCCCATTACCACAATACCGTCTTCAAAATATGCCAGACAAAACATTGCTCCCGGCAGCACCGGAGCGCCGTAGGAAACCACTCTGGCGCCGGAATCTTTAATTGCTCCCGGTGTCTGATCGTCTGGATCCACACTCATACCGCCTGTAACTGTGATTACATCGCACCCTTTCTGTTTCATCTGTAAGATTGCTTCTGTAATTTTTTCCTTGTCATCTCCCAAAGTCATATGCTCTATTACTTCTATTCCGTAGGTTTCCAGTTTTTCCACTACCACCGGAGTAAATGTATCCTGTATTCTTCCGTAAAATACTTCATTTCCAGTGGTAATAATGCCTGCCCGCAGCTTTTTATAGGGAAGCAACTGGCATAAAGGACGATTCCCTCCTCTTTCTTTCACCAATTCCATCTTTTCTTTTTTTATCACCAGGGGAATAATCCTTGTTCCCAGCAATTTGTCTCCCGCTTTTACAGGAGTATTCGTATGCCGGGTAGCTATCATGATCTGATCGATATCGTTAATTGCATTGAGGCGTTCCACATCCACCTGAAACAATCCGTCACATTCTGCCTTCAGCTCAATTTTTCCCTCTTTTACTTCTGTAGGTATCATATGATCATTAATGCACACATCCCGCAAAATTTCAGCAGCTTCATTTTCATGATACATGGTATCATCTTTTTCCCACACGTAAAGATTATCTTTTCCTATACTCAAAAGTACAGGAATATCCTCCTCTGTCACCACATGCCCTTTTCGAAATCTTGCATCCTTTGTTACGCCTTTAATAATCTGTGTCATATCGTGACACAATACATGACCTACCGCATCTTCTGTTTTTATTAACTTCATGAAATCTCACTCCCTTTTTATTTCCTCGCACATTCTCCATCTCGTCCATTAGCCAGTAAAATTCCATGTTTCAGAGTTGGAAGAATATATTCCAGACTCTCTTTTACTGCTTTCGGACTTCCGGGAAGATTTACAATCAATGTCTTTCCCCTCAACACACTGGCTGCTCGGGATAACATAGCTCTCGGTGTGATCGTCAGACTATACGCCCGCATAGCTTCTGCAATTCCCGGGGCATTTCTGGTTGCCACGGCTAATGTAGCCTCCGGTGTTACATCGGTGGGGGCAAACCCGGTTCCCCCGGTAGTGAGAATCAGATCCATCTGCCTTCCATCCGCCAGTCGAATCAGATTATTCTTCAGCGGTTGTATTCCATCTGGCAAAAGCAGTGTTTCTTCTATTTGATAACCAGATTCTTTCAACATTTCTACAATCAAAGGTCCTGACTGATCTTCTCTCTCCCCCTTGCTTCCTTTATCGGACAAGGTAATCACTGCTGCCCGCAGAGGCGGATTTTCCAAAGGCGGCAGAAGTTGCATCTCATCCCCCACATGAATCTCACCTCCATGGATCACCCGGGCAAATACACCTTCCCTCGGCATGATACATTCTCCGGTCTGCTGTTTGATCACACAATCATTGTGACACTCTTTTCCAATCTGTGTCATTTCCAACACTGCTTCTCCCACTGCAAAACGGCTTCCCACCGGGAGCTGACGAAAATCAAATCCTTCCACTACCAGATTTTCCCCAAAAGCGCCGTATTCTACCCAGATTTTCTTTCGGAACTCTTCTATTTTTTCTCCACTCAAAAGGCTTACCTGACGATGCCAGTTTCCACCGTGGGCATCATTTAAAATGCCGAATTCCTCTTTCAAATAACCGGTACCCACATTTTTCTTTGTAGTACCTTTCTTTTCACTGATACATACTGCCAAAATCTTTCCCAAGACTTTCGCCTCCTTATTTTTCCAACAATAATACATTTTTCGGAGAAATTCCCAACTGGGGAGGCATCTGCCCATTCCACCGTTCTTTTGGTAATCTCCACCACAAATCGTTTGTTCCCTCCGGCTGATTTTCAAAGCGGAACATCACTGTAGTCTCAAAAGGTTCTTCCATCACACTGGAGATCTTTACTTTGTAAACATTTTCCCTGTTCTTTGGATGAAAATAATGTGCCCGAATTCCTATCGCATCCATTGTATCCGGTACGGGTTCTGCCGTATAGAGGCGAATCCCCCAATCCGGCACTTCTACCTCATATTCTCCAACTTTTCGTGCCGCAGCAATATTTTTACATCCCGTCAAAATTGCGCCAAAACGACTCCGGGGATTGGCAAAAACCTGCTTCGTACTCCCGGTTTCTAATATATGTCCATTCTCTATCAGAGAAAGTTCTTCACACAAATGATATACCTCATCCCTGCTGTGGCTTACCAAAATAACCTCCCGATCAAACTCTTTCAGAATTTCTTTCACCTGAATCTGCAGCTGATCCCGCAAATAGGAATCCAACGCGCCAAACGGCTCGTCAAGCAAAAGCAATTCCGGTTCACTTACCATAATTCTTGCCAAGGCCACCCTTTGCTGCTGACCTCCGCTTAATTGTCCCGGATATTTTTCCAGAAGTTCTTCTATCTGCATGATCCGGGCAGTCTCTCTCATCTTTTTTTCACGAATCCGCCTGTTTTTTTCCTTGTGAATTCCACAGAGAATATTCTTTCTCACTGTCATATGGGGAAATAAGGCATAATTTTGAAAAAGATACCCTACATTTCTTTTCTGGGGCGGAAGATTAATTTTCTTTTTACTGTCATACAAAGTCCTTCCATTCAAAATAATAACCCCTTCATCCGGGGTATGAATTCCCGCAATAAATTTCAAAGTAAGGCTTTTTCCACTTCCGGAAGCGCCTAAAAGTCCCAAAATCCCCTGTTCATGTTCTAATTTTACCTTTAAAGTAAAATCAGAAAATTCTTTTTTTATATCCACAAAAAGGCTCATGACTTCACCGCCTTCCTGTTTTTCGCTTCCAGCAAATTCACAAGAAGAAGAATGATTGCTGAAATTGCCAGATTTACCATAACCCATAGAAAAGCCCCTGCTTCATCATTGGTTCGCCAAAGCTGATATACGGTAGTAGAAATGGTGGCAGTTTTCCCAGGTATATACCCAATTAACATACTGGTCGCTCCGTATTCTCCCAAAGCTCTTGCAAAAGCCAGTACTGTTCCCGCCAAAATTCCCTGCCGACAGGCAGGCATCCGAATTCTCCAGAAAATATACGTATTAGACAAGCCTAAAGTCTGTCCCGAATATGCCAGATTATCATCAAAGCTCTCAAAAGCGCCTCTGGCTGTCCGATACATCAAAGGAAATGCCACCACTGTAGATGCTAAAATTCCCCCATACCAGGTCATCACCATCTGAATTCCCATTTGAGCTAACAGGATACCTGCCGGACGTTTCACACCAAAAATCAGCAACAAAAAATAACCGCATACCGTAGGCGGCAAAACCATAGGTAAGGTGAAAACCACATCCACCACACCTTTTAACCACCTGGGCAATTTTGCCACATAATAAGCGGCAAAAATCCCCAAAAAGAAAACAATCACACAACTAAAAGCGGCAATTCTAAGAGAATTCCAAAGAGGATACCAATCCATATTACTTCCTCCTACTTAACTCTGGAAAATCCCACATTTTCAAATATCACCAGGGAATCTTCTGTAGTAAGAAAATCTAAAAACTCCTGTGCCTCTTCCTGGCATTCACTGGTTTTTAAGACTGCCGCAGGATAAATCACCTGTCCGCACATCTCCGGGGTTGCATAGTCTGATACTTTAATACCGGCAGAATAAGCATCTGTGCAGTAAATCACTCCACAATCTACACTTCCCTCCGAAATCTGAGTAGTAACTTCTTTCACATTACTTCCATAAGAAATCTTTCCTGCCGCTGACAACTCTTCTTCCTCTAAATCATAATATTTTAAAATTTCCTGTGTATACTGTCCTACCGGAACATCCTCATTTCCCATAGCCAGTAAAATCTCATCATTTCTCAATACTTCTGCCAGATCGTCAAAGGTATGAATCTCTGTTTTACTCTCCTCCGATACACATAACGCTACTTTATTTTCCAAAATATCTGTCCGGGATCCCTCCTTCACGAAATCTAACCCTTCCGTATTCACTTTCGGATCTGCCCCTCCATCCAACTGATCCATCTGTTTTTGTCCTGCTGAAATAAACAGATCACAGACAGCTCCTTCCTGAATCTGAGTCTTCAAAGTTCCTGAAGAATCAAAATTAAAACTGAGCTTCACATGAGGATTTTCCTTCCTGTACAAATCACCGATTTCCGTTAAAGTTTCCGTCATGGACGCCGCTGCAAATACAGACAACTCCACCTCTTCTTGCCCTGCTTCCCCAGAAGTTTCCACTCCATCCTCCTGCCCTGCGCAGGCTGTAAGTCCCAAGAACATTCCGATAATCAAAAACATAGACGCTACTTGCTTCTTCACCGATTTCTCTCCTTTCTTTTTCAGAAAAAACATGAGACAGTAACTTCTCATTGTGTGGCTTTACACACTTATTCATCGGATATATCGTAACAAAATTTTACAATTTTTTCAATCGTATTCACCCCATACCCACAAAATCCCCCTGTAAATAGAAAAAGACACAGGGCAGCATAGCTGCTCCTATGTCCAATTTTCCCTCACCCCGGCACAGCCATATCCGGCCATCCCAAAATAAGTTCCGCAATCTCTTTCTCGTAATCTCCCAAAATATCTTCACTTCTGCCTGCATGTTTCACATTTGTTTCCACGCCCCAGGTTCCATCTTCCTCAAATTCCCAAATGTGATACCGAAGTCCCCGAAACTGAAAATCCAGGCTTCCTCTTCCTTCATCCTCCGTATATGTAAATAGGATACGCTTTTTTGTCAAAGCATCCTGTATTTTTTCCAGACGCATAGTCATTCTCCTTTCCAACTCCTCACATCTTTTTTAACAAAATCACTTTTGCACTTTCACCATAGCCCAGGCTCCCTTTTTCCTTTTCCATATCACCAAAATGCAGATCAGGTGTACGGTAAATGTAACAATCCAGGTAATCGGGTAAGACAAGTACAATACAAACAAACTGTGCTTCCAGACAAAAACTGTAAAAATCCAGAGGACACGCAAACCACAGGCTCCTGTCAAAGATACCAACATAGGCATTACAGAATAACCCAATCCCCGAAGTATTCCCACAGCCACATCCATGATTCCACACAGGAAGTACCACTGACAGATAATCTGCATACGGGACATTCCAAACTGGATTACCTCCGGATCGGAAGAGTATATTCCCAGAAGAAAAGGACCGCACTGGTAGGCAAGATTTCCCATGACTGCTCCGATCACAATTACAATAGCCATACACTGGAATATAATTTTAGGAATTCGATCCTGTCGTCCCCCGCCCACATTCTGACTGGTAAAACTAAGCGCCGTCTGATAAATGGCATTCATGGAAGTGTAAACAAATCCTTCAATATTTCCTGCCGCCGTATTTCCTGCCATAGCCACCGAACCAAAGGAATTGACAGAAGACTGAATTAAAACATTGGACAGAGAAAATACTGCTCCCTGCAAACCGGCAGGTAATCCAATCTGAACAATTCGAATCATTTTTTTCTTATGAAGTTTCAGTTCATGTAAATCTAACCGATATATTCCTTCACTTTGTATCAGACACCGTACGATCAAAATGGCAGAAACCACCTGAGATGCTACTGTAGCCGTAGCCACTCCGGCCACTCCCATATGTAACACAATCACAAAAAACAGATTCAATACCACGTTGATCACTCCGGCGCCAAGAAGATAATACAACGGACGTTTGGTATCACCGATTGCTCTTAAAATTGCCGCGCCAAAATTATAGACCAACATAGCCGGCATACCAATAAAATAAATCCGCATATATAATACTGCATGTTCCAGAACATTATCCGGCGTATCCATCCATTCCAACATGGGTTTTGCAAATATAATACCGGCAACAATTAAAATAAATCCCCCCACAATCCCCAAAAGAATAGAAGTATGCACCGTTTCCCGAACATTTTTTTCATCTCTTGCCCCGAAATACTGAGCCACCAACACATTAGTTCCAATAGAAAAACCAATAAACACATTTACAAAAAGATTAATCAAAGCGCCGGTAGATCCCACTGCTGCCAGTGCATGACTTCCCGTAAATTTTCCCACTACCACGATATCAGCCGCGTTGAAAAGGAGCTGCAAGATTCCTGACAACATCAATGGGAGTGCAAAAATCAAAAGCTTTTTAAATATAGGACCATTACACATATCCATCTCATATGACTTTTTCATATCTGAATACCTTCCTCTTATCCTGCCACACGTATTATACCCAAACTAAAGCAGGGGAATGCCGCCGAAACGACATTCCCTTTCTTTATGATTTTCTATAAGTCTTATCAAAGACTACTTGTAATTTAGAAATACAGTTTGAAGTTTCTGATTTCAAACGGTTTTACTGTAAATTCTACTTCTGAACCTTCCACTGCCTCTCCACAGTCATGCTCCAGCATATTACATGGAACCATACGTTTTACCGGGAATTCAGAAGACAGATTCACTTTTTCCCGTCCTCCTCTGCACTCATGCAGTCTCACCACCAGACACTCTTCATCTTCTGCTTTTTTCACCACATCAATCTGAACGCCGTCCGTAGATACCGCAACCAGCTTTCTGGAATCCACAAACTGACCGGAAACCACCTGTGCCGGAAGATTCAACTGATTTGCTGCTTCAATAGTTCCACCTTCCACAACAGCTCCCATATGTGGATACAGAGAATATGTAAAGTCATGTTCACCCATATCTGCCTCCGTATCCGGATTCTTCGCGCTCTTTAACAGGCTGAGTTTCATAGCATTATCTTTGATATTATAACCATATTTACAGTTATTCAACAGACTGACGCCGTATCCAACCTCAGAAAGATCTGCCCATTTATGACCGCAAACCTCAAATCTTGCCCAATCCCAGCTATTATTCCAGTGTGTCGGACGTTCTACATGACCAAACTGGATATCGTAGGTAGCCTTTGTGGAACGAATATCTGTGTAGAAAGCAGTTTTCAGAAGACGATGATCTTCATGCCAGTCCACATGGGTCTGGAAATCGATTCTTCTGGATTCTTTATAAACAATCATATCCTGAATAATTTCTGATTTATGATATTTATAGGTAAACCGAACCACTGCTTTCAGATTTCCATTTTCAATCACTTCCGGAGCTTTTTCCAGTTTTACAATCTCTTTCTTCTGAATATAGAAGGGATCGATATCCCATGCGTCAAAGTTGATTGGCTTGTCCTCATAAATTTCAAGAACATTACCCAGTTCTCCTTCTTTCAGAACAGATCTGTCTGCTTCTTTATCAAACAACTGAGTCAACTGACCTTCCGCATTCCAGGAAATCTTATAATATGGTGTTTCCAATCCCTGCTCTGTACAGGTAAATACAGATGCTTCTTTCTCAACAGTTCCCGGTTCAAATACTACAGTTACTCCCGCAAATGGTTCCACATCTACCAATACCTGATAGCCTTCTGCGGTCTTCTGAGCAGCCAGTACCTGACCCTTCTGGTCACGGAATACACCTTCTCCTGTCTCCGGCAGCAATACCAGTTCCTTACCGCCATAGCTGTTTGTTGTATATACGGTATAGGTATGTTCCTGCTCTTTTGTCAAAGTATGCAAAGCCTCTTCACGAACTTTGTCTGTTCTTTCTTCTGCCACACCATAATTGATATGAGAATCTGCGTATACCTCATGAATAGAAGATCCCGGAATAATATCATGGAACTGGTGAAGCAGTACGCATTCCCAACTGTCATGAATATCCTGCTGTGCATAATTTCCGCCCAAAATATAAGCCAGAGAAGACAGCCATTCTGTCTGTGCCAGTTTATTTTCCAGATGACGGTTTGTTTTCTTATTATAAGCCTGAGAAGTATACGTACCTCTGTGGTATTCCAGATATAATTCGCCATCCCAGGTATGCACATAACGGTCTGTATTGTCTACATTTTCATGCATCTTCCGGAAGAAATCTCCTGCTTTTGTGGTTTTTACATTAGGAAGTCCCGGAATAGCATCCATAGCACGACGCAGTTCCAGCATTTCTCTGTTGACACCGCCGCCACCGTCTCCATATCCATAGGAAATCAATGTATCTTTGCTCAATTCTTTATTCTTGAATTTTCTCCAGCTTCCCAAAACAGAGTGAGGAGTTACCATTCCGTTATATGTGGAAAATCTGGTTTCGATATCCTGATCTTCCCCTGGAACATCTACAAAATATGTGAGGATTTCGCTTCCATCAATACCTCTCCATTTAAACAGATCATCCGGAATGGTATTAAACTGATTCCAACTGATCTTTGTTGTCATGAAAGTATCAATCTCGCACTGTTTCAGAATCTGAGGCAATGCCCAGCTATATCCGAACACATCCGGGAGCCACAGATATTCACATTTCTTTCCAAATTCCTGCTCTACAAACCGGGTACCATGAAGGAACTGACGCACCAATGCCTCGCCGGAGGAAATGTTACAGTCAGCTTCTACCCACATACCGCCATCCGGTTCCCATTTTCCTTCTGCCACTTTCTCTTTAATCTTTTCGTATAATTCAGGACAGTCCTCTTTTACATACTTATACAACTGCGGCTGTGTCTGTAAAAATACATACTCATCATATAATTCCATCAGACGAAGTACGGTAGAGAAAGACCGCTGTGCTTTTTCTCTTGTGTGTTTCAGACGCCAGAGCCATGCTACGTCAATATGCGTATGACCTACCACATCCACAGTCACATCTGTATGTTTTTCCATACGATCAAGTTCTGCCATCAGTACATCATGGGCTTTCTCTGCAGACTCATAGAAAGATTCTTCATCCCAGTTGATGCATTGTAAAGCACGATCTAAAGCGCCAATCAGGTCTTCATATCTCTCATCATCCTTAGAAAGCAATTCCAATGTTTCTGTTATTGCCCGGGCAAAATAATAAAGTTCATCTGTTTTTTTATGAAGATAAACCATATCTGCCTGCTTGCACTGATGGAAGAATGTACGGTGAGGTCCTCCTCCTTCCAGTCCGGTCCACAAAAGGAATGTCAGTGTCACTTCTTTTCCTTCCTGTCCGCGGAAGATTACCTCATTATGATAGGTATCCACTCCCTGATAGGGATGTCCATCTACATATAGAAGAGATTCGAAACCGCTGTTAAATCCACCGCCGGTTTCACCAAAATTAAACAATCCGGCAACTTCGCAGCCTTCCTGCGCTTCTGGAATTTTTACTGTTTTTTCCAGCCACAGATATCTGTCTCTTCCAACAAAGGAATCATTGATTCCAAAATCCGGTCCCTCAATCTTTTCGGGCAACCCATGATAGCTTTCATCTTCCGGAAGAGTACCTTCCATAGAGGTGAACGGCGCAAGACACTGATGAGCAAAATATCTTCTCTCACCCAGTTCTTCTACCCTTCTTTTAAATTTGTCAATTGTCAAAAACATGATGTAATCCTCCTTACGTTCACACATAGTTCAAGTTCAGTATATTGCAAAAAAAATGATACATCTATAAGCTAAATAGACAAAAAAAAAGATTATTTTTATCCATATTGTCTATATACACAAGATATTTTTACAAAAAAACAGCGGAATCTGCTTCTTTCCACAGTTCCACTGTTTTAATCGCTCATTTATTGATTTTCATACGCCTCCAGCGCTTTCTCATACGCTTTCCGGGTATTTTCATCATGGCACACCATGACAACTTCTTCCACCACCTGCGTCCATTTCAAAAAATCACAGATGGTCTTTACAGCCACCTGAGCCGCTTTGTCCACCGGATATCCGTAAACTCCTGTACTGATAGATGGAAAAGCAACGGATTTTAATCCTTCATTCTCTGCCAGCTTCAGGCTATATCTGTAACAACTTTCCAAAAGCACTTCTTCATAATTATCGCCCCCATGCCAGATAGGTCCGGGAGTATGTATCACATATCTGGAAGGCAGACGATATCCCCTGGTCATCTTTGCCTTGCCCGTGTCACATCCTCCCAAAGTCATGCACTCCTCTAAAAGTTCCGGACCTGCTGCACGATGGATGGCTCCATCCACACCGCCCCCGCCTGACAGCGTGGTATTGGCTGCATTTACAATCGCATCTACGGCATACGTGGTAATGTCTCCCTGTTCAATCCAAAATTTTCCCATAATTCTCCTCCTGCCGAGTTGATGCCCCTATTATAAACTCTCCGACAGAAAATGACAAGCTTTTACTTCTATCATCTATGTGCTTCCATCAGTTCCTTTGCAAAAAATCTGCTGAAATCCATTGCCGTCTCTTTGTACATATGACCTTCATAATCTCCAAACATTTCCAGTTTTCTGGGAATTTCCGGTCTCATATCATCCAGATAGTTAAATACGGGAACCTTCCTTTCTTCCATAAATGTTGTAAAATATTGAATTGCCGCATCATACTCCGGCTGATATTTTTCATAAGTCACCTGAGGAATCGGCATCATCACCACATCCAGTTCAATTTCATTTTCCCGACAGAATTTCAAAAGCTTTTCAAAAGCATCTATGGCATCCTGCTTAAGTTCTTCCGGTCTCCACAGCGGAGGAGATTCTTGCACTGCCCGGTCTCCCGGCGTATGATGCCGGAGAATAAAACCATCCTCCCGATACTCCTGAAACGATGATGCAAAAGGCTCCACACCGTAATTTTTATATACTTCACTTTGTTTCTGTTCCAAAGTCCTGGGAATATGCTTTAACTGCTTTCTATACAAATACCAGGGAAACAGAGTTGTCCTGAAATCTGCCTGCAGCATTTTATCTTTGAAATACTCCAGTTTTACCATAGACCAGGGAAATTCATGGTAAAACGCGATATAATCTGCCGTCTGATTCGGTTGTACTGCCCAGTACCCGGGATCCAGTTCGTAGATCACCCGAGAGACTTTTTTGTGCCTGGCTGCTTCTCTTACCAGATAGTAAACATCCAAAGGATACTCTCCACCCTGACACACATTGACTGTTTTATGTCCTGTAACCTCCTCCAGAA
This sequence comes from Oliverpabstia sp., assembly GCA_034114925.1. Classification (GTDB taxonomy): domain Bacteria; phylum Bacillota; class Clostridia; order Lachnospirales; family Lachnospiraceae; genus Oliverpabstia. The sequence continues at coordinate 29,331 of JAXEUM010000064.1, forward strand.
TCTGAGGGTCCAAACCGCATTTCCCATGAGAGGTTCCCACCAGTACGTCTTCATAATCCCTCGCTTCCAGATGATGAAGATCTGCCCGGGTATATGTATACGGATAAAGAGCATACGTCAACAGTTCATTTATTCCCATAAATACTGCTGCAAACACCAGCACGATCATCCATTTTTTAAAATTGCGCATAGATAAATCCTCCTGTAGATGAAGGTGGCTGTCCCAACAAAGGAATTGCAAACAGAAAAATCAGATAAATTACCATCCGAAGATATACCGGCATACCGGCAATCTTTTCAAATACAGAAATTCCTTTTTCCTCCCAAAAACTAAACAGAAATAATAGTAAAATTCCCAATGCCAGAATTCCCAACGCCAGTCCTGTATAATTAGCTTCTCCTCCCAGTCCTACGGGAATGGTAAGTATCTGTTTCGGATTCCAATGGGTAATACTGTTTTTCATCATGGAAAATGCCTGTCCCACAGTATCTGCCCGGTCGAAAAACCAACTGATATTCACTAGCAAAAAAGTCCTCACGATTTGAAACAACTGCCAGAGAGGGGCCTTATCCTGAATATGACAAGCCTTTTTCCACTTTCTGTAATTTCCTGCCATCAATCCGCTAAAAGCAATGATTCCTCCATTGTAAAGACCATAAATGATAAATTTCCAGGCTGCTCCATGCCATACGCCAACCACAAAAAATACGATCAGATTGGCAACACATATGGGCAGGGTCCGTCCCGTACTTCTTCCAAAAATCTTTTTGGCAAATTTTCCAAATCTTCCCATCCATCCGGAAAGTGATACCGGATAAAAAATATAATCTTTCATCCAGGTTCCCAGAGTAATGTGCCAGCGATGCCAAAAATCTGTGATTGATCTGGCAAAATAAGGACGTTTAAAGTTTTCATCCATGGTGATTCCAAATAACTGACTGACACCAATGACCACATCTACGCCCCCTGAAAAATCTCCGTAAAGCTGCACCGAATAGGCTAATACTGCAAAAATTGCCAGTCCCGGATATTTTTCATAATCATCAAAAAGAGCATTCACAAAGATAGCCGCCGTATCTGCCAGAACCATTTTCTTAAAAAATCCCCAGAGGATTCGCTCAATTCCCATCTCTGCCCGCTTCCAGTCCCATTTGTGCTTTCCGTAAAGCTGATCTGCCAGTCTGGAAAATCGTCCGATCGGTCCCTGAAGAAGCTGTGGGAAAAAAGACACAAATAATGCGAAACGGAAAGGATTTTTCTCTGCTCTCCCTTTCTTCCAGTATACATCCAGAAGATATCCCATAGACTGAAACGTATAAAAAGAAATTCCCAGAGGCAGAGCAAAACTTACAAAGGAAATATCTCCCTGAAAAATTCTGTTCAGATTCAAAATGGCAAAATTCAAATATTTTAAAATTGCCAGAACCCCAAAATTCAGTATCAGCGTCGTTATCAGAATCCACTTTTTCTTTTTCTTATCTTCTGTTTGCTCCAGTAAAACTCCGGCTCCATAGGTCGTAAAGGTAGTAAATAAAAGGTAGACCAAAAGTCCCACACCGTTGGAAGCATAATACAGGTAACTGAACGTTAAAAGCCATATCCATTGAAATCTTCCCGGAATCAGATAATAACCCGCCACTGCAATTGCAACAAAACATAAAAATTCCATTGAAGTAAGTGCCATTGCTTACTTAACCCCCTGAAGTTTCTGTACCATTTCCCACAGCGCCTGTGCAGAATTAAAATTTTCCGGTATGATTTCTGCCGGTGTAATCTTAATATCAAAAGTATCTTCCAGTTCACCTACAATAGAAAGAATGGCAAAGGAATCTAAAATCCCATCGTCAATCAGGGTAGTGCATGTTTCATAATCTGCATCCGGTTGAATGTCCTCCAAAATCTCCATCAATTCTTTCATTTTCTATTTCCTCCTTTTCATATTTAACTGGCTGCTGGGAATAGTATCCCGAACCAGCTCAATTCCTTTTTTCTGTGAATAAAAATAAATTACCGGTAAATCCCGGCTCAAAAACAGATAAATCCCTTCTGTTACCGAGTAAGCGCCTGCTCTCTCAAACACCAGGAAATCTCCTAGGATATTTCCTTTTAGCGGAAGATTTTTCACCAGCACATCACTGACCGTACAGAGCGATCCGCAGATAGTCACCTGGCTTTCTTTTCCCTCCTGCTTTTCTCCCCTGGTTTCTCCATCCAATTGCACATAGCAGGGAACTTTCATGGCCATGGTCTGACCATAATAATTCAAATGGTGAATTCCTCCATCTGCAATTCCGTATCTTTGTCCCTGATTTTCTTTCACATCCACAATCCGAGTCACGTACCTTCCGCATTCTGCTGCCAGATACCGCCCGATCTCCAAAGTGATTTTCCCGGAAAATTCCATTCTTTCCAGAAAACAGCGAAAATCCTCCATAGTTTCCGTAATCGGTTCCTCCTCCTCTTTCTGAAAATAAGGAACATAAAATCCCGGTCCATATTCCAACTCTTCTGCCTGAAAACCATATTCTTCTCTTAAATCTTTTAACAGAACGTCCAAACGTGAAACTTCCTCTTCCAGAACTTTCTTTCTTTTTTTCTGTGTCCCGGAATAATACTGTAAACCAAGAATTTTCACATGGGGAAATGTCTCTCTTTCCCGAATCAGTTCCCGGATCATCTGCTCATCCATTCCAAATTGATTGCCGCTGGTAAGTCTTAAAAGAACAGAAATACAGAGATTATGTTTTCCCGCTTCTCGCTCCAGTAACTGAAACTGTCCCAGAGATTCCACGGTATAAACACCTCTGCCGTTTCCATATCGCAAAACGTTTTCCACATCTTTTTCTTCTTTGTAAACCCCGGATAATACAATGTTCTCCATGGAAATCTGATGTTCCTGACAGATGGAAAACTCACCCGGAGAACACACCTCCAGCTTGTCCACTTTTTCCATTGCAGACATAATCAGGAAAGGGTTCGCTTTCATGGCATAGCAAAGAGATATATTTTCTCCCAATATACTCTTAATTTTTTCTATCCTGCTCGCAAACATATCAAGATCAAAAAGATAAAAAGGAGTTTTTCCCATTTCTATACACGATTTAACAATTTCCTGACTGTTCATTTTATTTCTCCCCTTTCATCTCTTCCATTAACCTTTTCCTGTCGATTTTTCCATTTTTTGTAAGGGGCATCTGTTCCACCTGACAAAACCGGTTCGGAAGCATAAACATAGGCAGTTTTTCTCCCATTTTTCTTTTTAATTCCCTTTTTTCTATTGCACCTTTATAGAATCCAAGAATCTTCTTTTTCTCCTCATCAAAAACGCAACACGCCCGGGAAACTTCCTCCAGCTGCTCCATCACCCCTTCAATCTCTCCCAATTCAATCCTGTGTCCCATATGTTTGATCTGAAAATCTTTTCTGGATACAAAATACAGATTTCCATCTCTTCCATAATATCCCATGTCTCCAGTCCGATAGATTCGTTCCGGATATCGGTCATTGAGAGGATTTTGTACAAATGCCCTGGCTGTCTGTTCCGGATTCCGGTAATATCCCAAAGCAAGAGCAGTACCGGCCACACAGATTTCTCCCTCGCGATCACATTCCCTAATCTCCCGATTTTCTTCATCCAGCAAAAATACTTTTTCATTGGGAAATGGTTTTCCTATGGGAATCTTATCCCCTTCCCCATACTCCCGTTCAATCACATGGTACGTACAGTTACAGGTAATCTCTGTGGGTCCATACAGATTCACATACATTGCATCCGGCAGATAGCTTCTCCAGATATTCAAATGTTTTACCGGCATTGTCTCTCCTGAAAATAAAACCTTCTGTACAGATACAGGAACTTTATAGTCAAATCCATGAAGGGTGCTGATGATACACAGCGCCGATACTGCCCAAATAAGGGTGGTTACCTGCCTTTCTTCCAGAAAATCCAAAAGCTGAGTGGGAAAAGAAAACATTTTCTTTGGTATAATTTCCACTCGCGCTCCGGTTTTTAAACCGGAGTAAATATCTTTTACAGATACATCAAAATCCCATGGAGCCTGATTTCCGATTACATCCTCCTGGGTAATATGAAAAATCTCAGTAAAATTCTCAATAAAATCTATCACTGAGCGATGGCATACCACCACCCCTTTGGGAACTCCCGTGGAGCCAGAAGTAAAAATCCCATAGAGAGGATCTGTGTCTTTCCCATTTTTCCGGATTTTCTCAAGCAACTCCCGGTGAATCTCTGCCTCCAACAAATCCTCCATCCATAGAATTTCTCCTGCAAAACCTGCCTGCTGCAATTCATCTTCATATTCTCTGGAGGAAACAATAACCTTTGCCTGTAGGGTATCCAGAATCTGGTGCATACGAAAAATCGGTTGTTTCGTATCCAGCAATACATAAAAACCTCCCGCCTGCAAAATACCCATAAATGCAGCGATTGTTTTTGTACCCTTTTCCATCCACACAGGTACCGGAAATCCCGGAGTTATCTTTTGAGCCAATGACGACCCCACTCTTTGAGACTGTTGATATATTTCTGAAAAAGTACAGGAAGAATTTTCATCTGCAAAAGCCACTTTCTCAGGGAAACGACGGACAGATTCTTCCAGATACTCCAGTACATTTTTAATCATAATAAAATACTCCCCTTTTCCATTGTCACTGGAATGATTCGATGTTACCTATAAAGTATACCAATTTTTTCTTTTCCAATTTTGAAATTCGTCTGAATTTTTCTTACGATTTTCTGAATCCATATGCCAGAATGTAACATAAACTACTCAAAAAATATTTTCATCCTTTCCCATAAAACACAAAAACTGCTGTATTCAGATGTTTCTCTGAATACAACAGCTTTCTTTTGTACCTGCATCACTTTATTTACTTACAAAGTTCTCCCACTACCTGATTGATTACTTTGCCATCTGCTTTTCCTTTTAACTCACCCATAACAGCTTTCATAATCTGACCTTTGTTGCCAGTTGCCAGAACTTCTGCGAATTTCTCCTGAAGAAGCGCTTTTACTTCTTCTGCAGACATAAGCTTTGGCGCATATTCATTGATAATATCATATCTTGCCTGATACTCTGCTTTCAGTTCTGCTCTCTCAGCCGGGCATGTATCAATCTGTTCTTTTACACTTTTTAATTCTTTTAAAATAACCCGGTCCACCAGATCTGCCTGAATATCATCCCGGCATCCTTCATCAATGGCTACCTTCTTTACTGCTGAAATCACAGAGGAAATGGCATCTTTGCGTACCTTATCCTTTGCTTTCATCGCTGCTACCATATCTTTTTGTAATGTTGCTAATTCCATACTCTCTGTTCCTCCTGTATATCTCTTATCAATTCTATCATAAAAATAAAGCTGTGGAATAATATCTGTCGCCGCTGTCCGGCAAAATCACCACAATATTTTTACCTTTATTTTCCGGACGGTTCGCCAGCTCTGCCGCAGCACACATGGCAGCTCCTGAGGATATACCCACCAGAACACCTTCCGTCTTTGTCGTTGCTTTCGCCCAGTTGATGGCATCCTTATCACCAACTGTATAAACTTCATCGTATATCTCCTGATTCAAAATCTCCGGAACAAAATTAGCCCCGATTCCCTGAATCCCATGACTTCCGCTTCGTCCTCTCGATAAAAGAGGGGAAGCTTCCGGTTCTACAGCCACCACCTGAATCTGTGGATTCTGCGCTTTGAGATATTCTCCTATTCCTGTAAGAGTTCCTCCTGTTCCCACACCGGCTACCAAAATATCCACTCTCCCATCCGTATCATTCCATATCTCCGGTCCTGTAGTTTCTCTGTGGATCTGTGGATTTGCAGGATTCGTAAACTGCCCGGGAATAAAACTTCCTGGGGTTTCCCGTTGCAGCTCTTCTGCTTTTTCAATAGCGCCCTTCATTCCCTGCGAACCCTCTGTAAGAACAATCTTAGCTCCATACGCCTTTAAAATATTTCTTCTTTCCTGAGACATGGTATCCGGCATTGTCAAAATCACCTGGTATCCTTTCGCAATACCAATCGCTGCCAGCCCTATCCCTGTATTTCCTGAGGTGGGTTCTATAATTGTTGCTCCCGGTTTTAACAGACCTTTTGCTTCCGCATCTTTAATCATGGCAAGGGCGGCTCTGTCCTTAATACTTCCGGAAGGATTCAGATATTCCAGTTTTGCCAAAATCGTTGCCTGAAGCTGATACCGTTCTTCCAGTTTTTTCATCCGCATCAACGGGGTATTTCCAATGATCTCACTGATTCCTTCATAGATTTTTCCCATACTGATATTCCTCCATTGAAATCTATTGTAACTCCAAACTCTCTATACAACAACTAGATTTTTTATTCAAAAACCTCTGTATTTATCTCTGAGAAAAAAAGAAACTGACACATGAAACATTTATTCAGAAATTTATCCTTAAATGTGAAAATGTGACAGTTCCTCTTTGTATTTTCAGGGTATCTATTCCTCTGTTTTTTCTTCAGCTGTTTTTTCTTCAGCCGTTTTTTCTACCACAGTGGCATTATCCAGAATCAGGGTACTCACACGATTCATCATAATGCTCTGTTCCACATTATCCTGCCCGTATGCCTGAATCAGTTCTTCTTCTGTTTTTCCATATTCTGCACTCATCTTACTCAAAGCTTCCTGATACGCTTCATCACCGATAGCAAATCCTTCTGCTTTGCAAATTGCCTGATTTACAAGCGCCTGAGCAGCCACATCTTTTCCATACTCCACTGCGTTCGCCTCATATTCTTCCAGACTGATATTGGAAGATGCAATATAATCCTCCAGTTCCATTCCGGCAAGGCTTGCATACATCTGCGCCTGTTGCTCATAAAGATTTTTTCCCATTTCCACCAGGGAATCCGGGTATTCATTGACAGTACAATTATCTACTACCTGAGTCCACGCCGCATAGCGAAGCTGCTCTTCAGCAGTTTGCTGATTGCTCTCCTCCTGTTGAGAACGAATCCCTGCTTTGTATTCTTCCAACGTATAATAACCCTCGATATTGGCAGCTACCCACTCGTCTGTCGGCTCCTCCAGCGGCGCCTTGACAGCATTCACTGTCACAGTAAATTCTACGTTTTTTCCTGCAAGTTCCTGATGGTAATCCTCCGGAAAAGTAAGATTCAATGTACGGGTCTCTCCTTTGGAAGCGCCAACCAGTCCATCTTCAAACCCTGCAATAAATCTTCCTGATCCTAACTGCAAATCAGCTCCCTGGTCACTTCCGCCTTCAAACTCTTCTCCGTCAATCCTTCCCACATAATCGATATTAAGTGTATCGCCTTCCTGGGCTGGTCTTCCTTCCACTTCTACCGGATAAGTGGCAAGAGCAGTCTGAATCTCTTTTTCCACATCTGCATCCGTAACCGGAGTGATTGTCTTTTCTACAGTAATTCCCTTATACTGACCCAGAGTCACACACTTCTCCACATCAATCTCTTCCATCAATTGTGCTGTGGTTTTTGCCTCTTCCTGTGGTTCTTCCTGTTCTGTCTGAGAATCTTCCTTTTCACCTTCCGGCTCCTCAGCTTCTCCTTCAGCGCTTACTGCCTCCGTATCCTTCTCTGTTGTTTTATCCTGCGTATCTTTTTTATTACATCCCGCTGCTGCTACTGTAACAGTCAGCAATAATGCCAGCATCCATGCTCTTTTTTTCATAATTCCTCCATTTTCACTTCCACAATATCACGATGCCAGAAAACACACTATCCAAAATAATCCTTCTGCCATCCTTAAAACTTAATATCATGTTTATACCACACTTTTCCTGAAAAAGAAAGGGAATCCCAATATTTCATACTTTTTTCAGAAATACCGTTTACTGTTCACTCCGTTTCCTGCTCAGTCTCATCTCCTGATACAGAAGGTCTCCTCTGATCATAAATCTCCTGAAAATCCATCATTCCCTTAAAATATCCTGTTCCCTGATATAAATCCTGATACATCCGATATCCGTCCAGATTCCGATAATTACACCGCAGATATTCCATTGTGAGCTGTGTCCCCAGCTCACTCATATCCTGACTGCAAAAAAAGGTAAATCCCTGTCCTTTCAGATAGTCATATATTTCATTTTCCCGGCCGTAACCATTCCAGCCGCTGATATCATTTCCCTGCGGATACATGAGAATATCGGTTTCTCCCACCAGACTTCCCACCTGTTCTTTCCACAACTTCATATCTGCTTCCACCTGCGCCAAGTCGGAATGATAAGAAATCTGTCCGTAACCATTGCAGGCAAATCTCCATCCCTGATTCTTTAAAGCCTGTATTACAGGTTTTACCTGCTCTGTTTCCTGTCCGGTATCAAAAATGCCATAGCGGGAAGCATATTTATTTCCCTCTGTTTTGCCCAGATATGCGGAAGTGCGATATCCAAGAATCCCGTTGTATCCGGTCAGTCCCAGGATACCTCTGGCTCCATTATGGGAAAAATCCGGATGCTTTTCCACGAAAGTGTTGACGCAGGTAACCACATCAAAGTCTCCGGTAGTCACACTTCCGTCCAGGCGTACTCTTTCGTTGACAAGTTTTCCATTTCCATCCAGAATCAGTTTGGAGGCAAATCCCTGCCCGGAAAGAGACAACTCATAATTTACATTTTGCTGGGAAAGAACCAGCGGTTTTTTCCCTTTTGGTATTTTCAGTTCTTTCGCTTTTAATTCTCCCGTAGCTGCATCCTTCTCAACAAATTCTTCCAAATCCACCAAAACGTATCCATTCTGGTAAAGCTGCTGAAGAATACCATTAAATTCATCCACCGTCACATACATCTGATCCAATGTGCTGGCTGCCTGAATATCCTCCTGCAAAAATGCAGTTTCCGGAACAGCTACCAGAGTGGGAAAGGAGATATGAGTGATATTTTTAATATCTACCGGCTCCATTTCCACCTGAGTTTCCGTATGTTTTTCTTCTTTTTTCTTTTTTCTTTTGTCTGAGTTCCTGTCCACTGCACCTGCAATCAAAGCGATTACACCGATCAGCAATGCTAGCACGATTCCTGCCAGAATGGTTCGCAGAATCATTGCTTTTCGTCGGCGTCTTCTTATCTCTTCCCGCCGTCTTTTTAACTTACGCAGTCTCCTCGCTCTCTCCTCCGGTGTTTCCTGCTTTTTATCGGGCTGTTTCATTTCACTCATGGTTTCTTTCCTCTGAATTTTTTAAAGTAGTCTGTTCCTCTTACAGGGAAGGCATATCGGTACGCGCCGGATCCAGAATCTGACTGGCGTCAAACAAATCACTGGTACGGTTCTTCTCTCCATGCACATCGTTCCACAGACGGTAACCATCCAGATTACGTCTGCCCTGTCTCACATAATTATCGCGCAATTGCAGGAAATACTGGGAAGAATCCACGTTACAGAAGAAATTAAATCCCTGACTCTTCAGATAGGTGAATTTTTCATTCTCCGCGGAATAATCATGCCAGTCTGCCAGGTCCTCTCCATGGGCAAAAATAATCGTATCTGTATCTCCTACCAGCGGCTCCACATAGGCAAGCCATTTTTCCGTATCCGTTTTAATGGTCTCCAGACTGGTATTGGCTCCTACACGGATATGGCCCCAGGTATGGCTTGCAAATTTCCATCCTGTATCTTTTACTGCCTGCGCCACCTTCTTAGCTTCTTCACATTCTTTTTCCCAGTCAAAATCCGGGTGAGCATCCAGCCATGCTTTCTGATCGGCAGTAAGGTTCTCACCGGTCTTATATGCAATATCTGTCCGGTATCCTAAGATTCCGTTGTAACCTGTCAGTGCAATCGTTCCTCTTGCACCACGGTATGCCCCATCCGGATGTTCCTCCAGGAACTGATTCAGCAACGGCACACAGTCATAAGCGCCTGTCACTGTAGTTCCATCCGGCTGAATATATTCACAGGTCGGCTTTCCATTCTCATCCAGAACCATCTTGGTAGCTGTTCCTCTTCCATCATAGCTGTGATAATAACAAAGATCATCAAGAGAAAGCACAAATGGCTTCTTCCCTTCCGGAAGCATGATCTGATTGGTGGTAAAATGTACCTCTCCGTTCTCATCTGTAGTCTGATTTACCAGATCATGAAGATCCACCAATACATAGCCATTATCATACATGGCCTGCGTAATCTTATTAAATTCATCCACAGTTGTCATCCACTGCTTAAATCCTGCCGCAGCGCTGTCATTTCCAGCGAAACCTCTCTCCGGATCAACCACCAGAGAATGATAGAAAATATGCGTCACCTCTGTCATATCCACTGGCACCATCGTAGATTTTTCCGCTTCTAATTTGGCAATCTGGGCAATAATGTCTGCATCCTTATCATAATTCTCCAGCGATTTCAGAAGTTCAATTGCGCCGTCATAATCATATCCCATGGCAATCTTCTCTGCCTGAGCAACAGCATCTTTGCGTTTCTGATTCTTGGCTTCCTCCTCCTGAATCAATTTCTCCTGTCGCGCCTGTTCCTGTGCTTTCTTTTCTTTTGATTTTTTCACCTGAAAAGATACCAGTACAATAGAACCGATCAAAATCAGTATCAGCACGCCTAAAACTGCAGCCCGCATCATCATTGCGCGCCGTCTTCTCTGTCTTCTTCTTTCTTTTCGAAGACGTTCAATTCGTCTTTGTCTTTCTTCCTCAGACATAGGGGGTTTATTTTTTCTTTCTTCGCTCATTAAAATATCCATCCTCTGTTCTTTATACATTTACCTACCATTATAACATACCTCTATTGAATTGCTACCATAAAATCTTTCTTTTTTCTTTCAGTTTTCTCCGATTTCCTTAAAAAATCCAATTGCCTTTTATCTTTATCAGTGCTAAAATAAAACGGTATAGTGAAAATACGGACGGGAGGAAAAATATGAAAGTCTGGCATGTATTATTGATTATATTGGTTATCCTGATCGCTGTTATGGTTGTTCTTTATTTTCTCGGAAAACGGGCCCAGAAAAAACAGGACGAACAGCAGGCACAGATTGAAGCTGCTAAGCAGACCACATCCATGCTGATTATTGATAAGAAGCGTATGCCCATTAAAGAATCCGGATTGCCTCAGATGGTTATTGATCAGACTCCAAAGCTTATGCGTCGCTCAAAACTGCCCATTGTCAAAGCCAAGATTGGTCCCAGAATTATGGTGCTTGTTGCCGATGAAAAGATTTTTGATCTGATTCCTGTAAAGAAAGAAGTAAAAGCAACTGTCAGCGGTATTTACATTACAGACGTTCGCGGAGTTCGCGGACCACTGGAAAAACCACCGGCAAAAGTTGGCTTCTTCAAACGGATGAAAAATAAAATAACCGGAAAAAATAAAAAATAATGTAACTGTTCAGTACCCTCACAGTAGGCTACTGAATCGTTACAAAGTAATTCAAAAAACGGATGTAAGGTCAATCCTTCATCCGTTTTTTTCTTTTTACAGGTTACCCTTCAAAAAAAGTTGTTCCATTTTTTTCTCCCCGGGGAGTAATTCGAATCTGCATAGCGCAGTCTGCTACGGGACTTCCATTCATCCCCAGCGCATAATCTGCTTGAATCTCCATCCAGTTTTCTGCTTCCTCCAGAGTAACTTTTGTGGCGGCAACATCCATCTCAATGGTTCCAAAAGGTGTTTTATAATATGCCAGGTTTTTTTTATCTCTTTCAAAAATCATATGTACATTCACAGTACCTTTTTTCTTAACTTCCATCAGACCGGGACGAATCTTCAGCATATTGTGAACAGGTTCCGTAAAACCATCCATCATTTCATCATACAGCAGATAATGGGTATTATTTCGAAAATAATACTCTCCTACCGTAATCATCTCCATGGGTTCTTCATTTTCCTCCATATGCTCCAGGGTCTGCATCCCTTTCATATGAATCAATACTTCTTTGGTCATCATTCTCAATACTCCTCAAGATTTATCTGTCTGGTCATCTGCACATCATAAGGCAGAATCGAATTTGCAAAACTGGTAAACTTCTCTGCAGCGTCACTTACATAAAAACGATAGGGAAATTCTTCTTCTCTATGCCCTTTATTTAAAAGATTTCTTTCCTGCAGCAATTGCTTCAGCGCCAGAGAGGTTTCATACGCCGGATTCACCAGTCGGACACCCTCTCCCATAATACTGCCGATCATATTGCGAAGCAGAGGGTAGTGGGTACATCCCAGGATCAGGGTATCTATCTCTTTCTCCTGAAGTTCCTTCAGATACCTCCGGGCAACCATTTCCGTAATGGGATCTTTTCTCCATCCTTCTTCCACCAGCGGTACAAAAAGAGGACAGGCTTTTCCCTCCACGGAAATCTCCGGATCGATCTCCTGGATTAACTTTCTGTATAAATGGCTGCGAATTGTTGCTTCTGTGGCAATAACTCCCACTTTTTTTCCTGTAGTCTCCCGGGCAGCTACGTTTGCTCCCGGTTTCACCACTCCAATGATAGGAATATCTATTTCTTTCTCTAACGTATCCAGCGCCAGCGCACTGGCTGTATTGCAGGCTACCACAATTGCCTTCACTCCCTGATTCTGCAAAAACTTTACAATTTGACGGGAATATCGAAGTACGGTTTCCTGGGACTTACTTCCGTAAGGCAGCCGGGCTGTATCTCCAAAGTAAACGATTTTTTCCATTGGAAGGTTTCTCATAATTTCTCGTGCAACGGTAAGACCGCCAATTCCCGAGTCAAAAACCCCAATGGGTGCATTGGAATCCATTTTCATTTTTCTTCTCCATTTTCATCATGCTTGACAGCTTTTGATAACCTGAAGGTTATCCACTGATAATTACGTTCGTTATCCAATCATAATTACCCGTGTTTTTTTATTTTACCCTTTTATGGAAAAGAATTCAAGAGAAACTCAAAACCAACGGAACCTGATCTTTATTTTGTGAGGATGTAAAATAAAATCATACGTCTCTTCTTCCAGTAATCCTTCCAGTTTTTCCTTCCCCTCCTTCGTCACAACACCGTGTACGGTATCGGTAAAGCACAATCCGGGATACAGTACGCACCACCAGTTCTGTCCTTTTGCTTCTCCGATCTCTATGCGGAGCGCCCTGTATTCTCCGGAAGGGAAGGTACAGTCTCCATACGTTTTTTCCGGAAACCAGTCTCTCGTCAAAGACACCCTTACCTTTCTGGGATTTACCACTGTACTGGCTGTCTCAGTAATCATATCCATCTGCTGCATCACTATTTTCTCCGTTTCCTCCCGGGAAGAAGATTTCTCCAGCAACGGCTGCAATTTTCTTACTACAGCATCTCTTACCTCCATCTTTTCTTCCTGATCTTCTCTGGAATCGCTGTTTGCCAGTACATGAAACCGAAGAATTTCCTGAGCGATTTCCCGTTGCATCCGCTGTTCCCTTGCAAAAAGCAGGGAAATCAGCGCTGCACCTATAAGTCCCACACAGAAAGACAATGCAAGAATATATCCTTCTGTCCTGAAAAACTTTCTTCTTCTCTCCATTTTCTGCCTCCATCTATCTGTTCTTATCTGGAGGATTTCCACTTTTTCCCCGTTTATTCTCTTACTTATCCACAAATATCTGCCCCTTATCCGCTGACACCTGGGGAAGCCGGGGAATCTCTCCCCTGTTATGCATCTCTCTGTAGATTTTCCCCAAAGTTATCGGCTTTTCATGATAAGTTCTGTTTTCATAAATACCGGATAAAAACTCTCCCAGAGATTCCACCTCCACCCCATTTTCTCCCATAACCGCTTCCACATCTTCTGTAACAAACGCATACGCACTGTTTCCCAGAGAAGTATCCTTCTCCATATTTTTCAATACATTTAAAAAATATTCCTCTTCTTCCAACAGTGTTTTTCCGAAAATAACAGACTGTACATGTCCGGGATCCAGATACAATTCCCGGGTATTATCATAAAGCTTCTGGATCTCCTCTCTTGTTTTTCCTGTCAGCATTACCGCCCCTTCTCCTGCTCCCTGCTGTTCTTCTCCTCCTTCTTTTCCCTGACCTGTAGACTGTGCAAGCTGTGCCATTCCCAGATAAATCTGATATTCTCCCTGCTGTCTGTCCAAACCTACCACCAGGGGGTACGCCCGCTTCTCCGGTTCTACAATCTGACATCCGGATAAAAACAGAACCATTCCCCATAAAAATAAAGGACGAATATTTTTCTTTCGCAAAAATGCGTTACAAAGAGTGATTGCCAAAAACACAGGTAAAAACACATAGAAAATCAAATAAGGATATTCTTCTTTCAAAGACCAACCTCCCCCATCCCAGGTTCCCAAAAGGAAACTGATCGCTACAATCGGAATTTTCCCCCAGGAAATCCCCACTCTCTGCCAGATATATTCACTGTAAAAAAAGATACTTCCCAGAGAAAACAACAAAGCAAACAAAATAACCGTGAGAAAAATCAGATCAATGCGCCGGATAAAACCTCCGGGAAGCCGTACCCCCGCCATCAAATCCAGCACCGGATACTGCAATGCCGCTTTCCCCTTTTCCCCAAAACTTCCTGTCAAAAGAAGAAGAATTCCTGCCTGCCACAATCCCATTCGTCCAATCGTGCGGAAAAGAGAAACCCCATGTCCGGTGGAGTGATCCACCTGAATTACCAAAAAAGGAATCAGTACTGCTCCCAGGAAAGCTGCCAAAAACCAACCCGTTCCCCATAATATATTTTCCCCGTTTTCCAGATTCCAGGATAACTGTTGAATTTCCTCCATTCTTTCTCCCTGAAAGGCTGCCAGAAGAAACATTCCACCTGTCAATACACTCACCAACGGCCAGGCTGTCTGAGCAAATCTCCCCCGAGCCTGTACATTTTGACTTCCTCCCAGCGAAACCGCCACCAAAATCCCTGCTACAAGCCACATAGGAAGTCCCTGGATAAAATATTCTCCCAGCAGTTCACTGATTTTGGCGATCAGCCAGCCTCCGGTAAGAATCAGATAACTCTGATAAATTCCCGCCAGAATCCTGCTCATAGCCTTACCCCAGTATTTTTCCGGATACCGGAAAACATGCACCTGACGAAGCAGAAAAAACACCCAGATACAGAGAATTCCTGTTCCCAGAAAAATGCTGAAAATACCCTCTTTTCCTGAAAGACCTCTTCCTGTCCACAAAACTATAGGACCCAGATATGCCAGAGCAAACTGTCTTTCCATCTGTATCCAGGAAATCCTCTCATTATCTGCAAACATCATTCTTCCTCCTTCTTTTTCAAACGGATTCTCTGATCTCTCCTGGAAAAAATCGGCCTTCTTGTCATCTGATACAAGGGAGCACGAAGCAACGAGTCTCTCTCATCTCGATAACCGGGAACCCCTTTTCCGGTAAAAGGCATTAAATAGGGAATCTGAAAACTTGTAAGACGGGATAAATGTCCTAAAAACAGATAACATCCTGCCACAATTCCAAACATTCCTAGCAAACCTCCCAACAGCACAAAACCATATTTTATCAGTCGAAACGCAGCAGAAAACTCCTCATTCGGTATGGCAAACGAACTCAGAGCGCTTAATGCCACCACTACCACAGCCATAGGACTGACCAGATTGGCGCTTACTGCGGCGTCCCCAATAATCAAGCCACCCACAATCCCTATGGTTCCGCTTAATGGTCCGGGCATTCGAAGTCCCGCCTCACGAATCAATTCAAACGCCACTTCCATAAAAAGAATCTCCAACAGACTGGGAAAAGGAACACCCCTTCTTGCCTCTGCAAAAGACAGAAGAAGATTGGTAGGTAAAATCCTGGTATGAAATCCAATCACCGCCAGATATACTCCGGACAGCATCAAAGCCAACACCATAGCTCCATATCGAAGTATTCTCTGGAAAGATGCAATTTCAAATCGATTATACCGATCTTCACTGACACTCATAAGAGTATTTAAGGTGGCGGGCAATATCAAAGCCACCGGCGAATTATCGCTGAGTACCACAACTCTTCCATTTAAAATTTCCATTGCAGCCAAATCCGGTCTTTCTGTGGTCTGAAACTGAGGAAAAGGAGAACGCCATTCCTTCTGCGCCAGTTGTTCCAAAATTCCGCTGTCCATAACCCCGTCAATCTCATACTGTGCCAGACGTTCCTTTAACTGTTCCAAAACCTGAGGATATGCCAGTTCTTTCATATATAGAAGAGATACCACCGTATCAGAGCGTTCTCCTATAAAAATCTCTTCCACTTTCATCCCCGTAGAACGAACTCTTTTTCTTACCAGAGCCACATTAATTTTCACAGATTCAGAAAATCCTTCATTGGATCCCCGCAAAACCTTTTCTGACTGAGCCGAAGATACCGATCTGCCCGGATATCCTTTACTTCCTATTTTTAATATTTTTTCAAATCCATCCACCAAAAGGATAAGATTACCTGCCAGCATTGCCCGCATCCCATCCTCCAGAGTTTCCAGCGGATCTGCATCGGATATACCTAATTCATTTTTCTCCAGACATTCCCGCAGTTCCACTTCACTTACTTCCTGAAGTTTTTGAAACAATCGTCCCAACATAGATTCTTCCAACATCAGATTTCCCACTGTCACCTCCAGATGTATTGCCAGACAGGGAACCTGAGCCTTTTCTCCCAAATACATCGGGCGCAGTTTAATATCTGCACAATTTGCACATTGCTTCCGAAACCATGCTTCATTTTCCTGCAAATTTCTATACACAGGTGTCTTACCTTCCAATTCTCTCACCTCGCCGCCATTTTGTATTGATACCATCATACGTTTAGAATGACCGATTTTTTTCAAAATATCCAGAAATTCCCCTTTTCTATTTTCTTTATTCTCTCTTTTAACTTATTTTTTATCTGGTAAATTATTTTTTTATAATAAATTGATTGACTATTTATCCAATGCTTGTTAATATGTATATAACATAACAAATAACAGTTCAGCCACGATAAGCACGCAGTGCGGTTTTACGAATGGCGCGAGTTGAACTGTTACCATAACAAAAAGGAGGTGGAGCATTATGTTAGAACAAACACGTATTCTTTTTCTTCTTATCTGTATTATGGCTCTCACAGTTTTCGTAATACAGTACCTGAACATCCACACAAATTATATGAACACCTGGCTTCACAAAGCTGGTAACCTCCTTTCCTATGGCTGGTTAAAAGCCTGCATCACGATAGGTCACGCAAAAGAATATGCCCGCCTGAAACTGGATACTATCTTCTGCCGTTACCATAACACGGATGCATGGACAAAGGAGCTTCACCAGAAAGAACAGCAATTAAGTCAGATGAAATCTCAGATGAACAAACCGTACACAACTTATAAGAAAAATGGTGAGTATAATCTGAAGATTCTGAAATAAGATATATCTTCTCTTTGATTCCAATAAAAAAATGCTCTTAAGGGAGATACTTCGTAAGGATGGTATCTCCCTTTGATTTTCTCGATTACTTATCAGAATATGTGCCTGATTTGATATGGATTATATCATGTTTATTTGCTATAATTATTTTACATTCCAAAACGATAAGCTGCAATTTGCGGAGGAGAAAAAATAATGGCCTTATTTCAGGATATCAAGAATTATAAACCGGCGAATCAACAGGAAGAACACGATAAAGAAGTAATGCTCCGGTACATGATGTGTAACGATAATTATTTGGAGAGGGAAAACAAGATCGCTCATTTTACAACTTCCATATGGACGGTAAATAAAGAACGTACGAAAACGTTAATGGTGTATCATAATATTTATGATTCCTGGTCATGGATAGGAGGTCATGCAGACGGAGTGGAAGATTTACGCTCGGTTGCATTGCGAGAACTCCAGGAAGAAACGGGTGTTCGCAAAGCCTCCTTAGTGAGTACGGAAATTTTCAGCCTCGAAATAATAACCGTCGATGGACATGAAAAAAAGGGAAGTTATGTGCCGAGTCATTTGCATATGAATATTACTTATTTGGCTGAGGCCGACGAAAATGAAGAATTGATTGTAAACGAAGCAGAAAATCGAGCAGTAAAATGGTGGTCTTTTGAAGATGCTCTGAAAGTGCCGAAAGAACGTTGGTTTATAGAGCGTATATATACGAAGCTGATTGAAAAGTGTAAATAAAGAGGCCAAATGAGATAGATATCGGATGTTCAGCAGCGAGAATCGGATTACGACACCACAATCCGAAAAGAAATCAAATATAAAACTTGGGACACCTTCCTTACGGAGGGCGTCCCAAGTTTTATATTGACACTTCTATTCACTTCCATCCAGACTTCTGCGGATTGCTTCCTGCTGATTCACAATATGGGTACAGATATATTTTACCGCATTATCTTTATCTCTGTTTTTTAATGCCGCCCAAATGGCATAATGTTCTTTCAAAAGTCCTTTTCGGCTTTCTACATCTTTCAGATATTCAATGCGATACCGATACATCTGTTCCCGGATATTATTGATAATCTGCACCAGTCTTTGATTATGTGTTGCCTGATAAATGATCTCATGGAATTTCACATCTGCTTCTGCCAGCGCTGACAAGTCGGCGTTGGTAATAGATTTTTCAAATTCCTGTACTGCTTCTCCCAGTTTTTCAAGTTCTTCATCTGTGATTCTCTCACAGGCAAAACGCACAGCCAGCTCTTCCAGACCCAGACGCACCTCCAGTACGTCGGTCATATCCTGTTCTGTGATCTGAGCCACCTGAGCGCCTTTTCTTGGAATCATAATCACCAGGCCTTCCAGTTCCAACATTCGGATAGCTTCCCGTACCGGTGTTCTGCTCACTCCCAGACGATTAGAAAGAGCAATTTCCATCAGACGCTCCCCCGGTTTTAACTCTCCTCTTAAAATTGCCTGCCGTAACGTATTAAATACCACATCCCGCAGAGGGAGATATTCATTCATATTCACGTGAAAATCACTTGTCATCCGGTGTTCCTCCATTATTGAAAGCAGTTGTCAAAAACGTCTGCCGCGTCAGTCCACTCTCCTTTAATTTTTCACAGGCAAACTCTGCTTTCTTCTTATCATCAAAAATACCAAAGACCGTAGGACCACTTCCACTCATTAAAGCATTCAATGCACCATGTTCTTTCATATGGTTCTTGATTTCTTCTATTACCGGATAAGCGGGAACCGTCACACTTTCCAGAACATTTTCCATTCTGTCAGTAATCCCCCGCAAATCCTGCTGCTTTAATGCCTGAAGCATCCCGTCAATATCAGGATGTTTTGTATGTTCATTCAGTTTCAGATTGGTATACACGAATTTTGTCGATACACTGATTCCCGGTTTTCCAATCAAAATATAACAGGGAGGCATCGGAGATAAAGGAGTAAGTTTTTCACCTATCCCTTCAGATAAAGCCGTTCCTCTCATGATACAATAAGGAACATCCGCACCAATCTTTACACCGATTTCCATCAAATCCTCTCTGGAAAGTCCCAGATGAAATAACTTATTCATTCCCACCAAAGTTGCCGCCGCATCAGAACTTCCCCCTGCCATACCTGCTGCCACAGGGATAAATTTATTCAGATCAATAGAAACTCCCTCCTTGATATGATGTTGATCCATCAACAACTTTGCCGCTTTGTATACCAGATTATTTTCATTTACAGGAATATAACTGAGATTTGTGGTCAGGTCTATTCCCGGTGTAGTTTTCTTTTCCATTTCCAACTGATCATACATCTGAATCGTCTGCATAATCATTCGCACTTCATGATAGCCATCTTCTCTTCTTCGAATTACATCCAACCCAAGATTAATCTTCGCAAAAGCCCGCAACTTCATATTTTTTCCTCCGTGCATTTTGTATACAAAATTTTGTATCCTTATCTTACTATTATTCTTCCCTAAAGTCAATCCTGTGCTTTTTTCACGATCAATAACGACTGCTGCGGCTTCAGATCTTCTTCCCCCAGGTCATTCATTTTCTTTATGGAGTCTACTGTGGTATAAAAACGTTTTGCAATATCCCACAGGGTATCCTGTGGCTGCACCATATAACACACAATCCCCGGCATCTGTTCCATTTTTTCCATATCCAGTTCCTTCTCCTGGATATCTGTAATCAGATTTTCCTCCCATTGCCTCAATACCAGCGCATTCAGATTCATTACCGCTTTCACTTCTATTTCACTGCTATCCAGCATCATAGTGGATAACTGCTCTAAATCAGTCTGAAGATGATAGATACAGGTCTCATCAATTCCCTCTGCCTCGATCACATGAGAAAAAGGAACGGCTGTCTCCATGGAATAGAACGGCATTTCATCATCACTGATGCTATAGAGAATCCGTACCTGGATAATCCCCTCCACAAGAATTCCATTTTCAACCCTCTGTACCTGATCCGTTTTTATCTGCCCTTCACTGTGACAGATCTGAAGAATTCTCCCCTGGGTTTCCTGAATAGAAATCCGGTCACTCACTCTGCACTTTGAATAATTTCTGACTAATAACTGTTCTAAAATCTCCTTCCTTCTTTCAGGAATACATTCCTTTTTCGGTGTATACACATCCATCAAAAGGCTGTCTGTCTCTTCCTGATATATTTTCATATCTAATTCCAGAACCGTATCTACCTGGATAACTCTTTCCTCTCCATCTGCATCCGGTTTGATTTCTATATTCTTTTGAATCATGGTAGTTTCAATATAAGGAATCATATCCATAGTGCATCCATTGCAGCCTACCTCGCCGGAAAATGGAATGGCCTGCTCCAGCCATTGCAGAGGATTATCCTCATCATCCCCCCGATAAAGAACAAATACAAACAATTCTCCTTTGGCTGCCACTTTGCCCTCTTCCGTTCGCAGATCAAGTCCTCTGATTTCCATATCACTCCAGAGAATTTCATGAATATTGGGTTTGTTGGAGGGAAGTAAAATCTCCTCCTTCTCTCTCATGGTATCTTTTTTATGTACTCCAAGAGTTAATACCCGAATATTTCTTTTCTTTGATGACAAATCCGGCTGCTCTTTTACTGCTGTGGGAAGTTTTACCTCTGCCAGTTCATCCACCGACGCCGCAAATCCCGCTATTGCCTTGATATTTAACTTTCTGGAATTAATCAGATGAAGCGTAAGATCCTCCATTTCCCACTTCAAACAAACCTTATCCCCACTCTTCACCCCTTTCAGATGTAAGGTTTCTGAAACCGGCAGCCTCCCATCCAAACTGCAAATCTGTCGTCCTGGAGTATCTGCCACATAGAGAAGACGGAAATAAAGAGAACCACTAATCAGCGCCTTCCCCTCATTTACCTGCACTTCATCAATCTGTATCTCTCCTTTTTTCTGAATCATGCTGCTGATATCCGGTTTTGTATCCGGTACATTAAAATCTTCATCGAATGTCAGCTGATTTTCTGCCTCACTTTTTTTCCTGAGCATCAGTAGATTTTTTTTCATAAATTCCAAAATTTCCATCCTCCTTAATCAAAGATTACTTTTTTATCCCGATTTTCCATTTTCACCACCAGATAAGGGCAAGAAATAATATCTTTTTGCTCTTCCCGGGATGACGGGCCTATCAATCTGGTTTTTATATGAATTTCATCTGTATTTTCTGCTACATACTCCACCTGAATGCTGTACCCCCCGGTACTTTGAATCCCATATCCTTTTAGGATATACAATTCCTCCTCACTCTGATAGGTCATCTGAAATTCCTCTTGCTTTCTCTCATCAATCACCTTTTTTATTTCTTCAGGAAAATCTTCATGTTTCACTACCGTAAAATCTACCTTTTGAGTTTTCTCATTTTTCTCCGCTGATGCAGCACAGCCGCCACTCCCTGTTGCCAACATCACCAAAAGACAGAGCCATAAAAATCCTTTCTCCATACAGACCATACCACTTACTCTTCATTGCTTCTATTTTATGTGGATTTTTTTTTAACATTCCTGTATAATAAAAAAATGTGTAACTATTCTCTGCTTATTACAGTTACACACAAAATATATTTATTGAATTACATATGGGAGGTTCTTATGATACGATTTATTTTGGTATGTATTACAGTGATCGGATACCTTATTTTATCTATCCCTCTTCTCATCATCGAGTGGATTATTGGCAAATTCAATCCCCGGGCCAAGGATATCAGTTCCCTTCGAATTATTCAGGCTGTTTTCCGTTTTATTCTGTGGCTTACAGGCGTAAAAGTAACCGTAATTGGAGAAGAAAATATTCCAAAAGATCAGGCTGTGCTGTTTATCGGCAACCACCGGAGCTTTTTCGATATTCTTCTCACCTATACCCGTTGCCAGGGACTTACCGGCTATGTGGCAAAAGCAGAAATGGAAAAAATCCCTCTGCTCTCCAATTGGATGCGCTATCTGCACTGTCTCTTTCTGGACAGAAAAGATATTAAAAAAGGACTGAAAACCATTTTGACGGGCATTGAAAAAATCAAAGAAGGGATTTCTATCTGTATCTTTCCGGAAGGAACCAGAAACAGAAATGAAAGCGACCTGGATATGCTGGAATTTCACGAAGGAAGCTTCAAGCTGGCCACAAAGACCAACTGTCCCATCGTACCCATCGCTCTGAACAATACCGTATCCATTTTTGAAAAACAATTTCCAAAAATAAAAAAGACCCACGTGGTCATTGAATACTGTCAACCGATCATTCCATCGGAATTGTCACGGGAGGACAAAAAATTTATCGGAAAATACACCCAGAATATTATTCTGGATACTCTGAAAAAAAATCAGGAGCTGGTGTAACAGCTTCTCCGCCTGTGGCGGGTTGCTTCTGCAGCCAAATGCGCTTTTGCCACAGTACAATTCTTGCGGAATATTTTAAACCGCATCCCCCTTTTTGGTGCGAGATGCGGTTAATTTTTTGATTAATTCTAACTGTTCAAGAGAAAAAACGTGATACCTCGTATTTTTCTATAATTTTTAACATATCCTGCAAAAGTTTTTCTAGATCTTTTGGGAGATGTACTGGAAAAATATCCGATCAAAAGTTTCAAACAATATTTACTTCTTTTGTTCCATCTCTGTACTCAAAAATTTCTCTGCCTCTTCTCTCTTCAACTGAAACTTCTCCTGTAACTTCTGAAGGATAACTTCCTGCTCGATCTGTAATTCTCTCATTACAGAAACCATGTTGATAATTCCTGCTTCCAGTCCCCTTGCATGCCCTTTTCGCTCACACTCTTCTTCCAATTTCCTTAAAGCTGTACACATATTCCCCTTCTCTCCTTCCATTTTCTGCTCCATTAGTTTTGACGAATCGGTGATCTTCCCGATTACACGAATCAGTTCCTGATTAATGTCCCAATCTTTATATTCCCTGTTTATCTTTTCAAAATTCCCCTGAAATATTTCCCGGGATATTTCGAAAACCGTTCGTACATCTTCATTATGGAACGTATACTGACCACTGTCTCTCATCTGGACAAGATTCATCTTATAATCCGAAAAAATTCTCTCTATCTCCTCCGGCATCTCCACGATCATATCCTTCAGGCACATCGGTCCATCCCACACATACTCGGAATAATAGATCACAATAGTTATGATCGGATGCAAGCGATCTTCTTTCCTCATTCCCGAAAGGAAT
>JAXEUM010000065.1:0-12597 GCA_034114925.1 Oliverpabstia sp.
CCAACTCTACTCTCCGGAAAAGAGTAGGTAATCCATATCGCATATCGAACTTACGTTTCTGTTAAGCCGTAGGTCTATTAAGGTTACCCTTTTGTATGAAAAACTTTTCAAAATAGTTCTTGACTATTTACCAAATTGCTACTCTAAGAAATACTCAATGTTCTGGTATCAATTCGTCTGTATTTTTATCCAGTTTCGGGAAATATTTTTTTAAATCATTTTCTCCCGTTGGAATGCCGACTAATTTTACAAAAACACGCACCCTCGGATTTACGAAAGATGTTAATGAAAATCCTAATTTATTTAAACGTTTTTCAAACAGCAGATATGCCATTCGTTTACTTGTTGCTTTTTGGTAAAATTTCATTTCCGAACAATCTTCTGTCCAGACAAGGTACAGACATTCTCCGATTTGAGAATCTATTTCTGCATCAATCAGCCAATCTTCAGATACTTTTAAAACCTCTGAAATCTTTTTCAATTCATCCAATTTCACCCGTGTCTTTACACATTCAATAGCAGAAAGCCTTGATTCTTTTATTTTGCATTTTTCGGCAAGTTCTTTCTGTGTCACTCCTTCAGTTTCTCTTACTTTCACGATATTTCTTGCAATATCGCAGTAGAAATCAAATCCTATCTTTTCTAAAAGTTGTGATTCGTAAAATCTCATTTTTACAATCACTCTCCTTTCTCTTTACATGAATTATTTTTCTTAATATTTGAAATATTTTTCGTATTATGGTAGAATTCTTTATAGGAGGATTCTACTATGAATTGGGTTGTATTTAGTCGCTTTGCTGATATTCTGGGAATTATAAGTTTCATTCTTTCTCTCGGTATTTTTCATAAAATATATGCAAAAGCAGCTACTCAAAAAGAAATATACAAAGAAGAACGAAATGATCTTTTAGCTTCTCTGCTCGCCTTGCGGCAAAATATTTGGAATGATAATCTTATTTCAATACAAATTCAAGACACACTACAAACGAAAGTATTTGAATATCAACTGAAATATCTATTTATTTCTTCTCCCCGTTGCGTATTTCATGCATTCAGGTGTACCCATTTGTTAAAAAAGGGGATTACGGAATCTAATACTACAAAAATACGAAACGATATTAACTTTTTAATTGCAAGACTTTCAAAAAAGGAGTAAATATTATGGATAAAATAGACATTAGTAATTTTATTGATAAAACAATTTCTAAAACAAGAGAACGAAACTTACGCTGGAAAACTATTAATCCTGACTTTCTTATTAAGCCATTACCAGGAGAACACGATTTTCTTTCTTTCGATGGTACTACAAATGAGCTTTCACGAAATAATAGTTATTTTGCTTCTTTTAAAACAGGTGTCTTATTACTTCTTGTTTTTGAACCAGCTTTTTCATCATTCCCTATTGAACCACCTGACAGTTGTATGCTCTCACTAAGGATGCAAGACGAAAAAAGTAAATATGCTATAGAAATATCAAATACTGAGTCTGATATTTTCAATGCAACCGAATTGATCCGTCTTTATAATTTGATTGATAAAGATTCATCTAGTGTCAGTGCCTTGATTGATGATTTCCTCAACAGTTAAGCATCCATCTTTCGTAATTGTGCCAGTCTCTGCATCTCGGAGGCTGGCTATCTTGTTTTGGGCATCTGCTAAACAAATAAGTTCCAGTCTTTTTACTCTTCGCTCCAATTCATTCATTTTTCTTGATTGTGTTTCAAAATACCACTTTGGCACCCACATTTATCACTTCACCTCCTTCTCCGGCTCTTCTGCAAAGTCCTGTTTTACTGTCTGAAATAAATAAGAAAGTTCCATATCTGGAAAATATGTATCACGTATTAATACACATTCTGAATATCCCCATTCTGATT
Organism: Oliverpabstia sp.; assembly: GCA_034114925.1. Taxonomy (GTDB): domain Bacteria; phylum Bacillota; class Clostridia; order Lachnospirales; family Lachnospiraceae; genus Oliverpabstia. Next base: position 1,878 of record JAXEUM010000065.1, read on the forward strand.
CACCATTAAAACGAGAGTGAATAGTCCTATAGGATAAACCTAAAATACGGGCAATATCCTGTCTTGATATCTTTTTTCTTTTCATTTCAGCTTCTAAGTTTTCTACTTTTACTTCTGGCAACTTTTTTCCTCCTTTCCATTGCGCAATTCCGCAATTCATATTGTTATAGTATTGCATTATTGCGTAATTGTCAACAACTTTTTTGCAAAATTTTGCAATTTTATATTTACATTTATAATGCAATATTGTAATATCAAGTTATGGAGGTGCTACCTATGGAACAAAGAGCAGAAATACTCAGAACAATAATGGAAAAAAATAATATGAAAGTATCTGATATTGTAAAAATCTCTGGACTACCATATTCAACAGTAAAAGCTATCTTGGAACGTGGTGCTGAAAAAGCCGGATATGTGAATGTATGTAAAATCTGCAATGCTCTCGGCATAAGTGCTGATGAACTTGAAAAAATGATATCAGACAACACCTATTCGACTTTCGCTCTTGCTGCTCATAAAGACGGAGAAGATTTTACCGCTGAAGAACTATCAAAAATCGAAGAATACAAGCGCTTGTTAATCGCTGCACGCCCGAAGGAGTGATTGATTTGACTTACGAAGAACTACAAATAGAACACGATGGGATTTCCGTAACTGAAATGGATTTAACCGATGTGTCTGGTTTGAAAGGATTATATTACAATGGCTGTGTTGCTATTGAACAGCGATTACCAAATAAAGAAAAATCCTGCGTCCTGGCAGAAGAACTCGGTCATCACTACACCACCGTAGGAAATATCCTTGACCAATCTTCTGTTTCCAATAGGAAACAGGAACTCCGGGCAAGAATGTGGGCATACAACCGTCAGATCGGTCTGCTCGGGATAATAAAAAGCTATGAACATGGATGCAGGAATCTATATGATATGGCGGAATACCTGGAAGTGACAGAAGAATTTTTGAAAGATGCTTTAGAAAGATACCGGCAGAAATACGGAATGTATACTGTTGTCGATAATTATATAATCTACTTCGAGCCTGGTCTTGGAGTAGTAAAGATGAATTAATTCGCCAAAAGCGTTTTAATAATATACTCCAAGGGGGAATTTACAAATGAAAAAGAAACTTGTAACTGTATTGCTTACCACATCACTTGCTTTATCATTCTCTGCTTGTGGCGGACCAAGCCAAGAAGAATATGACAAAGTAGTTTCTGAAAAAGAATCCATTCAAGCCGAACTCGTTTCAACACAAGATTCTTTAACTCAGCTTCAAACTGATTTTGATTCTCTTCAAACCGAATATGATGAATACAAAAAAGAAATGAAACCGTTTGAAGAAATGGAAGTTGCTGAAGCAGAAGCAAGGAAGATTGCTGCCGAACAGGAAAAACAAAAAGCAGAAGAAGAGGCAGCTAAGAAAAAGGCAGAGGAAGAAGCTGCTGCAAAAAAGGCAGCAGAAGAAGAAGCTAAGAAGCAAGCAGAAAAGGAAAAGAAGGGATATGAAACTGGTATCACTTATGACAACCTCGCCCGAAATCCTGATGATTATACTGGTGAAAAAGTAAAATTTAAAGGTACTGTAGTTCAGGTAATTGAAGGTTCAGATGAAATTCAAATTCGTTTTGCTGTGAATGACGATTACGATCAAATGCTTTACTGTGCTTACGATCCTTCTATTGTTGATTCTCGTATTTTGGAAGATGATACAATCACTATTTACGGCATTTCACTTGGCACTATTAGTTACGAATCTACATTAGGTGGAACCATTACAATTCCTGGTATTTCTATTGATAAAATTGATCAATAAACCTCTATTCACGCCCGGTACTACAGTGCCGGGCAACACAAAATATAATATACTTACCCTGGCAGCCGAGGGGCGTGCTGGTTCCTGATCCGAGTCTTGTCGGAAAGGGGAATGCTTATGAGTACATATGAGGAATTTATGATAATCCTGGCAACTGCCAGCCTGATCGTAGCAATTCTAAATCTCAAAAATAAGTAAAGCCGCCCTGTTCCTTGGCCGGATGGGTGGCTTTACTCAATAAAGTTCATTTAATTCGCCGGATCAGGTAGCTTGCACCTACCTGTCGGCTGTCTTGTTAAGTATATTATATGTCAAAGGAATGTATTTGTCAAATCGTATCCGTCTATAATTATTATGAAAGGAGTTGTTACTATGCCATTACCAAAAACAGTCACTTATACGCTGGAAGATATCTATGCTTTGCCGGATGGGGAACGTGCAGAACTAATCAATGGAAAAATTTATAACATGACTCCACCCAGCCGCATCCACCAGAAACTTGTAATGGAACTATCCGGAACATTAAGGGAATATATCAAATCTCAGCATGGCTCCTGTGAGGTCTATCCTGCACCATTTGCCGTGTTTCTTGGAGAAGAGAATAAAAACTATGTAGAGCCAGATATCAGTGTGATTTGTGACAAAAACAAGCTCACTGACAAAGGATGCAATGGTGCGCCTGATTTTGTGATTGAGATTATTTCCCCCAGCAGCCGAAAAATGGACTATTCTACCAAGAACGCCCTCTACTCTGATTTTGGTGTCCGAGAATACTGGATTGTTGACCCGGCCAAGGAACGGACCACTGTATATCGATACGAAGAAGATGCAGCTCCAATGATTGTGCCTTTTTCTATACCTATTACGGTAGGAATTTATCAGGATCTTGCCATTACGATTTCAGAGCTTTTAAACTAAAGAAAACCGCCCGGTGCTACCAACACCAGACGGTCAAGTAACATTCCGAAGAATGATACCCCAATTCATAAAATATTGTATCATCTTCGGAACAGCCTTGCAATCGGAACATATTTTCGATGGCTGTTATTTTTATACCCAAAATAGAAAGGAAGATGAAATATGGCAGTAGCAAAGAAACTACCCTCCGGCTCCTGGCGTGTACAAGTGTACTCACACACTGAAGAAATTCCACAACCGGATGGTACAACAAAAAAGAAAAGAATCTACAAGTCTTTTACTTGTGATATCCCCGGTCCAAAAGGAAAAAGGAAATGCGAACAGATTGCTGCAGAATGGGCTGCTGAAAAAGAGACTCATACACATTCCTATGATACCATGACATTCTCTCAGGCTTTGGATGGATACATATCCGCAAAAACAAATATTCTCTCTCCCACTACATTAAGAGAATATAAATCTGCTCATAAAAATGCTTATAAGGATATATTGGATATTCCATTGTGTAAACTGGATTCAGTTACAATTCAAAACTGGATTAATCAATATTCTGAAAAACATGCTCCCAAAACAGTACGTAATGCTTACGGTCTATTGTCTGCTGCTGTAACTTTTTATTGCCCAGGGTTCCGATTTATCACAAAAGTAAATTTACCACAGAGACAGAAACCTGAACTGTATACTCCTTCCGATACAGACATAAAAAAGTTAATTAATTCAATAAAAGGGACTTCTCTGGAAATTGCCGTGTACCTTGGTGCATTTTGTGCTATGAGATTAGGAGAAATTTGTGCTTTGGAGTCGAGTGATATTGACGGAAACATTATTACAATCAACAAATCACTAGCACTTTGTGAGGATGGCAGCTATAAGATCAAACCGCCAAAAACATTATCATCATACCGCACCATACACGCCCCTGATTTTGTCATTCAACGCCTTTCTGGTATTAACGGAAGAATTATAAACATGAAACCTTACAATGTAACAAAGGCGCTAAAACGAGCGCTAAAAAAGAATAATCTTCCAGATTTCCGGTTTCATGACTTACGGCATTATGCAGCATCTATTCTTCATGCAATCGGTGTACCGGATCAATATATCATGCAATATGGGGGATGGAAAACAGATTATGTCATGAAGACAGTGTACCGAAATGTTATTAATGAAGAAATGCAAAAAATGAATGATAAGATCAATAATCATTTCACGGAACTTTGTGAAAAAACATATCTGAATCATGCAACACGAAATACAACACGAATTAAAAAAAGTGCCATTTTATAAGCACTTTTAAGTCGGGGCAACAGGATTTGAACCTGCGACCTCACGGCCCCCAGCCGTGCGCGCTACCAAGCTACGCCATACCCCGGTAAGATGTATTATAGCAAATACATACTCAATTGTAAAGCATAAAATAAAATTTTTTCAATTTTCTTATTTTTTTCATCATTTGATACTATTTTAAAATGCTATGCCTGTATTACCCAGGCACAGCATTGTTTTTTATCCTAAATGTTAATTCTGACTATTGATATAATTTACCAGACCTTCTGCTTTTATAATCTTTTGCATAAACTCCGGAAATGCCTGCCCCTTAAATTCTGTTCCCTTGGTTTTATTATATATCATACCACTGTCAAAATCCACTTCCACATCATCTCCTGCGTCTATTCCCCGGGCAGCCTCCGGACATTCTATGATGGGCAAGCCGATATTAATGGCATTTCTATAAAATATCCGGGCAAAAGTTTCGGCGATCACACAACTGACACCTGCCGCTTTTATCGCAATCGGGGCATGTTCTCTGGAAGAACCGCAGCCAAAGTTTTTATTTGCTACAATAATATCTCCTTTTTTTACTTGATTTACGAATTCTTTATCAATATCTTCCATACAATGCGTAGCCAATTCTGCCGGATCTGAAGAGTTCAGATAGCGAGCCGGAATAATCACATCCGTATCCACATTATCTCCATACTTAAATACTTTTCCTTCTGCTTTCATTTGATATCGCCTCCTAGAATTCCAATTCTTCCGGTGAAGAAATCCTTCCGGTTACCGCGCTGGCGGCAGCTACCGCCGGACTTGCCAGATAAATCTCTGATTCCACATGTCCCATACGACCTACAAAATTACGATTGGTAGTAGATACACACCGTTCCTGTTCTGCCAGTATTCCCATATAGCCTCCCAGACAAGGACCACAAGTCGGTGTACTGACAACTGCTCCCGCTTCGATAAAAATTTTTAACAGTCCTTCCTCCATAGCCTGAAGATATATATTCTGTGTTGCCGGAATTACGATACAGCGAATTCCTTTTTTCACTTTATGGTCTGCGAAAATCTCTGCTGCTATCCTTAAATCGTCAATTCTTCCATTGGTACAAGAACCAATCACAACCTGGTCAATTTTCACTTCTTCCGTGATTTCGTCAATGGTTTTGGTATTTTCCGGCAAATGAGGAAAAGCTACTGTAGGACGAAGGGTACTAAGATCAATGGTATATTCTGCATCATAAATTGCATCTTCATCAGCTTCAAATACTTTCCAGGAACGTTTGGAATGTTCTTTCATATAAGCCATAGCCACATCGTCCACCGGGAAAATTCCATTCTTTCCTCCTGCTTCTATTGCCATATTGGCAATTGTAAATCGATCATCCATAGACAGATTATGAATTCCCTCTCCCACAAATTCCATCGATTTATATAATGCTCCATCCACGCCAATCATACCAATAATATGTAAGATCACATCTTTACCGCTGACCCATTTGGAGGGTTTTCCCACAATATTAAATTTAATAGCAGAAGGAACTTTAAACCAGGCTTTTCCGGTTGCCATGCCCGCTGCCATATCTGTACTTCCCACTCCTGTAGAAAATGCTCCCAATGCTCCATACGTACATGTATGGGAATCAGCTCCGATAATCACATCGCCTGCCACTGTCAAACCTTTCTCCGGAAGAAGCGCATGTTCAATTCCCATTTCTCCCACATCAAAATAATTTGTTATCTCATGTTTGCAGGCAAATTCACGCACACATTTACAATGCTGTGCTGATTTAATGTCTTTATTCGGAATAAAATGATCCATAACCAAAGCAACTTTATTTTTATCAAAAACAGTATTTACTGTCATTTTTTCCATTTCATGAATTGCAACCGGAGATGTAATATCGTTTCCCAGAACCAGGTCCAGATCGGCCTCAATTAACTGACCTGCTTCTACCTTATCAAGACCTGCTGCCGCTGCAAGAATTTTCTGCGTCATCGTCATTCCCATATTCTTCATCCTCCTGAATATTTTCTGGTTGCTATTCTAGCACATTTCTTGCTATAATACTAATACATATTAAATATATTTGTCATAACTGATAGTTATATGAGTAAAAAATACTTTCTACTCCCTGACAATTTATGGAAATCATCCACCGAAAGGAACCCTATGGAAGAAAATCTTACCCTTTATCACGTATTTCACACAGTAGCAAAGAACGGAAATATTTCCCGAGCTGCAAAAGAACTCTACATCAGTCAGCCAGCCATCAGCAAATCTATTCGTAAATTAGAAAATAACCTAAATACAACTCTGTTCAAAAGAACTTCCCGGGGCGTCTCGCTTACTTCTGAAGGAGAGATTTTATACCAACATACTTCTGAAGCATTTTCTACTTTAATGAAAGGAGAAGAAACCATCGCTCGCCATCATTCTCTTGGTATTGCTCACTTACGTATTGGGGTCAGTACTACCTTATGCAGATATATTTTATTACCTTATCTGCAACGATTTATCAAAGCATACCCCCATGTACAGATTTCCATTTCCAATCAGTCCACTTATCAGACATTGGCTCTGTTAGAAGAAAACAAAATAGATATCGGACTGATCGGAGAACCTTCCTCTCAAAAAAATATTTATTTTCAGCCACTCCAGAAAATTCAGGATACTTTTGTAGCTACTGAAACATATCTGGAACATTTGAAGCTTCGTTCTGACCCAAAAGAATTCTATCAGACTGCCACCTTTATGATGCTGGATGAAGAAAATATTACCCGCCAATATGTAAACCATGTTTTTCTTGAAAAAGGTATGGAACTTACTCATATACTGGAGGTTTCCACTATGGATCTTCTCATTGAATTTGCCAAAATCAGTCTGGGAACAGCCTGTGTTATACGAGAATTTGTTCAGGACGAACTTGCCAGCGGAGAACTGACAGAACTGCCTCTTGATTTGTATTTCCCCCCTCGAAAAATTGGATTTGCCTGTAGAAAGGATGAAAAAGAACTATCTGTCATACAAAATTTTCTCCATATTTAGCATTTTTACATACCCATAATCACCCAGGCAGAAAGTAAGGGATATATGAGTATTCTTAAAACAATCACCAGTAAAAATACACTGATACATTCCTGTCTTTCCTGTCGGCTTTGTAAAGGGCTGCTCCATATTTCCTTCCAACCGGGAAACCATTTCGTTACTGCTACATAACAGCCATATCCCGCTGCTCCTCCAAGGGTATTCATAAGAAGATCATCAATATCTGTAGCACGAAAAGCAAACAACTGTAAACTTTCGATAAAAATGGATACCACACATCCGGCTGCAATCATTTTCCAGAGAGATCTGCAATTTTTCCATAAAAGCGGCAGAAAAAATCCCAGAGGCATTAACATTACAACATTGGCAATGCAGCCGAAGGCGCTAAAATCTTTAAATGGTATCACACTGATCCCCCCGCGGATTTCCCAGTGAAAATTAAAAATATCAGGTAACCCGGTCACATTCCATACCATTCCCAGGTAAATTCCCAACAAAATAATTCCCAGTCCGTGAAGGCAACGCATTTTTCTTATCATTACAAAAAGCAGAAAAGGGAAAATCATCACCGCGATCCCCAAAACTGCCTCTACTAAAAAGTAATTCATTTAACACTCTCCTTTTATCATTTTCAAAAAATAATACCAGAAAAGTATTAAAGCTTTTTCCATTTTTTCTTAAGAGTTTATAAAAAAACATAGTCACTTTCCTGAAAGAGAGTGACTATGTCCTTATGAAAGTTTGGTTGTTTCTATTGATTATTAGTTGTTAATCAGTTTATCTTCTCCGTTCCAGCTATACAGTTTACGAACTTCTTTACCTGTAATCTCAGAAGGATGCTCTGCTGCCAATTTACGCATTGCCTTAAAATGTACCTGACGTCCTGCCGGAGACATATCCAGAAGAAATTCTTTCGCAAATGTACCATCCTGAATATCAGAAAGGATTTTTCTCATAGCTTTTTTGGTATCTTCTGTAATAATCTTAGGACCTGTAACGTAATCGCCGTATTCTGCTGTATTAGAAATAGAATATCTCATTCCTTCAAATCCAGACTGATAAATCAGGTCAACAATCAGTTTCATCTCGTGAATACACTCAAAATAAGCATTTCTCGGGTCATAACCTGCCTCTACCAATGTTTCATATCCTGCCTGCATCAATGCACAAACACCGCCGCACAACACAGCCTGCTCACCAAACAAATCTGTTTCTGTCTCGGTACGGAAAGTAGTCTCCAAAACTCCTGCTCTTGCTCCACCGATAGCCAGTGCATAAGCCAGCGCGCGATCCATAGCTTTTCCTGTAGCATCCTGCTGAACAGCAACCAGACAAGGAACACCTTTTCCTACCTGATATTCGCTTCTTACTGTATGACCAGGACCTTTTGGCGCTACCATGGTAACATCAACATCAGCCGGAGGAGTGATACATCCAAAATGAATATTGAATCCATGGGCAAACATCAGCATATTACCTGCTTCCAGATTTGGCTCAATATCTTTTTTATACATATCAGCCTGAAGCTCATCATTGATAAGAATCATGATAATATCAGCTCTCTTTGCAGCTTCTGCTGCTGTGTATACTTCAAATCCCTGTGCTTCTGCTTTTGCCCAGGATTTGCTTCCTTCGTACAGACCGATGATCACATTACAGCCAGATTCTTTTGCATTCAGTGCATGAGCATGTCCCTGGCTTCCATAACCGATCACTGCAATTGTCTGTCCCTCTAATAAAGACAAGTTACAATCTTCCTGATAAAAAATCCTATTTTCCATTATTAACTCCTCCTAAGTTATGTATTGATTTCATCATCGCTTCTTAAGTTCAGGCCGTAAAATCCAACACGAACAACTGCGATCTTTATGGTTAGGGGGTCTCCCCTCTAGCGCTCTTATAAAAACAAAACGTAATCAGAACCTCTGGACAAACCGGATACGCCGGTTCTGGCAAGTTCTAAAATCTCATTTCCGTCACTGAGAAGATTGATAAATGCTTCCAGTTTGGACTTTGTACCTGTCAATTCTAACACCATGGAATCAATGGATACGTCAATTACTTTTGCTCTGAAAATATCTGCTATGGCAGTAACATGCTGCCTGTTAGCCTTTGATACTCTCACCTTAATAAGAATCAATTCTCGAACCACACTGGAATCTGGCTCAAGTATTTTAATATCTCTTACATCAACCAGTTTATTTAACTGCTTTGCAATCTGATCTAATACCTGATCGTCACCACTGCAAACAACAGTCATACGGGAATAATTCGGATCAGCAGTAACACCTACTGTCAAACTGTCAATATTATATCCCCGACGGCTAAAAAGGCCGGATACACGACTCAAAACACCTGCTGTATTGTCTACTAATATAGATAAAACTCTCTGTTTCATATCACACCCGCTTTCTCTTAGTAATGCGTCAAACAGCTTTGACACCAATTCTACCAATTATCGCTTTTTTTGTCAATGAAAAATATAAGTTTTAAACAAAACTTTTCATCCATTTTTTTCTGTGGAATATCACGCCTGATACAATCAGCCCTAAAATCCATCCTATAGGCTCAGCATACCAGATTCCCACATAGCCAAAAATTTTCGCAAAACAAATAGACAAGCCCACCTTGGCAAACAATTCTACTATAGACGACAGGATGGTAGCCTTTACATAACCTACGCCTCTAAGTGCATTGTTGTAAACCCATATTGCTCCCAAAAAAATATAGAAACAAGAAACAATTCGAATCATCTGAGCAGAATCATTCAAAATCCCCACTTCATCTGCATTCAAAAACAGTAATGCCACCTGTTTTGCACCAGCAAAAATAGCTACAGATGAAATGACACTGAGAACAACTACCATAATCAAGGCCTTTTTGATTCCACTTATGATTCTGTCATACCTCTCAGCTCCGTAATTTTGTCCCGCAAAAACAGCAACTGAAAAAGCCAACTGACCAAAAGAAACCGCCGCGATCTGATTTACCTTTCCTCCAACCGTATAGACAGCTACAATATCCGATCCAAAAGAATTGACTACGCCCGTCACTACCATCATCCCTACTGCCAGAAGCGCATTGGTCAACCCCAGAGGGATACCGATTCTGAGAATTTCACCCATGATCTTCTTATCCGCTGCTGCTTCTTTTCTGTTGAAGCGCAAAATAGTATACTTTTTAAACATATAGACGATACAAAGCACTGCTGAAATCGTTTGAGAAATCACCGTTGCCCAGGCGACACCCTGCACCCCCTGCTTCCACACCAACACAAAAATCAAATCCAAAATAACATTCAGTACAGAACAAATAATCAGGAAATATAAAGGAGTCTTGGAATCTCCCAGAGCTTTCAATATCGCCGATGCCGCATTATAAAATAACTGACCGGCAATCAAACCGCCATAAATTTGAATATAGATCACAGACTGTTCCACAATATCATTCGGAGTTCCCAACAAATTCATCAACGGCCTTGCTCCAAAAAAGGAACCCACCCCCAGCAAAACACTCATCACTACAGTAATCCACAAAGAATTGGATACCGTTTTTTTCATTCTCTCTTCTTGCTTTGCACCAAACTGATGAGAGAGAACCACCGTGAAAGCATTCGTTACTCCCACAGCTATTTGCAAGAGACCAAACGTAGTTGTATTCGTT
>JAXEUM010000066.1:0-22126 GCA_034114925.1 Oliverpabstia sp.
TCCTTTGATGAGAAATTTAAGGTATGGCCTGCAAGAAAAATCGGCTCACCGATTCAATACCCTTGCAGATATTTTATCAAAAATCGCCAGGAAAGTCAGTAAAAACAGGAAATTTAAGCTTAATCAGCAGGCACTAATTAATATGATTCTGCTATGCAAATCAAAAAAGGTTACACCGGTTTTAATCACCACCCCTTTTACTGTTTATTACAATCAATATGTCTCCGACCAGTTTTTATATGACTTTTATACTACTATTAATGAAATAGCAGTAACACAAGGAGTATCCTATTATGATTATTCTCATGATAAACGTTTTGAAACCAATCTCCAGTATTTTGGAGATGCGGACCACTTAAATCCGGAAGGTGCCATTTATTTTACAAATCTTTTAATGGAAGAAGTTCCTGAACTAAGCGCCTATCTGGCCTCTCATTGATTGCATAATAAAAGCTTACAGCCACGCCCAAAAGGGTCCTTGCTGTAAGCTTTTATTTTAAGATAATTAATAATAAACAGAGTTTCCGGAAACCTCACCAGGTTTTCCATATTTTAGACAGCTTGCAACTGCTTTTGCATATAGGGAGCGTCCTTCTATCGTAAGATGAACACCATCCTCCAAATACTGATCTGCCGTATATGGAGTTATCCCCATCGTACTGTATGCATCAATATATAATGTGTTATTTGTTTCCGCAACATTCCTTGCTGCATTCGCATACTGTGTCAGCGTTCCCTGTCCGTAATCCTTCATATTACTGTCGGTGTACATAGCCCCATCTTTATAAAACTGACAATAGGTAGGTGAAATCAATAGTACCTTAGCCTGCGGACTGATCTGACTTAACAATAAAATCGCATTCCGCAAAGCACCGGCATAGCCGTGTGCATCCCAACTGTCACTTCCCTCGACTGCTATCGGAGCACCGGAAAAATAATCATTCAACCCATAAGCAATAATATAATAATCAACGGTCTGAGGATTTACGTTCCGAATAACACCTCCGGCAGGATAACCTTCCAAAAATTCAGGATCAACCTTTCCGGCAAGTATATTGCACATTCCCATAAGTGATGAAGAATCCCACTTTTCAAAATTATCCGGTGACTCCCCATCCTTCAATGTTGCTCTGCTGCCGCCTACTGCACAATTATACACATCTGCATTCATATAATTAGCAACCTGGGCAGCAATACCCGTATCCCCTCTGTCCATATCCCAGATACTGTCACCAAACACCACAATATTCAGTCTGTCTTCCTGAGGAACCTCCTCCTGAACCGTTTCTTCCTGCGGCACGGTTTCCGTAGCCTGCACCATTTCCGTTTCTGCGGGCTGACTTTCTTCCGCAGTAAACTTCTCCAGCTGCTGCTTCAATTCTTCGTTCTCCGCTGCCAATGATTCAATCTGTGCCTTTAACTCATCAATGTCATCCGTATCTGTACTTGCCGTTTCTTGTTTTCCACAAGCAGAGAACATGACTGACACTACCAACAGCAAAGCCAGCAAGGTCTTCTTTCTTTTTATCCGTATATCCATTGTTCATCCTCCTGTCTGTAATTCCACAGACAATATATCTGTCTTTTCTCCTATATAAGTATATGCTTTTTTAAATTCGCCCGCAATGGTATTCATAAAATCTTAAGGTAACCAGATTTTCACATCTCCTTTATTTTAACCTGATATCTGTCTTCAATATCATTCAGCTGAAGTTCAAAATCTCTTCTTCCTTTTATACCGATATTGTGAAGAATCAAACCTGCAAAAACTGACTGCAGCGCCGCAAGCTCCACAAAGCCGCAGACAATAAGCGTGGGAAATTTATCCACCATTCCGGTTTTTAAAAAATCAATAAATACTGGGACAAAAAAACCAACGGAAAGAACCGTCAGAACCACAGCTACAATACAGAAAAATGCTAACGGCTTATATTGTCTGAACATTTTCAATATAGTATTCAAGACCTTTATGCCATCTGTATACGTATTCAGTTTGGATTCACTCCCCGCAGGCCGATCCCGATAATTCACCACCACGTTATCCACCTGCATATTATTATAGACCGCATGAATTGTCATTTCCGTCTCTATCTCAAATCCCTTGGATAATACAGGAAAGGTCTTAACGAACTGATAGCTGAAAGCACGGTAGCCCGTCATAATGTCCCTTATATCCGAATGAAAAAGCATATTAATGCTCGCTTTTACCAGGCCATTTCCCATGTTATGAAATGGGCGCTTGTTCTCCTGATAATAAGTAGAGGACAATCTGTCTCCAACTACCATATCCGAACCTTCCAGCAATACTTTATCCGCCATTTCCCTTGCATATTCCAATGGATAGGTATCATCCCCGTCAATCATGATATAACAGCGCGCATCAATTTCACGAAACATCCTCCGGATTACATTGCCCTTTCCCTGTTTTCGTTCATAACGGATAACAGCGCCTGCCTTACTAGCCAGTTCCACTGTCCTGTCACTGGAATTATTGTCATATACATAAATCACGGCTTCCGGAAGCGCCTCATGCGCATCCTTTACCACCTTTTCTATTGTTTTCTCCTCGTTATAGCATGGAATTAAAACTGCAATTTTATCCATATCCATCTCCTCACAGGTTACTGTGCCTAACCAATTCTAGAACCCCTGGTAAATAAATTCCGCCGTGCTAAAGCCCGGCCCATAATATCCCAGCAAAATCACATAGAATAGCAATGCATACCAGATGAGCCATCGGACAGGCATCGCTTTTTCCCTAATCCGTTCCCTCACATCGCCCTTACGCTGCATTAACGATACACCAAACAGAATCAGCAGGGATACGACCGCAATCGTAAACTCTATCCAGTCCAATCCCAATTCAAAAATCTGCCCTCCGATTAAAATCCCCGGATTAAACACAGTCGCAGCTGATTTCAACATTCTCCATGCGTCTCCCACGCTGGACGCCCTGAAAAATACAAACCCAATATTTACAAGGAAAAAAGTTCTGACAATCCGTAAAATATCCACTGCACGAGCTTTAGGATTGATGTGCAGTTTTTCCATACATTTTAAATACCAAGGCTCAAGCAGTTCGCCGCTGACAATATAAAACCAGTGCAGCAGACCGGAACCAATAATATATTTCCAGTCCCCGCCATGCCAAATACCTACTGAAAACCACAAAAGAAACATACCGGCAAATGTTGTTATCTGCTTTCCTCTCTTTTTTCCAAACTTCTTTCTCATATCCTTACTTAGTTTGGTAAAAAAAGAAGAACGCAGCAAGGGATAAAAAACATACTCTTTCATCCACACACCCAACGAAATATGCCATCTGCGCCAATACTCGGATATATTTTTAGAAAAAAACGGTCTTCTGAAATTTTCCGGCAGCTTCAGTCCGAAGGTCTGGGCCAATCCTAATACAATATCCATACCACCGGAAAAATTCGTATATAGCTGAAATGCAAAAGCTACTGTTCCTAACCAGATATATACCCCGGGATATGCCTCGTAATTACCATAAATCGTATTAACAATCAGCGCCATCCTCTCAGATATCACCAGTTCCTTAAAAAAACCCCAAAGCATCCGCTGCATACCTTGCGTTACTTGTTTATAATCAAACGGATGCGGTTCAAAGAACTGTTCCCCATCCTCTCTGTAACGTAAAATAGGGCCTGACACCATCACAGGAAAAAACATCCCGTACAAAGCCAGCTTGGCTGGATTTTTCTGCGGCACAGCAATTCCAAAATAAACATCTACAACATATCCTATTAACGAAAGCGCATAATAGGATATGCCTAAAGGTACGAGCCAGTTAAAACCGGAAAGAATATCTTTCCCGGCGCCAAAGAAAGAAGCAGCGGCATTAATCGTATGAATACCAAAATTAATATATTTCAGAAAAAATAACGCCGCCACATTTGCAAAGATCACAAAAAGAAGCGCCGCTTTACGCCGCTTCGCCGCATCCTTCCCTCGTTCCTTCAGCAGGGCCTCTTCTTCCTGTGCTTTCGTCATCCAATAAATTCCGGCAAAGCTTACCGCCACAGCCAGAAGCGGATAAAGTATCAGGATCGCGTTTCCGGAACAAAGATAATAAAAAATGCTGGCTATAAGGAGAACTCCCCACTGCCACCTTTTGGGGAGAACATAATACAAAATTAAAACTATCCCATAAAATACAAGAAAGTAAAAGGATGTTATACCCAAAATTTAGTTCCTTTCCGGATTATTTCTCTTCTGTTCCGCTCAGTCATTTAACTGGCTTATTATAATATCTGCCATCTCTCCCACATTTTTCATAGACACTACCTGTCCCATATTAAATTTTACACCAAATTCCTGCTCCACTGCTGCTAAAAGATTAATATGCTCCAGGGAATCCCAGTCTTCAATATCATTTGATGTAGTGTTTTCTGTAACACTAATGTTTTCATCATCGAAAACATCCCTGAATACTTCATTTAAAGTTTCAAAAACTGCTTCTCTTGTCATTTTTTCCTCCATCCCACCGTATAACGGCCTATTCATTTTCCATAATTTTTATATATTTATTTTTATTCTCGTAGTCCTTTGCTATTTCAAACCTCCAGACCGTGTTTCCTTCTGTACTACTTATCTGTTCGAATCCCTGAAGGCCATAAAACTCTTTTACCATCCCATTCTTAGATGTAGGATAATAATAACCATAGACAGTAGTTATACCTCTTTTTTTGCATTCTCCAACCAAACAGTCCATCATGGCGAACTCCATATCACGTTTCAGAACCCTGCAGCTCATCAGCCAAAGATCAATATGAAGCGCTTTTACCGGCCCTTCTTCCTCATGGCCGATGATAACTGAGACCACGCCATTATCGCCGAATTTATCTTCCAGCTTGCCATACAGGGTAACATACTCCTTCTTTTGGGCAAGCAGCTCAATTTCCGCCTGTGAATACCGTCTGGTCGTCAGGTTAAACTGATTGCTCTTATTCGTTAACTGGGCAATTCGGGCCATATAAAGGGCTTCAAAGGGCCTTATAACCGCACGCATTCCCAAAGAAGTCAGATATTCACCATAATCGGTGAAGGACGCCTGCTGCTTTGTCCGCAATGCGTTAGCCTTATACATTTCATTCCGCTTCCGGTCATCCTCCGAAAGCTGTGTGACTTCAAAATATCCATTATGGTCAAGAACCCTGATATACTGTTCCGGAGTTCCAATTTCGGGAACCGCGGCACCCTGTGCATTTTCCCGGACAATTTCCCGCTCTGCCGGATTATCATCCGCAAACACAAGACTATCCGGCAATATGTTAAGCTCGTGAGCAATCGCCAGCATATTTTCACTCTTAGGCTCCCAATTCGCTTTAATGATAATAAAATCATCCGGGTTAACCAATCCGTCAGGATGGTTCAGGCCAGCAAGCGCATTTTCTTCCTCATTTTTAGAATTTACATTCAGCATAACGCCTATATCTTTCAGAGATTTAACATATCCCTGAAATTCCGCATATACCTGTCCCATCGAGGTTTCCGGTCCGATTTCCAGATTTTCCACCCCGTCATCTCCCACAATACCTCCCCATAAAGTATTATCAAGATCAAGCACCAGTGATTTCTTATTTTTACCATAAATAGACTTGATAATATTAGCAATATTGTGTGTAAGCCAGGGTACCGCCTTCAGGCACAGCGCATACTTATACATGTGCCAGTAAAAAGTATCCGCCCATTCATCCAGGCCGTAAACCGCTGACTGATAATTAATGTCGTTAATGTAAAAATTACTGTTTTCTCTGGCATATGCGGCAAATTTTTCATTCAAACGGTTGACAAAAAAGGTCCTGCCTCCAGAATTTACACAATCCTGATTTCCCAACAACCTGTAAAACGGGTACTCCATATTATTCTGAATAATAGGACAACTCCAGTTTTCCCTGATTTTTTCCCACATACTGCGGAAGTGTTCATATTGGTGCTCCAGCAGCTCTTCTATCATTTCCGGTGTATCCGTTACGGAAGGCCATGTGGAAATATTTCTGTTACTTGTATGGACATAAACTATATCCGGCCGAAAGGCATTAAGGGCTTCATTTCCAAATACAGCATCTTCCCAGTATTGCCCGTATTCCGATTCATAAAAAGAAGGCTCTATCCCCTGATTAAGAAGAAACAATTCCAATATGCGAATGACGTCATGGGTGGTACTGCCTCCCAAAACCGCAATATTTTTCTTAATACGGCGGCTTCCGTCGGATAACAGCTGTCTTTTCAGGCTTTTGGATTTCTTTAAAATGAATTCACTGTCAAATGGATATTCCAGTTCTTTTAACATTGGCCGCTCCCGTTTTCTTATACATGAATTAGGACAAGCATTGCTTCCACGCTTGTCCTATATTACCATATTTTATGCAATCCCGCAATTAATATTCCGTCCAGTCTTCCCTGGGGACACCGGAGACACTGTCAAATCCATAATATGTGGCATATGCATTATTCAGCCAATACTCCGGACTTTCTTTGATATCCGAATTATAACCATCACTGTATTTTGTCTCAAAATCAGGCCTGAGCATAGGTACCGTAACCTCCTGCACACCATTTGCCGCCTGTTCGGTAAGATACACATCCCGTTCATGATATTCCCTGTAAATTCTGGCAAGATTCGCCCCGCTTTCCATGTAAGTAAAAAACATTATCAGGCACATCACCGAAATTATCCCTGCCTTCAGACAGTGGAAAACAGCCTCCCCTTCATCTACGTGTACATAAAACTGAACTACAGCTATTATCAAAAAAATCCCTGCACCGAAATATGCTCTCGGCATGGGTTCAGGCGTCAGTATCAAAGCATAACAGGTAGCCAAAAAAGTAATTCCCCATAGGAAACCATCCCGGCAATCACTCCACAATACTTTTATATTTTGTTTCTGGTATTTAACAATGATAACCAGCAGCATGCCAATAATAAGCAATACCAAAAAATTATTCCTGACTGCTAAAGTTACTTTCTGGAACCGGGATACCAGTGCAAAAAGTCCGGTATGCTCTTCTTCCTGAGCCAGGGCACGGACCGCATTTCCCGGTGCCAGAATCATAAACAAAAATCCGATTGCCTGCCCTGCAATTCCGGCAGTCATCCACCATTTTTTCTTTTTGCTTCCTTTATTATTGTAAAAATAGAATCCGGTAAGCAGGAATGACATAAGAATTCCGCCACCGGAGGTATTCTCATTACACCAACCTGCTGCAATACCGGAAACAAATAGCAATACCACCCATATTATTTTGTGTTTTATAAAATCCACACGTTTAAGACAAAACCTGTATAATGTCAAAAAAGCAAGGATAATTGTCGAGCCCCACAAATAATTGCATGCCCCTGTTTCCCACAACACAGTCTGTCTGAAAACCACCCCAAACATCCATATCAACAGATTGATCAGAAGATAAACTGAAACATCATTCTTTTTTCTGCGCTCAATATTTAAATAAATTAATAGCGTAAGGCCTACGAAAACAAATGAATTAAAGAAATTAAATATTATTTTATCGCCAAGAAGAAAACATCTGAGAATAAGATGGCTTACTGAACGGCCCGACCATGTCATATACTGATGGTATTCCTGCTGAACCAGTCCTGCAAAACTTCCCGCTGACTGGGCTTCCTTTGCATAAAACAGATCGTCCGACATCATTGGTGTAAGCATATTAAAAATAAAGATTAAAACAGCTGATATAATAACTGTCATGATAAACAGTTTCTGCTGGTTTTTTTTCGATTTCATTACTTCTCCTCAGTCCTCATTGACATAACCGCATTCTTTTCAATCCGCCTGCCATCTGAAAGATAAAATTGTTTTGCACCTTCACTTACAAATTCTTCCCCTGCTTCCTCTTCCAGCAGGCTTCCAGGATGAAACAATATTTCAAGGCAGCGTCCCTTGTCCTCCGCTTTTTTCTTCATATATGGCAGTAAAATCCCTATCCTGTCCCTGTCCATATGTCCACTCATCAGAACTCCCCAAAGAAACATCGGTGAATTTTCTGACTGCCAGGAAGGCCTGTTCTTCTTGATTGTTCTTTCCATTCCCAGTGCATAAAAATTCAGCAAAAGATTTTTAATCCAGTTTATTGGTCTGTAGCTTTTCCATAAGGAAACCTGCCTTAGATAAGGCATTATTGGTTCTTTGGTAATCCTGATATACGCTGTCCTGTAGTGTTGTTCTACTATAACCTCCAACAATGCCCAATAGCATAGTGGAATCATCTGTGTATGCTGGTGGCCGTCAAACCTGAGAGGCAAATCCTCACCAAACTTCTCCCTGAACCGCTCCGTCTGCGCTTTAATCTCTGCTTTTAACTCCTTTTTGATTGTCATGAACTTTTTAGGGGAATAATTCCAATGAAATAAATCCCACCAGGTAATATTAAAATATCCCTGTCCGTCCACCAAATGCTTTACTTCTTCCGGATCAGCCACACAATGCCCTTCCATAAAATTAAGATGTACCGCCAAAAGCGGCTGGCAGGGCCATTCTGCCTTTTCCTTCTGATATTTTTCTGCATATGCATCGTAACAGCTCATATTCGTCAGAACACTGATACTATTTAATTTACCAGCCCTCAGGCATTGTAGTATATCCTCCGATGTATTGGGGGACAGGGCATAATCATCCGCGTGAATATCTATTTTACTCACTCCGTGTCAACCTCTTCTTTTTCTTCCTGTTCATCAGTTTCCGCTTCTTTCCATATAATGGATTCAATTATATAGCGGGGACGAGCTTTGGTTTCCAGGTATATTTTCCCAACATATTCACCAACAATACCCAGAGAGAAAATTGTCAGTCCTCCCATCAGCAGTGATACCACCAAAGATGTCGTGTACCCGGGTACGTTTCTTCCTGAGAACCAGTCAACAATACAATATATAATCATGGCAAAACTGAACAAGCTGACCAGAACCCCCAGAACAGTTATTATCTGTATCGGCCTGGTACTCATGGATGTAATCCCATTTGTTGCAAGTGTCATCATTTTTCTCAATGTATATTTGGACTGGCCTGCCTCTCTTTTTTTTACATCAAAATACACTACATCTGACTGGAATCCCATAGTAGGGATCAATCCACGTAAAAACAGATTTACCTCCCGGTATTCTGCCAGCGCATCCAATGCACGTTTTGACAGAAGGCGATAATCCGCATGGTTGCTCATCACATTGCATCCCAGCAAGTGCATAAATTTGTAAAACATGTTTGCGCTGAGCTTTTTAAACAGCCCATCCGTATCACGATCATTTCTTACTCCATACACGATTTCACAGCCTTCCTGATAGCACTTGACAAATTTATCCAGCGCTTCTATGTCCTGCTGCAAGTCGGCATCTATGGTAACTACCATGTCAGCATGCTCCCGGGCTGCCATCATTCCCGCTAAAATCGCACTTTGATGACCATAGTTCCTTGAAAAACAAAGGCCGGAAAAAATGCTGTCACAGCGGCATAAATCACTAATAATTTTCCAGGTTTTATCACTGCTGCCGTCATTCACAAAAATAATTTTACTTTTTACAGATATAATATTCTGTATAGTCATTCGTCTCAGTTTATCCCGCATTACCTCGGCAGTGTGCGGAAGCACTTCTTCTTCGTTATAACAAGGTACCACCAAATACAAAATACCGCCGGCCCTTTTATTTTCCATTTTCATAATATCCTATCCTATTGATAAAGTACATTTTAACTAAATAATCATATCATCTGAGGTTTTATGCGTCAAGCAAGGGTAAGCACATAATCTGCTTTTCTGGGTACTCCAATATGGACATTTTAACTGCAATCACCTATAATTAGAAAAGTATAATAAAAGAATCCATTTTGGAGGAAATAAATGTCAAGAAAAAGTTTACTGCAGTTTACAAAAAAATATTTTGTTTATTTCATTTATCTTGGTCTTGCCCTGATAACTGCCTATCTATGCTTTTCCCGTCTGGATGTAGCTTCTCTTCAGCACTGGGATGAAGCACGGCATGGGGTTAACGGTTATGAAATGTACAAGAATCATAATTATATTGTAAATACCTATAATTATGAAAATGATTACTTTAATTTAAAACCGCCACTTAGTTACTGGGGAATCATTTTGGGCTTTAAGCTGTTCGGTGTTTCCATTTTCTCTATGCGCTTTTATTCGGCCCTGTCTCTGCTTTTAACATTCCTTGTGGTAGGATATTACATGCACAGACATTATGGTAAGATTGCCGCTGTCTCCAGCATGCTGTTTTTCATCAGCTGTTCCGATTTGTTCTACCGGCATGCCGGAAGAAATGCTGATGCTGATGCCCTATATATCCTTTTATTCACGCTGGCACTGTTATTTATGCTACAGGTGCAGAAACATAAGAATTATATCTATCTATGCGGCTTCCTTTTTTCACTTGCCTTCCTTGCCAAAAGCTGGCATGCGTTGGTTCTTCTCGCAATTGGAGGACTTTTTCTTATTTTTTCCGGATTGTGGAAGAAGCTGCATATTAAGAATTATATCCTTTTTCTGCTCAGTGCATTCGGCCCTCTTCTTTTATGGGCTTTTGTAAGATATCAGTATGACGGAATGAACTTTTTGGGGCAGATGTTTGGAGTTGATGTCACACAACGAATTGCAGGATCTGCAGATGCGAACCCCTCTTATACCTTTTTCACACGCTATCTGCTGGGATATCGTCCTATTGTCGTTATTACCGTAATTGCGGCATGTATTTTTTTATTTATGTTATTTAAGAAGAAAATCAGTTACAGCAATAACATACTGGCTTTTTTACTGTGGATTTTTATTCCGCTTTTTGTATATGACTTTTCACATGTATATTATTACTGGTACATTTTTCCCGTTTATATTCCGTTGCTCATGCTTGCCGGTATTCTTATCCAGAAATTATATCAATATCTTAAAAATAAAAAAGGGCTGTTCTGTGCAATAATGCTTATTCCTTTACTCATCGTAGGCATTGAATGCCGCAGCACTTTAAACGAACTGGATAATCTGGAGATTTCCGGTTTTCAAAACGATATAAAGGCTGCAATGGAACAAAATCCTCAGCTGCATCAGATGGATATTTATGTGGAGAAAACAGATAATGAGTATAAAGACAGTTATTATTGGGAACAGGCAGGCTTGCTTGCCGCCGAATTGAGCGGTGATTTATACTGTAAGGAAGGCGGCGTCGATGCTTTTTCAGAAGTTGAAGGCGATGCATTAATTATAGTAGATCCTGAAATATATGAAGAAAATCAGCAGCAATTAGGCAACCTGGAAATTGTATATCAAAATGAGTATCTTCTTCTGAAAAAATAATACACTTAAGAAAGCGGGTATATTAATGCTGCAGCCGCAGCTAATATACCCGTTTCTTTATTACCTATGCGTCCATTTCCTATACCAGTCTGCAAAATTCCCCAAGCCCTCTTTGATACTTGTGGAAGGTTTATAATCAAAGTCCTTTACCAGTTCTGAAACATCCGCAAATGTCTGATATACATCTCCGGGCTGCATTGGATAGAATTCCTTTTTCGCTTCTCTTCCAAGCGCTTTTTCCAATGTCTGAATAAATTCCATTAATTTCTCCGGTTTATTATTTCCAATATTATAGATTTTATAACGATCCCCATCCTCATTAGGCACCGGCGGATTATTGAGCATCCGCATCACACCTTCTACAATATCATCTATATATGTGAAGTCCCTGTACATGTCACCCTGATTAAATATCTTAATTGCTTTTCCAGCCATAATCTTATCGGAGAACCCAAAATAGGCCATGTCAGGTCGTCCGAAAGGACCATAAACCGTAAAAAAACGCAAGCCAGTAGCCGGAACATTATATAAATGGCTGTAAGTGTATGCCATAAGCTCGTCACTTTTTTTGGTTGCCGCATATAAGCTGACCGGACGGTCTACCGGATCTTCCGTTGAAAATGGAGTCTTTTTTTGATTTCCATATACTGACGAAGAGGAAGCGAACAGTAAATGCTCCACAGGATGCTTTCCTTCATCATAGGAATGCCTGCACGCTTCTAGAATATTATAAAAGCCAATAATATTGCTCTCAATATAAGAGTCAGGATTATCAATTGAATAACGTACTCCGGCCTGAGCCGCAAGGTTAACTACAATATCCGGCTGGTAAGAGGAAAACACACCTGATACCACCGCCTTATCTGCTATACTGCCAAGTACAAAATGAAAAGCAGGATTTTTTTTCAAAATTTCCAGCCTGCTTTCTTTCAGCCGGACATCGTAATAATTATTAAGATTGTCCAGTCCAATAACACAGCAGCCCTCATTCAGCAATCGTTTGGAAAGGTGGAAACCTATAAATCCTGCTGCACCAGTTATTAAAACCTTTTTAGAATTATCAAATGTTTTGTAATCCGCTCTCACTTTTTCACCTTCCTATACTATAATATTCTACTCCGGACTCCCGCATATCCGACGGGCTGTAAATATTCCTTCCATCGTATACCAGAGGTGTCTGCATCCGCTGCTTATATTCAGCCGCTTTCAATTCTTTTATTTCTTTCCATTCCGTAAATATAAAGCAAATGTTTGCGCCTTCCAGAGCAGCTTCAGGAGAAGACACATAAGTTATTTGTCCAAGCCCATTAGTTCCCTCGGGAAATTTTTTCTTACTATTCCCCTCAGCTACCGGATCGTATGCATAAATATTGGCTCCCTGCTCTAATAGAAGTTGAATGTTATCCACCGACGGCGCTTCCCGCAAATCATCAGTTCCAGGTTTAAAAGCCAACCCTAAAACCGCGACCTTCAGGTTCTGGAAGGTTATCATTCTGTCACATGCCTTGTAAAACAATCTGGTCTTCTGCTGCGCATTAACATCCACGGCCGCTTCAATCGTTTTCAAGGAATACCCATGCTGTCTCGCGATGAATTTTAATGCTTTGGTATCCTTAGGAAAGCAGCTTCCCCCATAACCAATTCCGGCCTTAAGAAAATTAGCGCCGATTCGCTCGTCATAACTCATTCCTTTTGCAATATCTTCTATATTGGCTCCCACCAATTCACAGAGATTTGCAATCTCATTCATATAGGATATTTTCAGGGCTAAGAAATCATTGCAGGCATATTTAATCATCTCCGCAGAACGTCTGCTCACAGAAACTACAGGTAATTGAAAGGGTTCATATATTTTCTGCAGCATTTCCTCCGCATGTCTGCTCTCCGTCCCTATAACAATGCGCGCCGCATGCAGCGTATCATGGACAGCGGAGCCCTGTGCCAAAAACTCCGGATTGGATGCCACTTCAATTTTTACCTCTTTATGAACTAAAAAGTCATGGATAAATTGTTCTACCTTATCATTTGTACCTACAGGAACCGTGGATTTTACTACTACCAGACAATCTCTCTCCACATTCTCCGCTATTTGCCTGGAAACTGTAGCAATGTAGCTAAGATTTGCGGAGCCGTCTGGCTGTTCCGGTGTACCAACGCCGATAAATATTGCATCAGGATCTTTATATGCTTTTTGGAAATCCGTTGTATAATGCAACCGACCCGCGGCATAATTTTTACGCATTAATTCTTCCAGATCTTTTTCGTAAATGGGAGATATTCCTTTCTCCATCAGCTCTACTTTTCTTTTATCCGTATCCACACACGTAACATTATGCCCTTTTTCAGCAAAGCAAACACCCGCAACCAAACCTACATATCCTGTACCAGCTACTACTATTTTCATCTTTTCACCCCGCTTAACTTTTATACTAAACTGTATCTATTTTAACATACCAAAACAAAATAAGAAACCTTACAATTATTAACGTCTTATAATATCAGAAACGCGCGACGAAAAACTGGACGCGATATAGTTTATTGATTATAATATTAATTGTTATTCAAACAAATATACTGGAGAAAAATCTATGAACAGAAAATCTTATAAAACCTTTTTCCTCTGTCTGCTCACAATTTGCTATACTTTAATATTATGTGTTGTCTATATACATTTTGGCCATACCAAAATTGGCTATGATGGAGATGAAGTATTTTCGTACATGTCCTCTAATTCGGAGGTCAACTATAAGGAGCTTACTGCATTGCAGGATAATTCCTGGTATCCTTCTGAATATTTCCACGATGCTTTATCTGTTAAGGAAGGGTACCGGTTCCATTACGAAATTCCAGTAAGAAATCAGGCCACAGATGTGCACCCGCCTTTTTATTATATCCTTTTGCATACTATATGTTCATTTTTTCCTGGACAGTTTTCCATGTGGTATGGCATAGCACTTAATATAATATTGACCCTTCTTTCATTATTCGTTCTCTTTTTACTGCTTCGATTATTTATAGGTGGCAGCTTTTTACCATTAACCATATGTTTTATATTCGGTATGACATATGGGGTTATTAATAATGTCCTTTTTATTAGAATGTATGTTCTTCTTATGCTTTTGGTAACGTTACAATATTATCTTCATTTACGTATGTTCCTTGCACTCAAACTTACTACTGATAAATTTAAATTTGGGCAGCTTATACTTTTAGCTCTCGTTACTATACTTGGCACGCTCTCTCAATATTATTTTCTTATTTTTCTTTTTTGGCTTGCCGCATTTTTTTGCCTTATTCTATTCATCCAGAAGAAGTGGACAGCTTTATTTCAATATATCTTAACAATATTGATATCAGGTATCTGCAGCGTTATTATGTATCCAACAATGATTAAACATATTTTTTCGGGATATCGGGGAGAAGAAGCCGCGCATAAGCTTGTAAGCATTCAGGGGACTTTCGGCGATATACGTGAAATGTTTTCTATAATGAGTCGTCAGTTAGCCAACAGGCATCTTGGCCAGATTCTGGTTATAATGCTTTTTTGGGCACTTCTTTTGCTATTGCTTAAAAAACTGACGGTAAAAAATATTGCTTATACGTTAATTTTATCATTACCAGCAATACTTTACTTCTTAACTGTAACAAAAATATCTCCTTATGTGATAGATCGTTATATTACCCCTGTGTATGGAATTATATTTGGATTAACTGCTGCTGGGGTCGTAATGCTAACAAAGATAACGCTGTCTAATGTACGAACAGTTTCTATAAATTATTTTATTGCAGCATTGATTTTATGTATTGGAGCCTTTTTTTCCATACATCATATGACCGGTAATGTCGAACAATCAAGATATTGGTTTTCTGATAGAAATCAAGCAATCAAAGAGTATACTAGTGAGAATAATTTCTGTATTTATATAAGTGCAGATGAATACCATTGGAAGATTTGGAGTGAATTTCCCTCTTTTCTGGAGTATGAGAAAATTTATTATATTGATGGGCTTCTCTGGAATTCTGTATCAGATAAAACAATATCTGATTACAATAAAATTCTTGTCTATATCGAAGATGGCGTGGATATAGAAAAAGCCAAGTCCTATATCCAAAGGGAACTCGGATATAGGACTTGGGAATTGCTATTTGAATCTGCTTATGCTGAGGGATATATTGTCAGTTAGAGCTAATCCATTTTTCAATATCACCAATTAATTTCTCAGTACGAATCTTCACACCTTGATCATTCAGATGATAAGCAGAATCGAAAAAATATTTTTCATCTATTATATAGTCTGTAAAATCTGAAATTATAGGACATTGTAGCTCCATTGCCAATTCTTTTTGTATATTCCGACTCCCGAGTCCCTGCTGTCCGACAACAGGAAACCGCAAATCCGTTTTTTAGGGAACCTTCATTCCGGAGGTGGAAACCATTAACATATATTCTTTAGAATGTCATCATTCACCGCAATGCGTAAATACATTCAAAGAAGAGCATCACCATGATCAAGTACCGAGAGGACCTGAGATTATCAAATCTCGGACTCAGCCAGCAAAGCATCGGCGAATCCAAGAAAACGGTCAATCGTGTCCTTAAGTAAGCCAATGAGCTGAATATTTCCTGGCCGCTTGATATAAATGATACCGATGTTGTGCTTGAGCTTGAGGAAAAATTATTTTCTTCTACAAACAAGCCTACCGCATCCAACAAACGGATACCGACAGGATCCTGAAATCCTATGTCTTTGTCGGTGTTATGACCTACAGCCAGTATGCATATGCTGAAGCATTTAGGGAAATAAAGCAGAAATCCTGAATCTCTACCCATGTGCATATGTATGAATACTTTGGCAGTGTTGCCAAAATCTTAGTACCGGATAACTGCAAAGCTGCCATTATCCCGGCATATGACAGGACTCCAAAGGACAAGCCCAATGCGGAGGGAACTTCAGAAGTGATATCCAAGTAGATCACCGCATCTATCCGGAATGAGTATTTCTTCTCCCTTACCGAATTAAACAGGGCAACAAGAAAGAAGCTAGAACTGTTCAACTACAAACTCTTTCAAAAGAAAGAGGGCCGCCGGATCAGCTTGTTTCTTGAGAAAGAAAAGCTATTTTTGACACCGCTGCCTGTTATCCGCTTTAAAATGGAAGACTGGAAACAGGCTACCGCCCAGATTAATTATCACATAAGTATAGAAAAAAAACGTTATACTCAGTGCTATATGAATGCAAAAAAAGTTGATGTACGGATAATGGAACACACAATTGAATTTTTCTATAACCATAACCACATCGCCTCCCACCGCCACTTCACCGGGCGCTCCGGCAATACAACACCATTACGAAGCATATAGTGCAGGATCACCAGAGATATCTGGAACGGAACGGTGACCGTTTCCGCAAATGGGCTGAGCGGATTGATATAAACACATACTCAGTGGTAAATGCAATATTACCTCCCCCCGTAGAACAGCAGATATACCGGAGCTGCATGGGCTCCTAAAGCTAGCTGGGAAGTATTAAGACAGCAGACTGGAAGCCGCCTGCAAAAAGGCACTGTCCTTTACAGCTTCGCCCAGTTACAAGAGTATAAGCCATGTTCTTGCAACCGGAGCTGACCAGCGCGTTTCATCCGAATATGAAATACCAGCCACGAAGCAGAAAGCAAAAGCAAAAGGCATCATCCGTTATGCCAACTATACTATCGGAGGTAAGCACATATGACCAATCAGAGCACAATTGATAAATTAATTGAAATACGCCTCACCACAATGGCGGATGCATTCCGCAGTCAGCTGGAAGATCCTAAGCTAAAGGAGGTTCCTTTCGAGGATCGTTTTGATATGCTGGTAGATATCGAGTTCAGCAGCCGCAAAAACAACTTTTTAAAGAGCCTGATCTGGAATGCCGTATTCGACCAACCCGATGTCAGCATTATGGATATCAAATACACACCGGGCGCAACTCATTAAGCGCCTTGCCACCAGTAAGTATGGAAGACTTACATAGCCTGTGCCTTTGGTATAGAGGCGCGTAAGCAGTATTTTCAACACCAGGTAGTCCGTCTCTGCCCGACCTACTCATTGCCCTGGAAATGGCGCGTTCTGACGGAAGATACAAAAAGGCGATGGCCAAGCACGCCCCCCCTGTTGCTAGTCCTGGATGAATGGCTTCTCCTGAGGCCCACAGTGGGATATCTTCGAGTTCCTGCATAGGAGGCGAGAGAAATCGCCTACCATCTTTTGCTCGCAGTATGAGTATTCTGACTGGTATAAACAGCTCGGTGGGGATGGCCGCCCCTCCACCCCTTGCCGATGCATCATAGGCAGAATCACTCATGACTGTTATATGAGCAACATCACCAGTATTGATCCTCAGAATGATAAATCAATGTGTGAGGTATATGGCTTAGATAAAGCATTACGCGAATAAATTCGCAATAGTGGTTTCCCATATGCCAAACTGGCGGTTTCCGCCAGCCCAGATATGCGTTTTCAACACACAAGAATATTTACTTCTTAATGAAAAGGCCAGAATCCTGGCTCTATCTGTTCACGTTTGCATTGCATACCTGAATTAGTTTTAGAATTCACCTTTTTATTTTATTATAGAAGACCTGATAAATCTTTAATTACAGAAAAACTTTCACAGACTCTCTTAAATTGTGACGACCTAAATGTTGATGTAAAATTAATTACATTATTACTTTTTTCCCATCGTAACTAGTAAACTGTGGCCTCTTGTGAATAATTTTCAAAAAATATTGGTAGATTATTTGGCTGGCTACATAAATACATAAAATCCAATGCAATAAAAATATCCCATTTTTTCTAGTAATTGAATAGTACACGCTATCAAATAAAGAAAAAAATAATGTATACGAGTACAAGGGAAATAAATATTTTTTATATTTTATACTCGGCTGTAGTTTTTCCCTGCCCGAAAATCCATTATTTCCTTGTTGTTCAAAATGTACATTATTAATAATTCTCCATTTTATCTTAGGAAAATAAGCCTTCAAAGAATCTACTGAATAATGCGTTAAGGGATCATCTTTCACCATAATAACATTTTTACTTCCACTTTCTATCATATAATAAAATAAATGAGTAAAAACATCCCCCTCCTCAAAAGCTCCTGGAATAGTATTGAAATACTCCCTATCAACCATTGTACCCATACAACATAATTCAAAAATAACTGGCGTTTTTATATTATTAAATGATATAACTAAATAATCATTATTTTCATTTATTATATCAAACTTTTTGCGTAAGACTTTTTCAAAAAAATTATATCCCTTTGAAAAACGATATATAAATAATGAAAAGGGATCGCCAAATTCAGATATATATTGATTTAATAATGGATATTTATTGGGCCTTTTATATCCACTGCATAAAGCGACTTTGCAACTTGAATTTTCTTCTAATGAAATTACCTTTCTTAAAATACTATCTTTATTTTCCATTACTTCATCATGATCTATTGTAATTACATATTTTCCGGAAGCCTTGCGAAAACCAATTAATTTTGCATTTACAGGATCAGTTTTAGGGTTCGGATATACAATACAATTATACGCATCTGCTAATGATAATGTATTATCTGTAGATCCGCCATCAATAAGTAACACCTCAATTTTATTTGAAGGATAACTTTGTCTCTTTATTGCATCTAAAGTTCGAGGTAAAACTTTTTCCGAGTTAAAGGTAGCAATAATAATAGAAACTTTAGGAAACGTCATAATAACCTCCAGTAATTTTTCTTTAATTATTTTTTCTGAAAAATTCATATATATGATCACATATATACGATATATCTTCTTGACGCAACTTATAATACATTGGAAGTCGTAATAATCTTTCACTTTCTTTAGTTGTAAATCTATCTACTCCAAAAAAAACACCATATCTAAGACCTGCAGGAGAATTATGCAATGGTACATAATGAAAAACTGTTAATACTCCACATTCTTTTAGATACTGAATTAATTTTGTTCTTTCATCCAATGATTTTAACTTTATATAGAACATGTGTGCATTATGCTCACAATATTTTGGAATAAATGGAAGTTCAATCTTTCCATCTTCCTGCAATGGTTTTAAATATTTATAATATAAATTCCAACTATTTAGCCTATTATGCCTAATTTCATTTGCCTTTTCTAGTTGTGCCCATAGATAAGCTGCATTTAACTCGCTTGGTAGATAAGAAGAGCCATATTCAACCCAAGTATACTTATCAACTTCTCCGCGGAAAAACTTACTTCGATTTGTACCTTTTTCACGAATAATTTCTGCCTTTTCACAAAATTCTTGATCTCTAATTAGCAGAGCACCGCCTTCACCCATACTAAAATTTTTAGTTTCATGAAAACTTAAACAACCATAATTACCAAAAGTCCCTAAAAATTTTCCTTTATAAGTTGACTGTATAGCTTGTGCAGCATCCTCAACAACATATAATTGGTATTTATTAGCTATTTCCATGATGTTATCCATTTCACAAGCCACCCCAGCATAATGCACTGGAACTATAACTTTTGTCTTTTTTGTAATTGCTGATTCTATTAACTTTTCATCTATATTCATTGTATCAGGCCGAATATCAACAAATACCAACTTCGCACCTCTTTGAACAAAAGCGTCTGCTGTTGAAACAAAAGTAAATGATGGTAAAATAACTTCATCTCCGGGATGAATATCACACAAAATAGCAGCCATCTCTAATGCATGTGTACAGGATGTAGTAAGTAATGCTTTCGTTGTTTCAATCCTACTCTCGATCCACTCATTACATAATTTTGTGTATTTACCATCCCCACATATCTTTCCTGAAGCAATCGTATCCTTTATATAATTAATTTCCGTTCCTACAAATGGAGGATCATTAAATTTAATCATAACCGCTCTCCTAATTCTTTGATTTATTAAAAAAATTTTGAACTTTCATTACCAGGGTGGGATTTATTTCTAATATTGCCCCTTTAAAATAAATTTTTGTTAAATCCCAATTGGTCATTATCTTCCTTTTATTAGAATCTATTTTGATTCCATTTCTTTTACACAGACGGACACCGTTATCCATCCACTTACCTCTGCGTACAGCTTCTTCATAGGGGAATGCGTAATCTAATGTTACTAAAAAAGGATGTTTATTATCTTTTATCTCTAGCGAACCTAATCTCTCGAAATCCCAAGCACTCCAATTTAGTTTAATATATTTGTTCAAAAACTTTGAATCCCATATTCCTACCTGAGTTGAAATCGAATATGCTGTTCCAGGCTTATAACATCCTATATTTTTTACGCCGTCAAAAACTTCACATGGAATAATTGGTGACTCCATCAAGCGCAAATTAGCAGCAGAATACTTCTGGGCTATTTGTATTAATTCGTCTATCTTATTGTTATTTACATAATCGCATAATAAATAATCATCCATCCATAACATAACATAAGGTTTATTAACTACTTCTAATGCATTTAATATCATCTCAGACCACTGGCCATCAAAAATAATTTCCCTATCAAAATGGAGTACATTAGTTTTTTTATATTCATCTGGCAAACTATCAGTTACCAAAACCAATTCATATTTACAAAATTCCCAATATTTTCGAAATAGTCTCAAAAAAATATCCCACATATCAGAGTTCTTTTTACAAGAATATACAAGAATAGATAAGTCATTACTAAAATTTTTTTTCTCTTTCATCATACTATTACCCTTCTCTCTTAATAATTTAATTGTTCAATATTATAAAAATCACAATAAGTTTTAGGTATAATATCAGCTAAGGCAACAAATAAAAAACACATAACAACAAGTATTATAATTATATTAAGAATAATTTTTCTTTTAATAAAAGCGCTATTATAAATTATTCATAATTAAATTTTGAGTATCAACAATCAACAATATCATTCTATTACCTCCCAAATTCAAATTTGTCGCTTTCTTCATACTCATATTATAACAGTTCCATATATCCGCCACAATAAAAATCAGCATACCCCTTAACAATTTTTCTGTCTTGAAAAATGAACACTTTTTCTTTCTTCCTCTTGATTACCCACCACAGAAAAGAAAAAGCCCTGTCAAGAGCCTTGCCACCATTGGTGGTGCTTTGCACTCTTTACTGGGCTTTTTGTTTGCTGTATCTTTCATGCAAGAGGAAATCAAAGTCCTCTGTTCCATTTTGCTTTTAGATAATCTTCATAGTCCGTTTCATTGAAGTCTAATTGTGGCGAAGTGTCGGGAATGTTGTTTTTGTTGTCAATGTCCGCAAGTTGACGGAATATCCAGTCATCATAAGGGTCTTGATATTTATACTCTTTGGGTTGTTCTCTGTATCGGTCTAAACCTCGCATTTCCTTATGTACTTTCATCATGCGTTCTATTTTTTGACGCTGTATTAACTGTTTGATTTCCATAAGTTCTTCCAACTCCGTAACCTCATTGGTAATGTAGTTATGGATATACTGTATGAGTTTATATACCTTGTAAAATCTGCATTCTTTTTCGTCATTGAAAAATTCATTTTCAGACAGATAATCTAAAGAAACATTGAAGTCCTGTTCCCGTTTGATAATATCCATGATATATGGCTCGGTGTGGTCAATATACTTCCATTCTCCCGATAATAATTCATTAGGTGTTACCTCCAACACGTCCATTATCTTTTCCAGTGTATCAAAGGTAGGATAATTCACGCCACGTTCAATCTTGGAAAGGCTCTGCATATTGATACCGATTTTATCCGCAAGTTCCTGTTG
>JAXEUM010000067.1:0-41755 GCA_034114925.1 Oliverpabstia sp.
CTGGCAGAAGGATTAAGGCAAATAGCATAAAAGAAGCATATATAGGGCAGGAACTGCCCGAATTAACGCCTGTGGAGATAGTAGGTTACGAGGTCGATGAAGCAGGAAGCCCATTGGCTTTAGACAATGGGTAGTTCACAAAATTCCCTTTGGTAAAATGTATCTGAATACGATTATTTCTGCTGTAGTAACGGTGACAGTGCAATTGTTTCTTTGTTCTATGGCAGCTTACGCATTTGGAAGAATTAAATTTCCTGGAAGAAATATCATTTTTGGAACATTACTGGCAGTATTGATGATTCCTGCATCTTTCTTTATTCTTCCTCAGTATTTGCTGGTTCAGAAAATGGGTCTGTTAAATACCATTCCTGCGTTATTTATCCCGAATTTATTCAGTGCGTTTGGAACGTTTCTGATGCGGCAGTTTTTTATGTCTTTGCCGGATGAACTGGAAGATGCGGCCAGGTTGGATGGATGTAACCATTTTATGATTTATTCCCGGATTATGCTTCCTTTGGTAAAATCCGGACTGGTAGCGTTGGGAATTCTTACTCTGCGATTTGCATGGAATGACCTGATGTGGCCGTTGATCGTCAATACATCTACAGAAAAAATGACGCTTTCAGCAGGACTTTCTTTCTTACAGGGACAGTATGCTACAGATTACCCTACTATGATGGCGGGGGCAATGATGGCAGTTCTTCCTTTGTTGATTATGTTTGCAGTGTTCCAGAAACAGTTTATTGAAGGCGTGGCAATGTCAGGAATTAAAGGCTAAGAGAAAGGCGGTATGGAAAATATGAAACAGGTAACGGCAGTTTTGGCAGGTGCAGGACAAAGAGGAATGCGGGCGTATGCATCGTATGCCCTGGATTATCCCAATGAATTAAAATTTGTAGCCGTAGCAGAACCGGATGAGGGAAGAAGAGAAGAATTTCGAAAAAAGCACAATATTCCGGAAGAGAATTGTTATAAAAGCTGGGAAGAACTTCTGGCACAGCCGAAAATGGCAGATTGTATTTTGATCTGCACTATGGATAATATGCATTATGAACCGGTGGTGGAAGCGGCAAAAAAAGGGTATCATATATTATGTGAAAAACCTATGAGTTCTTCCAGGGAAGAATTGGAAAATATGGCAAAGATTGCCCGGGAGAGTGGGAAAGTATTCTCCATCTGCCATGTACTGCGGTATTCTCCCTTTTTTGTGGAATTGAAAAGACTGTTGGATGAAAAAACCATAGGCGATCTGGTATCCGTACAGCATATCGAAAGCGTGGGATACTGGCATATGGCGCATAGTTTTGTCCGGGGAAATTGGAGAAACAGTGATGAGTCCAGTTGTATGATCTTACAGAAATGTTGCCATGATATGGATATTCTTTTGTGGCTGATCGGAAGTCACTGTAAGAAGGTATCCAGTTTTGGAGGGCTTACACATTTTAAAGAAGAAAATGCACCAAAGGGAGCTCCTATGTATTGTCTGGACGGTTGTGAACACAGAGATAACTGCCCATTCTTTGCACCCTGGTTTTATCTGGAACATCCCAACGGATTTGCTTTTTCAGAAGGTATCACCCTGGATACCAGCAGAGAAGGTATTTTAAATGCACTAAAGACAGGACCTTTTGGAAGATGTGTATACCATTGTGATAATAATGTAGTGGATCATCAGGTGATAAATCTGGAGTTCGAAAATGGAGTAACAGTGAATATGACCATGTGCGGATTTACAGATAAATGTGAGAGAGTGATCAATCTGATGGGTACCAGAGGACAGATTCGGGGAAATATGGAAGAAAATTATATTGAGGTAATGGATTTTGTAAATAAACATCATTATCGGGTGGACCTGAATATTCCTGTTTCCGGACACAGCGGAAGTGATTCCAGCATGATGAAAGAATTTACTGCTTTGGTAGCGGCAGATGGAAAAGGGGAAAGCAGGAGTGATGCAGCAGAAGCTGTGGAAAGTCACATCATTGCTTTGGCAGCAGAAGAAAGTAGACTGAATGACGGCAAAGTAATTTTCTTATAAAAAGAGATATTTAAGTGGCGTTGGCTGGAAAGGGAAAAAATATTCCAGCCAACGCCGCTTTTTTATGTAAAAATCAGTCGTTTAAAGTTTCTTTTTGTTTTTTCTCAGGCAGTTGTGCCAGTATGATGGCGATAAACATCAGGACGCATCCGATCAATTCCCTTATAGTTAATTTCTGATTTAGTAAAACCCATCCTGCCAGTACGGAGA
Source organism: Oliverpabstia sp. (assembly GCA_034114925.1). Classification (GTDB taxonomy): domain Bacteria; phylum Bacillota; class Clostridia; order Lachnospirales; family Lachnospiraceae; genus Oliverpabstia. The sequence goes on from JAXEUM010000067.1 coordinate 2,249, forward strand.
TACAGGATTCCATACTGAGTATCAGAGAAGCAACTGTGGGATTTAGATTCTTCTGTCCGACAATTTGCAGTGTATATGCCACACCACAAGAAAGAATCCCCGCGTAGAGAAGCGGTCCCCAGGCCATGAGGATACTTGAGATGCTTGGAGTTTCAGTTCCAAAGGCAAAGATTGCTGAGATTCCTCCGCACACAAAAAACTGGATACATGACATTTTGATTCCATCTACTAATGGAGAAAAATAATCAATTACCAGAATATGCAGAGAAAATAAAAGAGAACATACAAATATATAAAAATCACCTTTTCCTATATCAAATCCATCTGTGATACAAAGCAGATAAAGTCCGAACAGCGCTAATATTACAGATGCCCAAATAGTGGAGCGACATTTTTTATGGAAGAATGTAAGTCCGATCACAGGCACAATGATAATATAACAGGCGGTAATGAAGCCTGCCCGCCCTACGGTAGTGTACTGGAGTCCGATTTGCTGAAATCCTGTTGCAAAAGCAAGAAGTATTCCGCAGGAGATTCCTCCCTTCCAAAGATTTTTTCGGTTTCGGGATCTTCGGGCAGAGTCCTTCTTTTCCATATTTCGGGGAAACATACGGTTTAGAAGCAGAATGCAGGGAAGAAGAACCAGACCACCTAACAGACTGCGAACCATATTGAAGGTAAAAGGTTCCAGATAGTTCATGCCTACGCTTTGAGCTACGAAAGAAGTTCCCCAAATGGAGGCTGTAAGAAGAAGGAGGAGTGAGTTACGGATTTTTACTTTTTGCATGATGTAAGTCCTTTCGTTGTCGATTAATAAGAATCCATATAGGATTGTAAAAATTCCTTTCTGTATTGAGAAGGTGTAACGCTTTTATATTGTGTAAATAGTTTGGAAAAATAAGCAGGTTGCTGAAAACCTACAGCATAAGCAATATCGGTAATGCTGAGGGAGCTTTTCCGCAGCAATACGCAGGCTTTTTCCAGTCGGAATGCCTGAAGATACTGACTGGGACTTTGTTTGGTATATTTTTGGAATAATTTAAAAATATAAGTTCTGTCAATACTGGCTGCTGCTGCAATATCCGAGATGGAAATATTGTTGGTATAGTTTTTCTGTATATAATTTAGCGCAGTTTGAAAATAAATCTCACCGGGGGTAAGATGGTCCTGCTTACTGTTATATACGTTATTTTTGATATAATCCAGAAGCTGGTAAGTGATTCCGATAGCTTTCAGTTCTCGTTTTTCATGGAAGTTATCATGGATCTGTTCGAAGAGCGTCTGAAGTCGGGGGTCTGTTCGATGGTGTAAGATATGTTCGTCAGGGGTGAGACCACATTTTTCTAAAAGGTGAGGAATCAAATTGCCTCGAAGACCGATCCACTGATACGTCCAGGGATTTTTTTCGTCAGGATAATATCTGTTTTTGGTGTGGGCGGGAATCATAAAAATATCTCCCGGATGAATGTGTGTGTAGTGATCCTTTACATAGAAATGCCCTTCTCCGCTGACACAGTAATGGATAACCCAATAATCAATAAAAATATATTCGTAAGGTTTATTTGGACGGCATTCTTCATAGCCGCATTCACAGAGATGAAAGTCTGTTCCCAGAGGTTTGTCATTGGTGAGGATACTCATCTCTTTTTCGAAAAATTTTCCCATGTGCAGATCCTCCTTGCGGTTTCAGGATGAATATGTAAATATTATACCTTTTCGAAAAATGATAGTCAACATATGTATAAGAAGGAAACATAATTCATCATTTGTGCAAATAGAAATTCAGAAACACAAATAAAACCCGTAAAAACCCTGAATAAATAAAGGAAAAATAGGAAAAAATAAAACAAAAAATAAAATGCAAAAAAATGATGTCAACATATGTATAAAACAGGGCATCATTTTTATATAGAAAAAGAAAAAACAGGGTGATAAAATAATATCATCAAGCAGTTGCGCAAATGCTAAGAGGAAAAAAAGAAAAGGAGAATCTCTCATGGAAAAATCTAACTCAAGAGAAAGATTGGGATCAGCAGCGCTTATGATGATGACCTTCTCGGCTGTATTTGCTTTCCCGAGTATCATTAACAACAGTATTCAGATCGGACTTGCTACGATTCCAGCTTACATTTTTGGATCGATCTTCTACTTCCTTCCGTTCATTCTGATGATTGCAGAATTTGCATCTGCAAACTCCGGTAAGGAATCCGGCGTGCATAGCTGGCTGGAATGTGTCCTGGGACCTAAGTGGGCGTTCCTGGGTGCATGGACTTATTTCTTTGTAAACCTGTTTTACTTCTGTTCTCTGCTTCCGCAGACTTTGATTTACGGTTCTTATGCTTTCGTAGGAAGAAACGTATTTGAAGGAGAAAGCGGAACAAAAATTATCGCAGTAATTTCTATCCTGCTGTTCTGGATTGCAACTTATGTCTGCGTAAAGGGTGTAAGCTGGATTTCCAAAGTTACAGGCTTCGCAGGAAGCGCTCGTCTCTTCATGGGTGTTATCTTTGTAATCCTGGCTTTTGTGGTAATCTTCGGATTTGGTAAAGCTCCTGCACAGGAATTTACCATGAAAACTATTACACCAAAATTTAACTGGACATTCTTTATGACTATGGCTTGGGTTCTGCAGGCAGTAGGCGGCGGTGAAAGTATCGGTGTTTACATCAAGGACGTAAAAGGCGGTAACAAAACATTCGTTAAAATCATGATTCTTTCTACTATCGTTGTTGGATTGATGTATGTACTGGGCGCTGTTGCAGTAGGACTGATCGTTCCTGCAGAAGTACTTTCCGGTAACTTCTCCAATGGTATCTTCGATGTGTTCCAGATTCTGGCTTCTCACTTTGGAATTCCAAACGGTGTGATCGTTCGTCTGGTAGGTGTTATCCTTCTTCTTGGAAACCTTGGTTCTCTGGCTCTGTGGACAGCAGCTCCGGTAAAAGTATTCTTCTCTGAGATTCCGGAAGGCGTATTCGGAAAATGGCTGGTTAAAACAAATGATGAAGGTAACCCAACAAACGCTCTGTTTGTACAGGGTATCGTTGTAACAGTTCTTCTGGTAATCCCTGCACTGGGAATCGGTAACATGGACAGCTTCCTGGAAATGCTGATTAACATGACAGCAGCAACTTCTCTGCTTCCTGTACTCTTCCTGATTGCAGCGTATATTGGACTTCGCTGGAAGAAAGATGATATGAAACGTGACTTTAAGTTTGGTAACAGAGGATTCGGTATTGCAGTAGGTATTTTCCTGATGATGGTATTCATGTTCGTATTCTTTATGTCTACAGTTCCGGAACCAACCCTGATCATGCAGGCAATCAACGGAACATTACCTGAGGGAGTAGCAAACCCAATTGGAACTCTGGTTTATAATGTACTGGGTGTGGTAATCTTTGTAGGTATTGCATGGATTTGCTGGGCACGTTATGAAAAAAAGAACAAAGCAGCTAAATAAAAACAAATAAGAAACAAGGAGGGTTTTTACTATGAAAATCTGGGAAAATCATCAAGTTGATGGGATTAACAGAATGCCGGCAAGAGCGCATTTCCTTACTTTCCCAAATCGGGAAAAAGCTTTGCTGGGAAGCAACCGTTATACACATGCATTTAAAAATCTGAATGGCGTATGGAAGTTTATGTTTTTAGACGCTCCGGAATATAGTCCGGAAGGTTTCTATGAAAGCGGTTTTGATACCGCTTCCATGGATGACATTACTGTACCTGGAAACTGGCAGCTTCAGGGATATGGAAAAATGCACTACTCTGATCTGTGGTACAATTTCCCTATTAATCCGCCATATGTACCGACAGAAAATCCTACAGGAATTTACAAACGTACTTTCTATGTGGAAAACAGCTTTGCAGGAAAACAGATTATTATCCGTTTCTGTGGTGTGGATTCTGCATATCATCTGTGGATTAACGGTCAGGAAGTTGGCTACAGTAAAGGAGCCAGAAATGAAGCAGAATTTGATATTACAGATCTGGTACGCGTAGGGGAAGAAAATGATATTACTGTTCGTGTATATCAGTGGTCTGACGGAACTTATCTGGAAGATCAGGATATGTGGTGGGAGAGTGGTATCTTCCGTGATGTAGAACTGATCGGTGTGCCGAAAAATGGTATCAATGATTATAAAGTAGAAGCTGATCTGGATGATACATATACAGATGGTCTTCTTTCTGTAAATGCATCCCTTCGCAGTGAAGAGCCGGTACAGGTTACTTTTGAACTGTTGGATGCACAGGGCGTATCTGTATTGAAAGAGACAGTTGCTTCTGAGGGAAATAAAGTAGCTTTTAAAGCAACTGTAAAAGAAGCTGAACACTGGACAGCAGAAACACCATATCTTTATAAAATGCTTATAACTGTAGAAAAAGATGGTGAAGTGATCGAAGTAATTCCGCAGAATGTAGGATTCAGAAATATCCGTCTGAACGGAGATACTTTCCTGGTAAACGGTGTTGCTATTAAGTTTAAAGGTATGAACCGCCATGATTATAATCCGAAAAATGGCCGTGTAGTAGCAAAAGAAGAGATTGAAAAAGACATTATCCTGATGAAACAGTTTAATGTAAATGCAATCCGTACCTGCCATTATCCAGATTCTTATTATCTGTATGATCTTTGCGATCAGTACGGTATGTATGTAATTGATGAGACAGACCTGGAGTGTCATGGAATTGAGTTGACAGGAAATTATTCCTGGATTTCCGATGATCCAACATGGGAATTGGCTTATGTATCCCGTATGGTACGTATGATCGAAAGAGATAAAAACTATCCTTGTATCCTGATGTGGTCTCTGGGAAATGAATCTTCTTCCGGATGTAACTTCTTCAAGATGACAGAAGTAGCTCATCAGATGGATTCTACTCGTCTGGTACATTATGAAGGCGACTTTGATATGGAATACGCAGATGTATATTCTACCATGTATACATGGCTGGAAAATCCTGCAAAACCGTTCCTGATGAAAGATATTATCGAAAACAGCAAACATCCTCATCTGCTGTGCGAATATTGTCATGCAATGGGTAACGGCCCTGGAAACCTGAAAGAGTATCAGGATCTGTTCTATGCCCATGATAAACTGCAGGGAGGATTTATCTGGGAGTGGTTTGATCACGGTATTGAAACTTATACAGAAGATGGAGAGAAATATTACCGTTACGGCGGTGACTTTGGTGATGATCCAAGTAACAAAGACTTCTGTATCGATGGTATGCTGATGCCAGACCGTACTCCGTCACCGGGACTTTACGAATACAAGAAAGTAGTAGAACCTATTACTACCACAGAAGTAGATCTGGAAAATGGAGTGGTTCGCCTGCTCAGCCGTTATGACTTTGCTGATCTGAATCAGTTCCGCATGGTATACAATATTATGGAAGATGATGTGATGATCTTCAGCGGAAGTATGGATCTGCCATCTATTCCGGCAAGAACCTCCAAAGATATCACAATTCCTTACAATCTGAAATCTATCCAGGTTGTTCCGGGAGCAGAATACTATGTAAATATCTCTTATCAGTTAAAAGAAGCTGTACCGTATGCTCCGGCAGGACATGAACTGGCAACTGCACAGTTTAAACTGCCTGTATACAAAGAGGGAATCGAATTTATTCCGGAAGGAACTTTGAAAGTAACAAAGAACCATACAACTCTTCGTGCAGAAGGTGCAAACTTCCATGTAGATTTCGATCTGGTTCGCGGAAACATTATCAGTGTAGTACGTGATGGAATGGAAATCATGAGCAAAGGTCCAAGACTGACTCTTTGGAGAGCTCCGATCAGTAATGATATGGAAATCATTGACCAGTTGAAGAAAGTATACTTCCTCCATCTGGAGCATGAAGTTGTTATGGATATCAAATATGAAGAAGATGGTCATTTCCTGAAAATGGTTGTAAAGACGATCAATGGAACTACAAATAGTGCATGGCATTTTGATACTACTTATGAATATGTAGTATGCCCGACAGGTGATGTGATGATCAGTGTATCCGGTGTTCCGGCAGGAAAACTGGAAGATACAGGAGCAACCATGTCTGCAAACGGTTCCTCTGCTAATATGGCAATGGGAGGAAAACTGGGATGCGCTCCGGATATGTTCCCGAGAATTGGTGTGACCATGCATCTGGATGAATCCATGGAAAATGTACGTTACTTTGGCCGTGGACCGAGAGAAAACTATTCTGATTCCAAAGAAGCAGGTCTCATGGGTGTATATGAGAACACTGTGGACGGATTGTTTACAAACTATGTAGTACCTCAGGCTAATGGCAATCATATGGATTGCAAGTGGGTATCCCTTACCAATGACAGAGGTATGGGTCTGGTAGCATCAACAGAAGACAGCTTTAACTTCAGTGCATCTTTCTATGAAGAAAAAGACCTGGATGATGCAAAACATACCTGCGATCTGGTGAAACGGGATTATGTGGTATTTAATATCGACTACAAACAGAATGCATTAGGATCTTACTCCTGTGGACAGTGGCAGCTGGACAAATACAGAGCTAAGAACGAACCATTCACAATTAATTTCCGTGTAACACCATTTAACAACAAGGAAATGGCGGATAAACACATTGCACATGAGAGAATTCGCTTTTCCAAATAAATCATAATACCTTCTGAAAAAGAAATGCCCGTTATCAGTTTATAGTACTGATAACGGGCATTTCGATTCTTTTTTATCGAGCGTTCCGGTACAATTCTGTAATCCAGACTCCTTTTTTGTAGGCTTCCTTCAGGAATTCTTCTTCACTGTCCATATGGCAGCTCAGTTCCATAGTCAGAGGCAGTTCATATGCAGAATCTGCCAGCGCTGCCATAACCTCTTCCCAGTTAATATTTCCCATTCCCGGAATATCATGGGAATCGGCATTTCCCGGATTGTCGTGAAGGTGTACAGAATAGATTCTTTCACCATACTTGCGGATGATTCGAATCATATCCTCTCCCCATAACATATTGGCATGACCGGAATCCAGGCAGAAACCAAGAAATTCTTTTGGATAATTTTCTAATACCCAATCCCATTCTTCTTCCATATAGTGCATCGGTACGTCAAATAAATTTTCCATACAGATACGAACGCCTTTTTCCAGACAGTAAGGCTGCAGTTCATCCATGGATTTTTTTACATTGCTGTAGAATTTTGCTTTCTTTTCCGGTTCAACATCAAGAGTTTTATAAGGAATATACAGATGAAGAACGATTTCGGAAGTTCCCATACAAGCAGCCAGATCTACTCTGTTTTTAATCAGTTCCACACCGGCTTTCCGGTTATATTCGCAGTCTGCGGTAAAGTCTCTTCTGTAATTACCATGGATGGAAAATACGTCATGATCCGTTCCGATAGTAGCGTGAAGAGATTTTGCTTTCAGATTGTATTTATCCATCCATTCACGAATCTGCTCCATTTCATAGGTAGAGTAGGTGTAATCTCCATCCCATTCATGGCACCAGTGGATGTGGGTGAATCCCGCTTCAGAGACCATTTTAAGGATATGTTCCAGGTCTTCGGTACGTGTACTTTCTCCGAGATAATCGGTGGCAATAGCCAGTTCTAATTTATTCATATTGATATCTCCTTTTCTGTAGATAATGTTGATATAAAACTGTATTATGACCGAAACAGTTATATCAATTCAGGTTGACGATAGCACAGAAACGGGAAAAAGACAATGGATAAAACTATAAATTTCAGAGGATAATTGCGAGTAATGCTTTTGGGATATTTATTGGGGGATTTGAAGAAATTTGGGTATAAGAGATATAGATTTCTGTATATACCCAAAATAACCGGGAAAAAGATGAAATTTTCGGTGTTTTGGGCATATAGCAGGTGGCCATATGAAATATATCCCGTGTAACGGTGATTTTTTGGGTATATGAGAAAAGTGATACATATGTATGCCCAAACAAGAGCAAAAAGTGGGGTTCCGAAGAGAAAATTTGGGCATAGGACATGGAAGCGAATCCCATATGCCCAATACCCGTGGATTCAGCCTTGCCATAGGCAAAAGGGAGAAATTAAAATTGACGATGAAAGCATTTGAGAGGTAAAATATATATGATGTTAAACAAAAATTCTGGGGAGGATTTACAGAAAATGAAAACAAAATTTATAATGATAGGGTGTGGCTGGAGAGCGCAGTTTTACCTTCGCGCTGTGCGGTCCCTTCCGGAAGAATTAGAAGTATCTGCGATTCTTATGCATTCTTCGAAACGGGCAAAAGAAGTGGAGAGAGAAACAGGAATTTTTTCAACAGATAATCTGGAAGAGGCGCTGGCAAAAGGGGCGGATTTTGCGCTGCTTTGTGTTCCCAGACCGGTGATGACGCCGTGGATTATTAAAATGATGGAATTACAGATACCTGTACTTTGTGAGACGCCACCGGGAAAAGATGTGGAAGAACTGAATGCTCTGTGGAAAGAAAAAGAAAGATTACATGGCAGAGTGCAGGTGACAGAACAGTATTTTCTTCAGCCGTATTACAGCGGAGTATTGGATATTATCAAAAAAGGAACGCTGGGAGAAATCTCTAATGTATCGATGTCAGCAATTCATGGATATCATGCAGTCAGTATTTTTCGAAAGTTTTTGGGAATCTGTATGGAAAATTGTAAAATTCAGGGTCGAAGCTACTCTTTTCCTGTTACAAAGACAAGAGACAGGGATGGGTGGCACCAGACGGGAGAATTACTGACAGAGAGAAGAGACAGGGTAGATTTTGTTTTTGAAAATGGGAAAACAGCTTTTCTTGATTTTGATGAAGAACAGTATTTCTCGCCGATACGAAGCAGAACCTGGAATATACAGGGAGATCGGGGTGAAATCCGTGACTGGAAGGTGTGTTATCTGAATGAAGGAAATGATCCGGTAACGGAACAACTCCACAGAGAAGATGACGGCGTTTACAATATCGACGGATGGAGCCACCAATATATCAGTTTTCAGGGGAGAAGAATCTATGAAAACCCTTTCCCTGGTGTGCGGTTGAATGATGATGAACTGGCTGTGGCAGATGTGTTGATGCATATGAAAAAATATGTAGAAACGGGAGAAGATTTTTATCCTTTGCGAGAAGGATTGCAGGATGCATATTTGAACTTTGTGATGGAGGAAGCGCTGCGAAGCGGGGAAGAAAAATATACCTGCAAACAGTCCTGGGCAGAATAGGAGAAAGTTATGGACAAATTATATTATGGTGTGGCATATTATGACGAATATATGCCTTATGATCGGTTGGAAAAAGATGTGGAAATGATGAAGGCAGCAGGAATCAATCTGGTGCGGATTGCGGAATCCACCTGGAGTACCTGTGAACCCCAGGAGGGAGTTTTTGATTTTAGTCACGTGACCAGGGTGTTAGATGCTATGGAAAAGGCCGGAATTTCCGTGATTGTGGGAACGCCCACCTATGCTGTTCCCACCTGGATGGTGAAATCGCATCCGGATGTATTGGCAACTACGGTGAAGGGAAGAGGTATTTATGGTCCGAGACAGATTATGGATATCACCCATCCGGTCTATCGGTATTATGGGGAAAGAGTAATACGGAAACTTATGGAGGTTTGTGCAAACCGGAAATGTGTAGTCGGATTTCAATTAGATAATGAGACAAAATATTATGATACTGCCGGAAGGAATGTGCAGGAGCAGTTTGTGAAATATCTCAGAAAGAAATTTCATGATGATCTGGATGCCATGAATGCAGAATTTGGTCTGGACTATTGGAGCAATCGAATCAACGCCTGGGAAGATTTTCCTGATGTGAGAGGGACGATCAACGGAAGTCTGGGTGCGGAATTTGAAAAATTCCAAAGGACACTTGTGGATGATTTTTTACAGTGGCAGGCGGATATTGTGAAAGAATATGCCAGAGAAGATCAGTTTATCACCCACAATTTTGATTTTGACTGGAGAGGTTATTCCTATGGAGTACAGCCGAAGGTGAATCATCTTCATGCGGCAAAAGCTGTTACGATGGCGGGAGTGGATATTTATCATCCCACGCAGGATGATCTTACGGGGGCTGAGATTTCTTTTGGAGGTGACAGTACCCGATCTCTGAAAAAAGATAATTATTTTGTGTTGGAAACGGAAGCGCAGGGATTCCCCCAGTGGGTACCGTATGAAGGACAGTTGCGGCTGCAGGCATATAGCCATGTGGCGTCAGGAGCCAATATGGTGGAATACTGGCATTGGCATTCGATTCATAACTCTTTTGAAACTTACTGGAAGGGACTTTTAAGTCATGATTTCAAAGAAAATGATACATATCGGGCGGCAAAAGTGATTGGAAATGAATTTGCCCGAATCGGAAGCCATCTTGTAAATCTGAAAAAACATAACAAAGTGGCTATGCTGGTGAGCAACGAAGCGCTGACCGCTCTTGACTGGTTTCCTATTGACGGAACCTGTGGAAAAGAGGGAAAACTGAAATACAATGATGTGGTGCGATTGGTGTATGACCAGTTATATAAAATGAATGTGGAATGTGATTTCCTGTGGCCGGAATCAGAGAATCTGGAGGATTATGATCTTTTGGTGGTTCCTGCTTTGTATGCTGCTTCGGAAGAATTGCTGAACAGAATCCATCGATATGTAGAACAGGGAGGTCATCTGTTTACAACTTTCAAGACAGCATTTGCCAATGAAAATCTGAAGGTATATTCCGACTGTCAGCCTCACATCCTGAATCAGTGTCTGGGGATATCGTACAGCCATTTTACCATACCGAAAAATGTAAAACTAACCTGTGAAAAATTCTCATGGGAAAGCAATGAAGTGAAAAACTTCATGGAACTGCTTATTCCGGAGGGAGCGCAGGTATTGGCATCCTACGATCACTATAACTGGAAAAAATATGCGGCAGTTACAAGAAATCATTACGGAAAAGGAAGCGCCACATACCTGGGATGCTGGGTGACTGATGAAATGCTGAGAGAAATCCTCGCAAATACCCTGGAAGAAGCTGGGATAGAGAGAAAAAATCTCGAAACAGAATTTCCGGTTATCATAAAAAGGGGAATTAATGATTTTGGAAAAGAGATCACATATTATATGAATTATTCTTCCGAAATACAGAAGGTAAGATATTTGGGAGAAACAGCGGTGGATTTGATAGAGGACAGTATCGTGGGGAGTGAGCAGATGCTGGAAATTGCTCCCTGGGATTTGAAAATCCTGGAATCCAAAGAAGCGAAAGTGAAAAAGGCATAGTCTATAATTTAATAAATCTTAAGATATTTCCAAGCCAGTCCTAAAGATTTGCCTGATATGATGAGGGCAATGAAAGAAAGGACTGGCTTTGTCTTTTACTTTTGAGTATAATGGAAGGCGAGGTGATGAAAAATGTTTAATATTTTAGTTTGTGATGATGATAAAGAAATTGTAGATGCTATTGATATTTATCTTTCTCAGGAAGGATACAGGATTTTGAAGGCATATGACGGGCTTCAGGCTATACAGATGATGAAGCAGGAAGAAATCCATTTGTTATTGATCGATGTGATGATGCCGAATCTGGACGGAATTCGCGCTACACGAAAAATACGGGAATACAGCAGTATTCCTATTATCATACTGTCCGCCAAGTCAGAAGATGTGGATAAGATTCTGGGATTGAATATTGGGGCAGATGATTATATTACAAAGCCCTTCAATCCACTGGAATTGATCGCCAGAGTAAAATCTCAGCTTCGCCGTTATACCCAGTTGGGAAATATGGCGGTGGCAGAAGAACAGGCAGTTTATACCTGCGGAGGTCTGGTGGTGAATGACGATCTGAAGACGGTGACGGTAGACGGGGAGAGTGTAAAACTTACGCCAATTGAATACAACATTTTATTGTTATTGATAAAAAATCAGGGGAAAGTTTTTTCTATTGAACAGATTTATGAGAATATCTGGAACGAAGAAGCGATAGGCGCAGATAATACAGTGGCAGTTCATATTCGTCACATCAGGGAGAAGATAGAGATTAATCCCAGAGAACCCCGGTATTTGAAGGTGGTATGGGGAATTGGATATAAAATAGAAAAAATGTAATCCTCGTCAGGAGGTTATTTATGGAAGAAAGTAAACGTAACAGCTTTTTTTTCGGAAAAGGGTTTAAAATTCTGATCACCGTTTTGTTTTTGCTGTGTGTGGGAGTTTTTTCCTCCGCAGCCTTACTGCTGGCAGGACTTTTGCAAAACGGAATGCGGATGGAGAACTTTAACGGAGAAAACAGCATTTCTTATGAAGAGACGTACCAGTGTGGTACGGATGTGATTTCGTATATACAAGGTCAGCATTCTGCGGTACAGTTGGGAATTCCTTTTACCACAGAGGGAGAGCTGGATCTGGAAAAAACGGTGGACATTACCGATTTATCGAAGAAACCAAAAGACCAGAATAAGGATACTTCTTATACGGTAGGAACCCTTCGGGATATGCTGGCGCAGGGAAATATTCAGAATGTTTCCAATGTTCTGAGTGATGCACAGAATGGATATTTTTATGATGAAGGGGAGATGTCTGGGGAAGAAAGTGAAGAAATTGCAGAATATTCCCAGGCATTTCAGTATTTGTACAGTGGAAGGATAGAAAACGAGGGATTAAAGACGCAGGGAGGAAAGTATCTGGCAGACTATGCCAAAGAGAATCCAGATACCGTTTCTTTGATGGATCTTTATCAGAATTTGCTGGATACAGCCTATCAGCTGGAAAATTATTTATCCGCAGATGAGAATATGGATGAAGAAAGCAATGTGATGTATGTGGTAGAAAATCCTGACACAAATACAGTGTATACCAATGTGGAGGCATGGAAAAAGGGATATGATGCCAGCGTAATCCGGAATATGGAGAAAAAACTGTTTTTTCAGGCGAAAAGAGAACATGGAACATTTACGGATGTCATCCTGGAGAACAACAGTGATGCAGAACAGTATATCCGGAATTATATGAAAAATGTATATTTTTCCGGAGAAAATGAAACTATCACCCTGTTGATCGATACGGATTATCCGGTATACGATAAATTAGAATACAGCAGCCGCTTTTTTGCAAAATACGCCCGCTGGGGAAAGGTGATTCTGGGATTTGTGACAGGAAGTCTGATTCTGGGAGTTTTGCTTCTGCTTCTTTTTACCGTACAGGTGGGAAGAGTTCGGGAAGACCGGGAACTGCATCTGCGGGGCAGTGATAAACTTCCTACGGAAGTGACGCTGGCAGTGGGAGTTGTCAGTCTGGTTTGTATGACCAGTCTGGGAATCTGGTATGGAGACAGCGGAGAGAGTTTATGGGATTTGTTTTTCTTTGTCCTGATGATTATGGGTGTACTGTTTTTGGCGGCATCATTTTTGTGGTCTTATGCCAGTATAGTGAGAAGAACGAAAGGTCATCTGGTATGGAAAACAAGTTTGACGTATACCATTATACAGAGTTGTAAAAATGTGTATATGGCAAGAAAAACTTCCGGCAGAATGATCATAGGATTTATTGTTCTGGTTTTGGGAAATATTTTTGTTGTTATGGCGTTTTCCTTTTTTGGACTTTTGATTGCCCTGATAGGAGATGGGGTGGTGTTACTTTACCTGATCCGGGAAAATGCAGGACGTCAGGTAATCCGGGATGGACTGGCGCGAATAGCCAGCGGAGAACTGGATTTTAAAATAGACGAGAAAGAACTGATCGGTGACAATAAAGAGATGGCAGAAGCAGTAAATCATGTGGGAGACGGTCTTCAAAATGCGGTGAAGGAAACACTGAAAAGTGAACGGCTGAAAGCAGATTTGATTACCAATGTATCTCACGATATCAAAACTCCTCTCACTTCCATTATTAACTATGTGGATCTTTTAAAGAGAGAAGATATCCAGGATTCCAAGATCAAAGGATATATTGATGTGTTAGACAGTAAATCGCAGAGATTGAAGCAGTTGACAGAAGATCTGGTAGAAGCATCCAAGATTAGCTCCGGCAATGTGGTGCTGGATATGCAGCCAATCCGTTTTGGAGAACTGGTGTGGCAGACGAACGGAGAATTTGAAGAAAAATTCAGCGCCAAAGGATTGGAACTGGTGTGCAAGATTCCTGATGAACCTATGGTGATCATGGCAGATGGAAGAAGGATGTGGAGAGTAGTAGAAAACCTCTACAACAATGTGGCAAAATATGCCATGCCCCATACGAGAGTGTATGTGGAAGTTCGAAAAATAGGATGCAGAATTATCTTTGATGTAAAAAATATATCGGAGAGACCGCTAAACAGCATCAAGGCAGAAGAACTGACAGAGAGATTTGTCAGGGGAGACGTATCCAGAAGTACAGAAGGAAGCGGTCTGGGATTGTCCATCGCGCAGAATCTGGTAAAATTGCAGCATGGGACCTTTGATATTTATCTGGACGGAGATTTATTTAAAGTAACGATTACTTTTGAAGCGGCAGGAGAATAAAAAAAGTCCGTCGGTTTTTCAACGAAAAACCGACGGACTTTTTTATGTGAATGATTCATAACTATTCTTCTTTTGCGCTATCTGTTTCCCAGGGAGCTTTTTTCTCCGGAATTTCTTCACTGACTTCATTGGTAGGGTGAAGATTTGTGAAAACAGAAGTATCAATTTCTTTTTCTTCTTCGGCAGTTGCTTCTGCATCATCCTGAGGAATATATTTGTCAAAAATCCGCACAAAGAAAAGTGAATGGATATAGTTGACAACAGCGAATCCCATCAGGAAGTAAAACAGCATCACCATAGGAAGCGCTCCATTAACAAAGATACCGATGATAACAGGGGCAGCCGTGATGGCAAGCATCAGTAAGGTATAAGGAAGATGACGGATAGACATCAGTAATGCGTTCTTAAAAGTATGCTTGATGGTATTGTAAAACTTGGCAAGTACCGGATAAATGTAGGTGAGTACCATGGCATATACGGTAATACCTACCATGAAAACGTAAGTAAGAACCTTGTACATCGTGCCTTCTCCCTGCATCATCCGGGAAAAATACAGGTCAAATACAAGAACGATCCCCAGTACCAGCATGATCAGGTTTATGATGATCCCCTGTTTTAAGTTCTGGCGGAAAGAATGAAAGAATCCTTTTAATATGTAGGTTTCTTCGTTGCGCGCCATCTTCAGGGTGGTGTAATACATGGCTGTAATAGCGGGACCGGCAGTTACGATGGGGATACAACAGATCATACAGACAAAATTCAAAATCATAAGATCTGCCACTCTTCCCATAAAGACAAAGAATTTGTTTTCCGGGTTAAATAGATTACTCATAGGTTGTTGTTCCTCTTTTCTGTTAAAATTCAAGTACGCAAGGCGTTGTTATTAGTATAGCGAAAATGCTTTGAAAATGCAAATGAAGAAAGTATAAAACAAGAATTCGTCAATCTGTATATGAAACTGAGAAAATTTTAGTCAATCTGTCAGAGAAGTTGGAATTGTGCTTGGGGGAGAGACATATTTGACAACCACCCGGAGAAATCTTTGGTAAATTCGGGTATGGCGTGAAAACTCAATATTCGTTATACTGAGTACAGTTCACAGAGAACGTATTGTGACAAGATAAGTTTAAAATTATATGCATTTTATATCAGGAGGTAGTTTAATATGGCAAGTTTATCATTACAGCACATTAACAAGACATATCCTAACGGATTTGAAGCCGTTAAAGATTTTAACCTTGAAATCGAAGATAAAGAATTTATCATCTTCGTAGGACCATCCGGATGTGGAAAATCCACAACACTGCGTATGATCGCTGGTCTGGAAGAAATCACAGGTGGTACACTGAAGATTGGTGATAAAGTAGTAAACGATGTAGAGCCAAAAGACAGAGATATCGCAATGGTATTCCAGAACTACGCTCTGTATCCTCATATGACAGTATATGACAACATGGCATTTGGTCTGAAACTGAGAAAAGTTCCGAAAGATCAGATCGATAAAATGGTAAAAGAAGCAGCTAAGATCCTTGACCTGGAGAAACTGCTGGATCGTAAACCGAAAGCTCTGTCCGGTGGTCAGAGACAGCGTGTAGCTATGGGACGTGCTATCGTGCGTGATCCTAAAGTATTCCTGATGGACGAGCCTCTGTCCAACCTGGATGCTAAACTTCGTGTACAGATGAGAACAGAGATCTCCAAACTGCATGAGAGACTGGGCGCTACCATCATCTACGTTACACATGACCAGACAGAAGCTATGACTCTGGGAACCAGAATCGTAGTTATGAAAGACGGTGTTGTACAGCAGGTAGATACACCTCAGAACCTGTACAATGCTCCTGGAAACCTGTTCGTTGCCGGATTCATCGGATCTCCTCAGATGAACTTCCTGGATGCTACTGTTAAAGTAACAGGAAAAGACGTTGACCTGCAGGTTGGAAAATATACATTGAGACTGCCAGCAGAAAAAGGTAAAGCCCTGATTGACGGCGGATATGATGGAAAAACAGTTGTTATGGGTATTCGTCCAGAGAACGTAACAGACGAAGCAGATGCATTCCCAGAGAGTACAGTAGAAGCTACTATCAACGTATACGAGCTTCTGGGTGCTGAAGTATTCCTGTACTTCGATGTTCAGGGATTCAACATGACAGCTCGTGTTAATCCTCATACAACATGCAGAACAGGCGACAGAGTTAAATTCGGTCTGGATATGTCCAAAGTTCACGTATTCGATAAAGAAACAGAACTTACAATTACAAACTAATATAAAATGCATTGAGTGGCGTCAATCCATTGGGTTGGCGTCATTTTTGTTGATTTTTTTAAAAAAATACGATATATTTGAATAAGCGAGATTAACTATGAAAGGGAGTGAGAACTTGGTTTCCAGTCAGGTTTTACAGAAAACGATTGATGAATTAAGAGCAATTACCCGGATTGACCTTTGTGTTCTCAGTATAGAGGGGCAGATGCTGGCAACCACATTCAGCGAGAATGGGCCGAAATCTGAATATATCAGGGAGTTTGCACAATCTCCGGCAGATAGTCAGGTACTGCAGGGATATCATTTTTTTAAAGTGTATGACGATCAGAATGTGGAGTATATTCTGGTGACGGGAGGCGGCAGCGAAGACGCTTATATGATCGGGAAGATCGCCGTAAGCCAGATTCAGAATCTGATCATTGCTTATAAAGAACGATTGGACAAAAATAATTTTATCCAGAATCTTTTACTGGATAATCTTCTTTTGGTGGATATTTACAATCGGGCAAAGAAGCTGCGGATTGATACAGAGGCGCGCAGAGTCGTATTTATGGTAGAGACCAGGTATGAAAAAGACAGCAGCGCCATGGAGACGATCAAGAGCCTGTACGCATCCAAACCAAAGGATTATATTACGGCTGTAGATGAGAGAAATATTATTATTGTGAAAGAACTGAAAGAAACCGACGATTATGCAGAACTGGAGAGAGTGGCAAGAACATTGGTGGATATGCTGAATGCGGAAGCGATGTCTCAGGTGCGGGTATCTTTTGGAAATATCATCCATGAGATCAAAGACGTATCCCGTTCTTATAAAGAAGCGAAGATGGCTCTGGAAGTTGGGAAAATCTTTTATGCGGAAAAAATTATTGTACCTTACAATAATCTGGGGATTGGCCGTCTGATTTATCAGTTGCCGATTCCTCTGTGCCAAATGTTTATGAAAGAGGTATTTGGAGAAAAACTTCCGGATACTTTCGATGATGAAACACTGACTACGATCAATAAATTCTTTGAAAATAACCTGAATGTATCTGAGACTTCCAGACAGTTGTATGTACACAGAAACACTCTGGTATATCGCCTGGAAAAATTGCAGAAAAGTACGGGACTGGACATTCGTGTATTTGATGATGCACTTACCTTTAAGATCGCTATGATGGTGGTAAGCTATATGAAATATATGGAGCAGAATGACTAAAGAAAAAGAAGAGGAGTGATTATTATGATTCAATTATCAGAAGGCGGTATGTACCTGGTCAATGGTACAGAGTTGATGGAGCCTGCAAAAGCTGCTGCCCAGGGATTACCGGCGCCGGCACAGGCAGCAAAACAGACGATGGCTTATCATATTCTGGAAGAACACAACACTTCCGGCAATATGGAAAAACTGCAGATTAAGTTTGATAAACTGACATCTCATGATATTACTTTTGTAGGTATTATCCAGACAGCCAGAGCTTCCGGACTGGAGAAATTTCCAGTGCCTTACGTTCTTACCAACTGTCACAACTCCCTGTGTGCCGTAGGAGGAACCATCAATGAAGATGACCATATGTTTGGACTGACCTGTGCGAAAAAATATGGCGGAGTTTATGTACCGCCTCATCAGGCAGTTATCCACCAGTTTGCCAGAGAAATGCTGGCAGGGGGCGGCAAGATGATCTTAGGTTCCGACAGCCATACCAGATACGGTGCGTTGGGAACTATGGCTATGGGAGAAGGCGGTCCGGAGCTGGTAAAACAGTTGCTGTCTAAAACTTATGATATTAATATGCCGGGAGTAGTAGGCGTTTATATGACGGGAAGTCCGATTCCGGGAGTTGGTCCTCAGGACGTAGCGCTGGCTATTATCGGAGCTGTATTTAAAAATGGCTATGTAAAGAATAAAGTAATGGAATTTGTGGGACCGGGCGTGTCTAATCTGAGCGCAGATTTCCGTATCGGTATTGATGTTATGACCACAGAGACCACCTGTCTGTCCTCTATCTGGAGAACAGATGAAACGATTGAAGAGTTCTACGCCGTTCATGGAAGAAGCGAAGAATATAAAGAACTGAATCCGGGAGCTGTGGCATACTATGACGGTATGATCGTGGTAGAATTGGATAAGATCCGTCCTATGATCGCCATGCCTTTCCATCCGAGCAATACGTACACCATTGACGAACTGAATGCAAATCTGATGGATATCTTAGATGATGTGGAAAAGAAAGCGCTGGTGAGCCTGGACGGTAAAGTGGACTTCACCCTGAAAGATAAAGTGCATGATGGAAAATTATATGTGGAACAGGGAATTATTGCCGGCTGTGCAGGAGGCGGATTTGAGAATATCTGTGCAGCAGCAGATATTTTGAAGGGAGCAAGCATTGGAGCAGATGCATTTACTTTGAGCGTATATCCGGCAAGTACGCCGATTTATATGGAATTGGCTAAAAATGGTACACTGGCTACTTTGCTGGCTACGGGAGCCGTTGTAAAAACCGCATTCTGTGGACCGTGTTTTGGAGCAGGAGATACTCCGGCAAATAATGCTTTCAGTATCCGTCATTCTACCAGAAACTTCCCCAACAGAGAAGGTTCTAAGATTCAGAATGGACAGATTTCTTCTGTGGCTCTTATGGACGCCCGTTCTATTGCCGCTACAGCAGCTAATAAAGGACGCCTTACTCCTGCCACAGAATTTGCAGGAACATACAGTAATCCGAAATATTATTTTGACAGTACCATATACGCAAATCGTGTATTTGACAGTAAAGGTGTGGCAGATCCTTCCGTGGAGATTCAGTTTGGACCAAACATCAAAGACTGGCCCGAGATGCCTGCGCTGGCAGAAAATATGATTCTGAAAGTGGTATCTGAGATCCATGATCCTGTTACTACCACAGACGAATTGATTCCTTCCGGCGAGACGTCTTCCTTCCGTTCCAATCCTCTGGGACTGGCAGAATTTACCTTGTCCAGAAAAGATCCTGCCTATGTGGGAAGAGCAAAAGAAGTGCAGACGGCTCAGAAAGCAATTCAGGAAGGTAATTGTCCGGCAGAAGCGTTACCGGAACTGAAACCGGTATTTGCTGCTATCTGTAAAAAATATCCACAGGTGGATAAAACAAACGTGGGTGTTGGCTCTACCATTTTTGCTGTAAAACCAGGAGATGGTTCTGCCCGTGAGCAGGCGGCTTCCTGCCAGAAGGTACTGGGAGGATGGGCAAACATTGCCAATGAATATGCCACAAAGAGATATCGTTCCAACCTGATCAACTGGGGTATGCTGCCATTTTTGATTCCGGAAGGAGAACTTCCGTTTAAGAACGGCGATTACCTGTTTATTCCTCAGATTCGCCAGGCGGTAGAAGAAAAATGGGACAACATCAAAGCCTATGTAGTGGGAGAAGAACTGAAAGAATTCGACCTGAAGCTGGGCGATCTGACAGATGATGAGCGAACCATTATTCTGAAAGGATGTCTGATCAACTATTACAGAGGATAGAAAAAGGTTCTGAAATAAAAGGGGAAAAGAGCACACATATTCTGAAATTTGGAAAATGTGTGCTCTTTTTTGCCTAAAAATTACAAAAAACCGCCTAAAAATGACAATCACGATTTAAAGGGATATGTTTTCGCTATAATGAAAGAAAAAAGAAAGGCTGGTTGGCGACATGGAAAAACGATTACAGTATATGAAAATTGCGATTTGCGAAAAAGATGAGAAAGAAATTATCCGTATTGAAAATTTTCTGGAAGAAATAGGAAAAACGGAAGGTATCTACATTTGCATGGATACTATGAGAACAGGGGAAAAGCTGTTGGAAAAAGTAAAAACGGAAGAGTATGATCTTATATTCCTTGCAATGGAGATGGAAGATATGGACAGTATAGCGTTGGGCAAGAAAGTTCATGAGATTGAGAAAGAAGTTGTATTGTTCTTTATGGCACAGGATGAAAAACGGATCAAAGAAGTCTTTGAATGCCATCCTTCCGTGTTTATTGATAAACCGGTAAAGAGAGAAGAACTGGAACACTGGTTTCGGAAAATGGTGGAGCGATTTTGGGATACGAGAAGATATCTTACTTTTAGTTTCGACAGAAATTCTTATCACATTCCCTGGTACAGAATCTGCTATCTGGAATCCAATCGACATTATGTCAGCGTGAATACAGAAGAAAAAACATATCGGTTTTATGGCAGACTGGATGATATTGAAAAAATGCTTCCCGGGGTAAAACAGACATTTATCCGGATTCACAAATCCTATATGGTGAATTGGAATTGTATTTGCTGGATGGATGGGAATACAGTGAAAATTGATTCGGGGGAAACCCTTCCGGTCAGTGCGGCGTACAGAGAAAAAGCAAAAAAAGAATACCAGGAGACCATTAATAAAATGATGAGATAATGGAAATAGTGTTAGAATTTACCTATTATAATATAGAAAATTAAGAGAAAAAGTGATAAAATACAAAAATAGATCAAAAATTGCGTTATTTTTGAAATAAGAGGGGCGGAGAAAAGTAACATGAGAATTGCAATCTGCGATGATGATCGTTTTATCACTGAAGAAATACGGAAGGCTTTGGAACGGATACAAAAAGAGATGGAACTGGAGATGTCGGTGGATATGTTTTCGGATGGAATAGAATTATATCGTTCCATTCAGGAAAAAGGAACTTATGATATCGTTTATCTGGATATTGAGATGAAAGGCATGAATGGGATTGTTACTGCCGGAAAAATCCGGGAAGAGGATCCATATGCGGTGTTGATTTTTATTTCTGCATATGACAGTTATTGCCGCCAGTTGTTTGATGTGGAACCTCTTCGCTTTCTGGATAAGCCGATTCGCTGGGAGGTGTTTCGGGAATATTTCCTTCTGGCATATCAGAAAGTACAGGATATTAATCAACGTTTCGTATTTCAGGCGAATAAAAGAGTTTACCAGATTCCCCATAAAGAGATTATGTATCTGGAAAGTAAGAGGAGAATTATCTATGTCCACTGTCGGGAGAAAGAATACAGTTATTATGGGAAGATGGATGACGCCTGGAGAATATTGAAGGATGTGGGAAAATATTATATTCGGGTTCAAAAATCTTATATTGTAAATTATAACTATGTTGCATCCATGAGTATGAAAGATGTGAATCTTTGTAACGGAGTGTGTCTGTCGTTGAGTAACGATTTTAAAGAAGAAGCTCAGGAACGATATGCGGAGATGATGCGTGGGTGAAAATTGCATGGTATTGCATGGGATAAATATGATAGATTTAAGATGAAGAAAAGGAAGACATGAAAGATGTGTTCCTTTTTTTATTGGCGAAAGAATGGGGGGATGCTTATGATTGTGTAAATAAAAAAAGAGAGAATGACAGGAAAAGGAGCAGGAAAAATGGATAAAATAGGAGACGATTATAATGTGGTTGTTGGAATGGTAATGACGATAGTTATTCAGGTTTTTGGCAGTCATCACTACATTTTTGGCGTGTATGTGTTGTTGAATATTTTGGATTGGCTCACGGGTTGGTACAAAGCTGCAAAAAAGAGAGAAATCAGCAGCAAGGCAGGATTGAAAGGGATTGTGAAAAAGATTGGATGCTGGATTATTATTTTAATTGCTTTTTTGATACCTTATGTTTTTGTAACTCTGGGCGAAGAACTCCTGAGTTTGGATCTCTCTTTTTTGTCAACGATTGGCTGGTTTACCTTGGCGAATCTGATTGTGAATGAGGTACGAAGTATTTTAGAAAACCTAATTGCTTGTGGCTATAAAGTACCCAAAGTGTTGAAAAAAGGATTGGCAATCACAGAAAAAATAATGGAGGAAAAAGAAAATGAGCGTAAATAAAAATTTAGTGGGGATTGATCCACAGGAGAATACAACAATTCCCGGAAAGTGGATTCAGGATGCAACTACAAAGAGATGGTGGTATCGGCATAATGATGGAAGTTATACGAAAGATGAATTTGAGTATATTAATGGGAAATGGTATTACTTTGATACAGAAGGCTGGATGGCGGATAATCGCTGGATACAGGTAAATGGTGCATGGTATTATGCAGAAGCAGGCGGAGCATTGGCGTTTGATAAATGGATTGGCGATTATTACGTGAATAAACTGGGGTATATGGAGGTAAACCGTTTGACACCGGAGGGTTATTTTGTGGGAGCAGATGGAAAGTGGGATCACCGTGAAGCCTGGGGACTTCGTTTGCAGAAAGCATTGAAAGCGGCCGGATATAATCCGGGAACTTTGGATGGGGTTATGGGAGCGAATACACTGGCAGCGTGTCCTACTCTTCGTTACGGCTCTCAGGGAGAAATTGTTACATTGGCTCAGGAAGCATTGAAGTATGGATATCTGTTTCCGGTGGGTGAGACAGATGGTTCTTTTGGTAAACAGACAGAAGAAGCAGTTATTTTGTTTCAGGAATTTTACGGACTGACTCAGGATGGAATTGTTGGAAAAAATACCTGGAAAACAATTTTAAGAGTGTAAAGAAAGAGGGATTCTGGTTTTTCCAGAATCCCTTTTTGTAGTAGAAAATCAAGATAAATGTGACAAGGCTTTTTTATGTATGTTATTGATTTGCCGTAAACTATAGTTCATTTTCTCGGCAATTTTTTCCAGAGTATAACCGTGGATATATTTTAAGCGAAGAACCAATTTTTCGGATTCGTCTTCCAGGGACTCAATCATGGTTGTGATAGTTTCATAGTGTTGAATTGCTTGATTGCGTTGAGTCTGTAATTTGTGAATCTTTTCTTCCAGAGTGCATAAATAATCAGAATAATCTTTCTGAAATCGGCTTCCGCAGATTTGTTCGATAAAATGATGAGGAGCTGATTTTGCTGTTTGAAATGCTTTGATTTCTTCTTCCAAAATTTCCTGTTCCAATTTACAGTTGAGATATGATTTCAGGTATTCTTTTGTTTTTTCAATATGTAATGTGTCTTCCATAATTATTCTCCTTTCATGGCTTTATATGTTAGGAAGGAGAAAAATCGTAATTTGCAACAAAAAAAGAAAAAAACTTACAAAAAAGTGCGTAAAAATTACAAATGAATATATAAAGAAATTTATTTGGTAAGATAATCCTGTCGTTGTTGAAATAAATCTGTAAAATAGCATAATTCAATCAATTTCTTCTGGGATGTCAGAAGGAGTTAAGATTGAATACTACATCTTTATTAGAAATGATTATGGAATATAAAAAAGGAAACAGAGAAATTTTCATGGCGATTATGGAAAAGATGAATCCTCTGTTACAGAGCTATATTTGGAAATTGAGTTTTATGGAAAGAGAAGATGCGAAGCAAGAACTATTGCTTAGTCTTTTGGAGGGGGTTCAAAAAATAAAGTATGTCAGGAGTGAGGGTGAATGTATTAATTATGCAAAAATGTGTATATATCACACATATCTGGAACTTGTAGAAAAAGAGCAGAAAAATAGGGCGGTGTTCCTGGAAGAGAGAGAAGTTCCGGATGGTGAGGATGTAATGAGTTGTTGTGAAATTATGGTGGATCTGGAACGGTATATAAGTTTGCTGAGTGACAGAAAGAGACAAATAGCGACAAAAATAGTCAAAATGCACAAAAATGATGCGGAAATAAGCGTGGAGGAGAATATATCTAGGCAATATGTAAACAAAATAAGGAAAGAAATGCAAAAATATGTAGAAAATACACATAAATAGTGATAAAATATTCAAAAGCAACATAAGGAGGGAGAAGATAGTAATGAGAATAGGAATCTGTGATGATGATCGTTTTATGACAGGGAAAATTGAAGAGGAACTTCTGAAACTTGGTAAGGAATATGATCTGAGGCTGGATATTGAGGTGTTTTTTTGATGGGGCAGAGCTGTGGGAAGATATTCAGGAAAATGGAGCATATGATATTCTATACTTAGATATAGAAATGAAACATATGAATGGACTAACTGTTGCCAGAAATATTCGGATGAGTGATCCGTATACAGTTTTGATTTTTATATCGGCTTATGACAGTTATTGTAAAAGTTTGTTTGATGTGGAACCTTTTCGCTTTTTAGACAAACCGATTGACAGAGTAAAGTTTAAAAAATATTTTATATCAGCGATGGAGAGGATTACAGATATTAATCAACGATTTACTTTTGTTGCAAAGCAGGAAACTTTTCAGGTTCCTTACAAAAAGATTGCTTATTTTGAAAAAAGATTGAGAGTAATCTATGTTCATACATCTGATAAAGTGTATCAGTATTATGGATCTATGGAAGAAGTATGGGAAAGAGTGAAAGTGTCTGGAAAATATTTTATTCGCGTGGGAAAATCCTATATTGTCAATTACAATAATATCAGATCTATGAGTATGTCGAAGGTGTTGTTGGATAATGATCTTCGGATAACAATGGGTGGGGATTATAGAGAAGATGCATGGAACAGATATACTTCATTAATGGGGGAAAATTAGGAGGAATGTGATATGGGAGAAATTACTGTAATGAGTGTGATACAGTCCTTATTATTTATTTTAGTTATGGAAGATTTTTATTCTACAGTTCTGAAGAAAAAGGAGAAAGATCGAATTTATCATTTTATATTATGGAGTGGGTATTTTTTATATCATCTCTGGATCATGAGGATATTTCCGCCTGTTTGGATCAAAACATTGGGTAATTTGGGGATGATTTTTATCATCTTGTTGTTGAGATATTGTGGTAATATACGAACAAAATTAATAGTTGACTTTCTGGGACTTTTTCTGATTAGTGCGGTGGAGGTTATTGCGGTGATAATAATAAGAATGATGAACCCAGAAAGTGATTTGAGTAATCCTGTGTATGGAGTTATTTCTAATACGGTTTTCTGGGTGTTGGTGCATTTTGTATTTGGAGTGATTAAAAATACAACCGGAGTAATTACAAGAAAAAAATATCTAATAGTTTTTGGGGGGATGGTTTTAGGAAATGGTATTTTTGGATTGATAATTTATAAGATTGGAATTCAAACAGAAGATCAGACAGTACAAGGATTAGCTTTGGGATTGGCTATTGCGCTGCTGTTAATAGATATTATCGGATTTAGAATGTATAATATGCTATTACAAAAAATGTATATTCAAAATGAAAATGAAAAATATGTAGTTCAGTTACAAATAAATGAGCAACAAATGGCAGAACGACAGGCGGTTATGGAGAATATAAAAAGAATGCGGCATGATATGAAACAACAGCTAATTTATTTGCAGGAACTAGTGCGAGAAAATCCGACAGACGCAGATGTATACTTGAGAGAATTGATTGAAAATACACAGTCAAATGCTAAGGATGTAATACAAAGTGGAAATGCGGTGATGGATGCATTGTTGAATCATAAATATTTTTTGGCGAGCAAATATCATATAGAAATGAAGATTCAGATACTTGTTCCATCAGAATTACCGCAATCTCCAGCAGATTTGTGTATTATTATCGGAAATTTGCTGGATAATGCGATTGAGGCAGCGAAAATAACTCGAGAAAGAAAAATTGAGGTAGTAGTAAAGTATGAACATAAGAAATTGTATATCAATATTATAAATCCATACAGAAATCCGGTAGAAAAAGACAAGTCTGGAAACTATATAACACAGAAAAAAGATAAAGAAAATCATGGTGTGGGATTGGATTCTGTAAAAAATTGTGTGGAAAAAAATCAGGGAATATTATTGATTGATTCTTCGGATAATATTTTTAAGGCAACGGTTATAATTTGATTTTTATAAAAATTTGAAGAGAGGAAATATACATTATTTTTTATGATGAGAAGGTAAATTAATATGTTTATAAGAAAATTATATCAAATGTTGTCTTGGGTAATGATGATTGTGGTGATGCAGCCTTGTGCGACAGTTTTGTATCAACCGCCATATCCGCAAAAATTAGAAGGAGATGAATGAAAAAAATCACATATTATTTAGCTAGACAATTAATAAGAATTCAGGAAATGGACAATCAGCAGATGGCAATTTATCAATACGGTTTATTCTTGCTGATTGAGCAACTCATAGGTCTTGGAATTCCTGCGCTTTTATGCCTGGCAGTCGGATGGGGAAAAGAATATCTTCTTTTTCTGGCTGTATTTATGACAGTAAGGACTGTCAGCGGTGGATTTCATATGAAGACATATCTCCGATGTTTTGTTGTGTCGCTGTTGTTTATTTTGGGTTTAATGTTAAGTATTGAATTCTTTCCAAATGTAAGTGATACATCAATGTGGATAATTTGTATCATAGGAATATTTGCTGTGGAAAAGATTCAGGAAAACACGCCGGTGATTCATAAAAATCGACCACTGAAACAATTTGAGATTGAAAGATGTCAAAAGGTTATCCGATACATAAGAAATATCCTGTGGATTTTACTGCCGGGATTGATGCTTACAGGAAATTATAAAGCTATACAGATTATTGTGGAGACTTTGGTTGCCAATTGGATTTTAATGATATTGGGAAAGAGGGAATATGAAAAAGAAGTTTCCCAATAAAATAATGTAAAGAGAAATCAGACATGTACTGGCTCTTGATGAGCTTTGTACATGTCTGATTTTTTAGATTAAATGAGAACAAATGCTATCTTTTATAAAGACAGTAACTTTTTCCAGGTATTGGTTCCAACTACGCCGTCAGCGGAAAGTCCGTTTTGGCTTTGGAATACAATAACAGCATTTTTTGTCCCGTCTCCAAAGGAACCATCCATTCCACCGGAAATTGCAACATGGAAGAAATAATGCAGTCGTTCCTGAAGGAGTGTTACCAGTTCTCCTGAGTTGCCATATTTGAGTGTCGGGCAGGCTGCCAGTGTTGCAGAACCAGCAACACCGTCGATAGTTCCTGGATTATAACCGGCATTTTTCAAAGCTGTCTGCAAACGTTTTACCCATGCATCTCTGCCATCCCATTTTCCTGAACCATCAACAATATAGCCGTCAGGCGTCATGCTGTTGACGTACATGGCTCCATCAGAACCAACATAATATAATTTGTCGATCCATGCATTGGTAACGAGTGCGCCATTAGACTGAAGATAATACCATTTTCCTTTTACTAATACCCATCCGGTACACATCCAGCCGTCTGCATCAAAGTAATACCAGGTTCCATCGATTTTTTCCCAGTTGTTTTTTGTATAACTGCCGTCACTGTGCCGATACCACCATCTTTTGGTTGTAGCGTCCTGAATCCATTCTCCTGTAGTGCTGCCACCGCCCTGAGCTTCTTTGACTTTTTCATTAATTTTTGCCATGGTTGCAGAGCCTACGATACCATCTACGGCGAGACCGTTTTTTCTTTGGAAATCACGAACAGCAGCGTCAGTAGCATTTCCGAAAGAACCGTCCACACTCAAATTGTAACCAAGAATATTCAGTTTTTTCTGAAGTTCCGTTACAGCAGCGCCGGAGGAACCTAATTTTAACGTGGTTTGTACCGGTGTGTCATCTCCGGTATAACGGAGAACGGAAGTCCAGGGTTTGTTATAGTAAGAGCGAATACAAATTTCCTTTCCGGTCTGATCCCCAGTCTGTCCTCCTTCTGTTGTACCTTTTTCATTGATACTGGCATGTACGACTTGGTTATTTCCGATATACATTGCAGTGTGTGAGCCGGGTTTAAGCAACACATCTCCACGCTTCAAACCGGAACCATTTGTTACATTGACAGTAGAAATAATTTCTTTGAATCCTGTTTTTAAAAATGCGTTTTTCATAGAGCCTGTGGTATATGCTCCGTTTGCTTTTACGGGAACGCCAGCCGTCTCCCAGGCGGTAATGACTGCGGCAGAGCAGTCGTAGTCAGGTCCCCAGCGATTGCCCTGGTCATATCCATGACGGTCATCGTTGGCAAGATCAATCATCCATTGTGTAGCAATTTCAATTTTTCCCATATTGAATACTCCTTATTTTTAAAATTCAAAAAGCCGAGCTCGTTTTTTGTGATTTCAGAATACCAGCATTCCACAGTGAAATACCATGCAATGTTGAATCTTTACATTTTGACGGCTAATTAGGTTGTTAAGAAAAACGTAAGCAAGATGACGGATAAAATAGATATAACAAGAAAGATCTTGTGGTAGAATTTTATTAAAGCAAAGCGTGAAAAACGGAAAGGAGATATGTGTTATGAAGAAAAGATGGTTGATGTGTTTGACGAGTATCATGGTGGCAGGTACATTGCTCTTTGGCTGTGGACAAAAAGAGAAAGAAGAGAGGACGGAGACAGAAGAAACGGGAACAGTAATACAGCCAGAGGAAGAAGAACCGCGTGTTACCCCGGTGATTGTAAAAGAAACTTTGACTTCAGAAAAAACAGAAGATACGGAAGATTCAAAAAGCGGGAAGTCAGAAGAAAAAGATACTTCACAAAACCAGGAAAAGAAAGAGCCGGTGATTTCAAAACCTTCTCAGGGAAATGAGAGTGCAGAAAACTCTTCTTCTCAAGAAGAACCTTCAAAATCCGAAGAGAAGAAAGAAGAGCAGTCTTCACAGACAGATGTGCAGGGAGTGTCTGCAGCAGTGATTTTATATGAGGGAACGTATTTTGCTGAGGAAGTTTATAAGATGGCTGCGGAGCTGGGAGATGGTATTTATTGTGAAATTGATGTTTCCAATATTACGGATACTTCTTTTGATTTTACCGTGTATGAAGTGAATGAGTTGGAAGAAACAAGGAATCTGATTTTTAAAACTCATACGGCGGTATTCCAGGGAGATGGAACTACGGCAGTTTATAATGGGAAAGAGTACACTCTGAATTTCTCTTTCACAAATGGTCATGGTTCACTTCCTCATGTTACAGAAATTGTCGTGACAGGATTTGCACCTTTAGAGGGAGAGGTATACTTGAATAACAGTGTTCCGGGGCATGAATTTGGATAATATTTTATGTGATACAAATTTTTGAAATTTTTAAACAAACTAAAATTGATAATACAATTTAGAAAACAAAGCACAAATAAACAGTTATAAAAACTATAAAACAAATAATAAAAAATAATATTAAAAATAATCAAAAAATGTATTGACAAATACAGGGGTGTCTGGTATTATAATCTCAACAACAAACAAAACACTTACTTAAAAACATCAACACCCCATTTTCTATGAAAGAGACGAGAAATCTTCATAAGAAGAATGGAAAAGGAACCAAAGATGAAACGGAATCTCATAAAAAGATTTCAGTTAAGTGATTAGTTGAATCGGATTTCCGGAAAGTTTGGGAGGTAAGATTGAACGGAAAGTTTATAAAATCTTATTCAAACATGAAAAGAAATCAAAAACAAATAATCATTTAAATCAAAATCAAAAGAGATCGGTATTCAGAAATGGGATGTGAAAAGTAAGAAGATCGGAAAAGATAGAAAGGAGATAGTCCAATGGGAACAGAACACTCCAATCATCAATATAAGAGTGGTAAGATTTAACATTCCCCGCAAGAAAGACCTTTTATGAATGATGAAAAGAAAAAGAACATACCATAGAGTATAAAGATAGATAAAAGGTAAAACAGTTAATCCTTATATTGAATATATTACCACAAAAATAATAGGTAAGGTTTTAAAAGATGTGTAAAGAAACATTTTTTAAAAGAATCTGAACATCTATTGAATGTAACTATACAGAATATGAAAGTCGAAGTTCATCCGAAAAGTTGTATATGTAAAAAGTAAGGTGCAGGTGCTACGAAGTAGTAGAAGTATCTGAAGAGAAAACAGAAACAACATTTTAAGTATTTTGTATTCAACATCTGTATAGGAAATGAAAGTAGATAAAAAGATTTGGAAGATTTATAAACGAAGTTATAAATTGGAAACTTTCTATTATCCTTTATTATAGATATAACATTTCTAAGTAAGAAGTCTGATATGATATATAAGAGAATGTAAAAAGCGTAAATTTTACATAAACTATAATATCGAAAAAGATATAACTTACGAGCAGGGAAGAAGATAAAACAATTTATATAGATAATTGAATATGGAACATATTAATCTAAATCAAATATCAATATAAAAAACAGAAACCATAAAAATAAAATTTAAGAAGAAAAGAAGAGGAAAATACAATTGAATAAAGAAAATCATTAGAACAACCGTTATATCAATTGAGATGCGATATAGCGGTTGTTCGATTTTGTTTATTTTTTTTATTTCATATTTCTTAATGGTTCATAATAGTTAATAAAATATAAAAAGATTGAGAATTCTATGGATGTATGGTAGTATTTGACTAGATAGATTTTTGACAGAACGAGATATGAAAGAAAGAAAAAGAGGGGAAGAGAAGATGAAATACTGGGCAGATATTTTCAAGCATCTTACAACATTGACTCAGTTCGGATTGTCTTTTATTACTCCCACTTTGTTATGTCTTGCTCTTTGTGCCTGGGTATCTCAGCGTTTTAGTCTGGGCGGATGGATTTATATCCCGGGATTTTTCTTTGGAATGGGAGGTTCTTTTATGGTTGCTTACAAGCTTTATTTGCGGGTAACCAAGAACCAGAAAAAAGAAGAAAAAAGGAAAGTAAGTTTTAACAGACATGTTTAATGGGAGGAGCATATGGGAAGTATTTTTCGTGATATTCAGCCGGCGGTAAGGAAAGAAACAAAGAGAGTGGCAGTAATTACAGTAGTTGGCGTGGCGTTGATGTGGATAGGATTTGGGATTTTTCACTGGATTTTTCCCAAGAAGGTTCCGTTTGATTATACGGTGTTTTTAGGAGGTTTGGGCGGTGGACTGATTGCCGTACTGAATTTCTTTTTGATGGGACTTACAGTTCAGAAAGTGGCTTCTTCAGAAGATGAAGAAAAGGCCAGATTGAAGATGAAAGCGAGTTATTCTCAGAGGATGTTGCTGCAGATGGTATGGGTAGTGATTGCGATTGCAGCGCCTTGTTTTCAGTTTGTGGCAGGACTTCTTCCCCTGTTGTTCCCCGGTTTTGGTATTAAGATCCTGGGAATTGCAAGGCGAAGTTAAGAATATATGATAGACAGGAGGTGGAGATAGGCATGGAGTTAGATTTTTCAGGAGCAAAAGTCTATTTCACTCTGCCCATTGATTTTCCTATATTGGGGCAATTGCAGATCAGTGAGACGATGGTTGTCAGTTGGATTGTTATGCTGGTGATCACAGGGTTTTGTATCTGGCTGACTCATGACCTGAAAGTAAAGGATATTTCCAAGCGACAGGCGGTTGCTGAACTTTTAGTTGAGACGGCAAATAAGTTTGTAATTGGAAATATGGGAGAAAAGTTCCGACACATGGTTCCTTTTGTGGCGGCGCTGTTTATAACCAGCGTAGTGTCGAACCTTATCAGTCTGATCGGGCTGAGAAGTCCCACAGCAGATTTGTCTACAGAGGCAGCGTGGGCAGTGGTTGTATTTATTATGATAACCAGTCAGAAGATTAAAACCAATGGTTTTGGAGGTTATCTGAAAGGATTTACAACGCCGATAGCAGTTATGACGCCGTTCAATATTCTTTCAGAACTTGCCACACCTATTAGTATGGCTTGCCGTCACTTCGGTAATATTCTTTCCGGTGTGGTTATCAATGGTCTGATTTATGGAGCATTGGCTGTAGCAAGTTCTGCATTATTTGGTTTGCTTCCGGGACTGGTGGGTGACGTACTTGCCCAAATACCTATTCTTGATGTGGGTGTTCCGGCAATTTTATCCGTTTATTTTGACTGGTTCTCAGGATTTATGCAGGCATTTATTTTCTGTATGCTGACAGTTATGTATATCGCAAATGCAGCAGAGGAATAAAAAGTAAAAAAAGTAATTAATTATATTTACAGGAGGAAAACACTATGGAATTTCAATTACTTGCAAAAGGTATCGCATTGGCAGGATGTGCAATTGGAGCAGGAGCAGCATTGATTGCTGGTATCGGACCTGGTATCGGAGAAGGTAACGCAGTGGCAAAAGCGCTGGAAGCAATCGGACGTCAGCCGGAGTGTAAAGGCGATGTTACTTCTACTATGCTTTTGGGTTGTGCAATTGCAGAGACTACAGGTATTTATGGTTTCGTAACCGGTCTGCTGTTGATTTTTGTGGCGCCAGGTATGTTCATGAACTTCCTCAGCTAATAACAGTAATGTAGAGACAGGAGGTTGCAGGTATGCAGGTGCAGGATTTAGTTGGAATTGTACCATGGACCTTCATAGCACAGATTGCGAATCTTTTTATTCAGGTGCTTTTGATCAAACGCTTTTTATTTAAGCCGGTAAATGAGATTTTGAAGAAAAGAAAAGAGATGGCAGATGCCGAGATTCAGGAAGCTGTAAAAGCAAAGGATGAGGCTCATGCTATGAAAGCAGAATATGAACTGAATATGCAGGAAGCAAAGAATAAGGCGAACGACATTTTGATGACAGCGCAGAAAACGGCTGCTATTCAAAGTGAAGAGATGCTCAAAGAGGCTTCTGCACAGGCGGCGGCTATCAAGGCGAAAGCAGAGAAAGATATTGCACAGGAAAAGAGAAAGGCTGTCAATGAGATCAGAAGTGAGATTGGCGATATGGCAGTGGAAATTGCCGGAAAGGTCATCGAGCGAGAAATCTGTGAAGAAGATCATGAGAAATTAATTAATGATTTTATATCGAATGTAGGTGATGCATCATGACACAGACTGCCAGAATGTATGGGGGCAGCTTGTATGATCTTGCTGTTGAAGAGCAGCTTACAGACGTCATACAGGAACAGATGGGAATTATCCGGGAGCTTTTTCAGGAGAATCCTGATTATGTACGGCTGCTCATGGAACCCTCTATCCCTCAGGATGAGAGAAACAGCTTGATAGAGAAAGCTTTTGGCGCTCAGGCAGAACGATATCTGATAAATTTTTTGAAGATCTTGTGTGAAAAAAGCATCCTCACAGAGTTTGGAGGATGTTGTGAAGAGTTTACACGGCGTTATAATGCAGACAATAACATCGCAGAAGCGGTTGTGACCAGTGCAGTGGCGCTGAATGAACAGCAGTGTACAGCTCTGAAGGAGAAACTGGAGAAAATCAGTGGAAAGAAGATTTCTCTGATTGCGAAGGTGGACACTTCTGTGGTGGCTGGACTGCGTGTGGAATTAGAAGGAAAACAGTTGGATGGAACGGTGCAAAGCCGTTTGTCAGGTGTGTCCAAAAAGATGAATGAAATAACCATGTAACGATTTATAAAATGTTACAAACAATAATTTAAAGGATGGGAATGGAAACATGCAATTAAAACCTGAAGAAATATCCAGAGTCATCCGCAGCCAGATCAAATACTACGAAAATGCAATTCAACAGAATGAGACAGGTACCGTTTTGATGGTAGGTGACGGTATTGCCAGAGCCAGTGGTCTTGTAAACTGTATGGCAGGAGAATTGCTGGAATTTGAAGACGGAAGTTTTGGTATGGCGCAGAACCTGGAAGAAAACAGCGTGTCCATCGTTTTATTTGGTTCCGGTGAAAATATTGGTGAGGGACAGACGATCAAGCGTACCGGAAAAGTGGTATCTGTGCCGGTGGGCGAAGCAATGATAGGAAGAGTAGTGAATGCGCTGGGCCAGCCTATTGACGGAGCAGGTCCGATTGCGACGGAGGAATTCCGTCCGATAGAAAGTCCGGCTCCTGGAATCTGTGAGAGAAAGTCTGTGCATGAACCTCTCCAGACAGGAATCAAAGCGATTGATTCTATGGTGCCAATCGGACGAGGACAGAGAGAATTGATTATCGGTGACCGTCAGACAGGAAAAACCACATTGGCGGCAGATACTATTATCAACCAGAAGGGTAAAAATGTTATCTGTATTTATGTGGCTATTGGACAGAAGCGTTCTACGGTAGCCAATCTGGTGGAAAATCTTTCGAAAAATGGTGCGATGGATTATACCATTGTGGTGGCAGCCACAGCATCAGAATCTAGTCCTTTGCAGTATATTGCGCCGTATTCCGGCTGTGCAATGGGCGAATATTTTATGAATAAAGGTCAGCATGTGCTGATTGTATATGATGATTTGAGTAAACATGCAGTAGCTTACCGTGCGCTGTCTCTGTTGATTCGTCGTCCGCCGGGACGTGAAGCGTATCCGGGAGACGTATTTTATCTTCATTCCAGACTTCTGGAGCGTGCTGCGAAGCTGGATGATGAGCATGGCGGCGGCTCTCTGACGGCGCTCCCGATTATAGAGACCCAGGCAGGAGATGTATCTGCATATATTCCTACAAACGTAATTTCTATTACAGACGGACAGATCTTCCTGGAAACAGAATTGTTCCATTCCGGTATTATGCCGGCAGTGAATCCGGGTATTTCCGTATCCCGAGTAGGTGGAAATGCACAGATTAAAGCTATGAAAAAAGTGGCGGGATCTCTGAAACTGATTTATTCTCAGTATCGAGAACTGCAAAGTTTTGCACAGTTTGGTTCTGATCTGGATGCAGATACAAAGGCGCGTCTGGCACAGGGAGCTCGTATTGTAGAGGTGTTGAAGCAGAATCAGAATGCACCGATTCCTGTGGAAAAACAGGTGGCGATTTTGTATGCAGTTACAAAAGGAAATCTGGTCAATGTGGATGTGGATGATGTAAAAGCCTATGAAACAGGACTGTACACATATCTGGATACGGATGCGGAGGGCGTAAACGTAATGCAGACGATTCGCTCCACAGGAAAACTGGAGGCAGATACAGAAGACAAACTGAAAAAAGTATTGGACGGGTATACAGAAGAATTTCTGAATACACGCCCTGCAAAATAAAGTGATCAGGAGGAAGTAAAATGGCTGCAAATATGAAGTCAGTAAAACTGCGGATTAAAAGTGTACAAAGCACGATGCAGATCACAAAGGCCATGGAACTGGTAGCATCCTCCAAACTGCGGAAAGCAAAAGAAAGGGCAGATACTTGTCGGCCTTACTTTCGTGAACTTTATCGGACTCTTCAGGATATTGCTTCTGAGAATACAGAGTTTTCCTCCGTATATGCAAAAAAGGCGGTAAGCGACAGATATTGTTATATCGTTCTGGCCGGAGACCGGGGACTTGCAGGGGGATATAATGCAAATCTTTTGAAACGTCTGGAAGCAGAAAGTGAAGGGAAAGATTTTGTGGTGTTGCCTATAGGTAAAAAAGCAGTTGAATATGTCCAGAGAAAGAAAATAGATTGCGTTACAGAAGCTTTTGCGGAGATTGCAGATATTTCTGTGGCAGATTGTTTTGAGATTGCACATCTTTTGTGCGAGGAGTTCAAAAAAGGAAAATTTGGACATATTGAATTGTGCTATACAACTTTTGTATCTATGTTGTCTCAACAGCCGGAAGTGTCATCTTTATTGCCTTTGACAGATTTGGCAAAAAGAGAAGAGGAGGGAGAAAAAACCCGAAATCTGATCTGGTATGAACCAAACAGTGTAGAGGTGTTCGATGCTATTGTTCCGGAGTATCTGGCAGGGTTGATTTATGGCGGCGTCTGTGAAAGTCTTGCCAGTGAACTGGCAGCCCGAAGGATGGCCATGGAGTCTGCGACAGGCAATGCAGAGGAAATGATTGATAAGTTAAATCTGTATTATAACAGAGCGCGTCAGGCCAGCATAACGCAGGAGATTACAGAGATTGTTGGAGGAGCAGAAGGTATATGAGTGAAAAACACATTGGTGAAGTTGTGCAGGTCATCGGTCCTGTTTTGGACATCCGCTTTGCGCATGATGAATTGCCTGCACTGCTGAATGCCATTGAAATTGACAATAAAGGCGCAAAGCTGATTGCTGAAGTGGCTCAGCAGACCGGGGACAATACGGTACGGTGTATTGCCATGAACTCTACGGATGGTCTTGTTCGTGGAGCAAAGGCGGTTGATACGGGAAGTCCTATTAAAGTTCCGGTAGGAGAAGAATGTCTGGGGCGTGTATTTAATTTATTGGGAGATCCGGTAGATAATCTTCCGGCTCCAGAAACAGAGGAACAGTGGCCGATTCACCGTCCGGCTCCTTCCTATGAAGAGCAGGTTCCGGCTACTGAGATTTTGGAAACAGGTATTAAGGTTGTTGATTTGATTTGTCCTTATGCAAAAGGTGGTAAAATTGGTTTGTTTGGCGGCGCTGGAGTAGGAAAGACAGTTCTGATCATGGAGCTGATTCACAATGTTGCCACAGCACACGGAGGACTTTCCGTATTTACCGGTGTAGGAGAGCGTACCCGTGAAGGAAACGACCTTTATAATGAGATGAAAGAAAGCGGCGTTATTGATAAAACGGCGTTGGTATATGGACAGATGAATGAGCCGCCGGGAGCTCGTATGAGAGTTGGTTTATCCGGTCTTACTATGGCAGAATATTTCCGTGATGTGAAGAATCAGGATGTGTTACTGTTTATTGATAATATTTTCCGTTTTACCCAGGCAGGTTCCGAAGTTTCTGCTTTGTTGGGACGTATGCCTTCAGCGGTAGGATATCAGCCTACACTGGCAACGGAGATGGGCGCTTTGCAGGAACGTATTACTTCCACCAGAAAGGGTTCTATTACCTCGGTACAGGCTGTTTACGTTCCGGCAGATGACTTGACAGACCCGGCTCCGGCAACTACTTTCTCCCATTTGGACGCTACTACGGTATTGTCCCGTGAGATTTCCAGTCAGGGTATTTATCCGGCGGTGGATCCTCTGGAATCCAGCAGCCGTATTCTTTCCCCGGAAGTGGTGGGAAGCGAGCATTATGAAATTGCCCGAGAAGTACAAAGAGTGCTTCAGCGTTATAAGGAATTGCAGGATATTATTGCAATTATGGGTATGGATGAATTATCAGAAGAAGATAAGCTGACAGTAAACCGCGCCCGTAAGGTGCAGCGTTTCCTGTCTCAGAGTTTCTCTGTGGCAGAGCAGTTTACCGGTATGCCGGGACAGTATGTGCCGTTGAAAGAGACACTGAGAGGATTTAAGATGATCCTGGATGGAGAATGTGATGAACTTCCGGAAAGTTGTTTCCTCTTCTCCGGAACCATCGATGAAGTTTTCGAAAAAGCGAAAAAACTGTAAAGGAGGCTGTCTATGAAGACATTTCCGTTACGAATCGGAACACCGGATGGTCTGCTTTTTGAAGGAAATGTGGTACGGGTAGTCTGTCGTACCATCACCGGAGATTTGGCTGTTTTGGCAGATCACTGTAACTTTTGTACAGCTCTTGGGATGGGAGAAGCTCATGTGGTGATGGAAGACGGGGAAAGATGGGATGCAGCCTGTATCGGCGGAATGCTTTCTATGATGGATGGAACCTGTCATTTGCTGGCAACCACCTGGGAGTGGAAAAAAGATATTGATGAACAGAGAGCCAGCGATGCAAAACATCGTGCAGAGAAAATGCTGGCAAAAGGCGGTCTGACAGATAAAGAGTATAAAATTGTAAAAGCAAAACTTCAGAGAGCCTTAGTCCGTCTGAGTGTGAAAGGATAAAAATAAAAAGGAGTTGCTACAGGAAACAACACGTTTTTATGTTGCTGTGTGGCAGTTCCTTTTTTCGTAAAGAGGGAGAACACAGTTATGGAAAAGAAGGGTTGGAATCAGGAAGATATCTTATATGAGGATGAGCAGATTCTGGTATGCAGAAAACATGCGGGGATGGCGGTTCAGAGCGCCCGCATCGGACAGATGGATATGGAAAGCGCCCTGAGAAATTATCGGAAAGGTGATTTTGTAGGTATTGTACAGCGCTTAGATCAGCCGGTAGAAGGTGTTTTGGTATTTGGAAAGACGCCCCAGGCAACGGCAGAGTTAAACCGCCAGCACCAGAATGGAAAAATGAAGAAAAAATATTTGGCAGTTTATACGAAGAAGTCTGTGGACGGAAAAACAGATGAAAAAGAAGAACACCGAAATTCCAAAGGAGAGAAAGAAAATTTTATTTGCCTGGAGGATATTCTTGTAAAAGATGGAAAAACTAATACTTCCCGTGTGGTAAAAAAAGGAACTCCCCAGGGAAAAAAGGCGATACTTTTTTATCAGATCATACAGGAAGAGAAAGGTATAGGACTGGCAGAAGTAACTCTTCAGACCGGAAGACATCATCAGATTCGTGTGCAGATGGCGTATCACGGAATGCCTTTGTGGGGAGATGGGAAATATAATCCTCATACAACGGAAGAAGAACAGGGAGCAGCTATAGGGTTATGTGCCTATAAGCTGGAATTTTACCATCCCAAAACAGGAAAAAAATTACAATTCCAGATAAAACCAGAGGGAACTGTTTTTGAGAAATTTTCTGTTTTCTGACCTCACGTAGAAGTGGAAGAAACTTGTAACTGTAAAGATACTGAACAGTTACAGAAACTTCAAGAAACTGGCAGTATAGAAAAAAGCCCGAAACGGATACTAAAAAGGAAGCCAACAGTTTTAGTTGTGTAAGGTATCGGAAAGGGCGGTGATGGCAGTGGAATGGAAAAAATATGTATTTTTTGCAGGAATAGGAATCGTTGTATATGCAGGTATGCGCTATCTGCTACCGGCAGCGATTCCTTTTTTGCTGGGGTGGCTGCTGGCATCCATGGTGTTGCCTGTTGCTGTCTGGTCAGAAAAACATCTGCGAATACGCCGGGGAATTGTCGGAGGAATTCTGATAGGTGTATTTACTGTGCTTTTGGGATGGGGAGTATGGGAACTGGCAGGACTTTTGATAACACAAAGTAGCGAGCTTTTGGAGAAAATTGGCGTTTTGACAGAACAGGCGCAGGGATATCTGGATAACTGTTGTATTCTGATGGCAAAGGTTACGGGAATCGAGGAAGGAAA
>JAXEUM010000068.1:0-3270 GCA_034114925.1 Oliverpabstia sp.
TGGAATAACGAAAGGACTGACAGTCATTTTGGTATTGACTACTAACATCTGGAAAATGATAAAAATCCAATTGTGTAAAATTTTCAAGGTACTATATGGTAGGTCAGAGAGTTTTTACAAACTCTTTTGACCCCAACATCATGACAGTATAATGGTCATCTCAGAGACAGGCAAGTAAATCAATTTTTAGTCATATGAACTTAGCAAAAACAGCTGATTGGATTTTTGGCCATTTTAAGCCTTTAGTAAAGTATAAAACGGCCGGAGCAGATCAACAATGTGATATTCTTGACCTGCTCCGGCAAAAATTGACCTGCTGCATATCAGAGGGGCCTTCTGAGGAGAGAGGGGCAGTGATATGCGGCAGGTTGGGTGTGGTTTTGGGTTTTTGGGTTATAGGTGTTTATGTTTTTGGGTGATTATGGTATTGGGTATTTATGGTTTTAACTGTATTGGCCTAAGGCGGGCCTTCAGATGCAAGCTTAGCTTTCCATTATCCGTTTCAGTATCTCAATATCCGCGGGGCAAAATGCAAATTGGGGAATCTCATCTCTACGAATCCATCTTATATCATTATGCTCCAGCTTTTGAGGCACTCCATTTTTAATTGCAGCATTAAACAATGTCAGGCGAACCTTTATATCTGGATACTCATGTACTACAGACATAAATTCTTCCTCTACAGAAAGCTCTATTGCCAATTCTTCCTCGCATTCTCTGATAAGGGCTTCCTGTTTTGTTTCACCAGCCTCAACCTTCTTTCCTATCACAGTTTTTTCCACATTGGATACACCAAAAATAACTATTATTAAAAGATCTCCTCCATGAATACTACATCAAAATCCATATACCGACAAAATTTATAATTATTCTGAAACCTCGTCAAATACAATAGCGCCAATGATAGATCTTCAATTGTTTCATACAATGCTTTTTGTCCACGATAATCCCCTGTTCTTTTCTTTAAAGCATACTTTACATTAAACATTTACTTTTTATATTTTCTCGTGAGCAAGTTTAATGATTGTTTTGTCGGCTCTAAACCCAATTCATATGCATCGGCATAAATTCTTGGGACTTTTTTCAGTCTGAAATTCATATCGTCAACATCAAAGGATGTCAGATCCAATTCCTCAAATCCAAGCCAATTACAAAATTCCCGATATTTCTTTCCGCTTTTCTTCTTGAATGCCTTTTCCAATTCTTTAAGACCGCCTGGTCCGCCACAGTTCTCAATAATCCCATAACCGTCGCCCTCTAGAACCCGCGGCAACTCTCTTCCCGGTAATTCCTTATCCTCAAATATTTTTTCAAGAGTAATGGAAACCTCCCAGCCATCACCATAATCGTAGAAAAGAACCATTTCATCACCGCTGTTTGACACCAGCTGTGATATTTTGACATACGCTGCATTCTCCGCTTCTTCATCGTCAAAATCAACAGTCATTTGATTCTGCACATCATAACGGCAGGTTTCTTTTATTTTATCTGGTGGAAATAGTTTTTCTATCTCTTCTGATGGAAAAGATTTACCCATAGCCTGATAAAAATTTCGACGGTACATTACATCGATACAGAACAAATGGCTTGCCTGCATTTCAAACATCGTCATGATAATATAGCCAAGCCTTGCCGCAGTAACATTTCCAAGCACCTGGAAGCGACGCCATATTTTGGGTGTATAATCTTGCAATTCTACATAAAATTGATAAATCGGCTGTGAAGCCATTTCACACTCCTCCTTGCTTCTATAAAGTTTTTACCGTTTTCATAATCTCCATGAGTATATGACAGGTTTTGTTAATAGCAATATTCCACATACTCAAAACCCTTCTGGTAATTCCTCACTAACAAGAAATCCCTCTTATTGTTTGATTATGAAAGTAACACAACGAGTTAATTCAGCCAAAATATGTTTATTTTCGATACAATTTCACACAAACCTCGCAATGTGTTGAGTGGGTAATAATGATGTCCCGCAAGTATAATCTCTCCTTGGGGAAAGCATTATCTTTCTTGTTCAAGTAGAATATTGGCTTTTTTACCCATAAATCATTTCGCATCATATTTTTTAGAGTGTATCATAAATACTAAATTTTTGAAATATCTGCAGCAACTCTCAAAAATGATTTGTTGATTATAGAACATTACCAACAATAAGACGCATGAACTTTCAGAGTTTAAGCGTCTTATTGTTGGCAGTGATGTTCTACATAAACCGGATTTAATTGTGCCACAAGCTGTGGCACAATTACTCCAGCTCTTTTTCGATTTCTTCGATAGACGGAAGACTGCTACGCAATTCTTCAGGTAGTGCCTTAGCAATCTGATTCTTCCATTCTGCCACGCCAATAGGATTCTGATAGCCCGCTAGAGAATACTCTACTACGGTTTCATTCTTGCCCTTTACCAGTAATAAACCAATAGTAGGCTTGTCATCCGGATGACACAGAATATCGTTTACCACATTTTGATACATATTAAGCTGACTGATAAATCCCGGCTCAAAGTCGCAAGCTTTCAGTTCGATTACTACATAACACCGCAGCTTCAAGTGATAAAACAAAAGGTCAATATAAAAATCATCACCGCCAACTTCCAAATGCACCTGTCTACCCACAAATGCAAACCCCTGTCCCAATCCCAAAAGAAAACTTTGAATATGTTCTGTTAACTGCCGTTCAATCTCTACCTCACGTCGAGGCATATCAGTGCCAAGAAAATCAAACAAGTAAGGATCTTTAAACACTTGATTGACCATATCGGAATCCGCTGGTGGAAGTGCCACTGGAAAATTATTTGTGCTTCTTCCCGAACGCTCCATAAGGCCACTCTGTATTTGCAATTCCAACATATTACTACTCCAGCCATTTTCTATTGTTTTGTATGCATACCAGATACGGCTTTTCTCAGTATCCAGTTTATCTAACAATATTCGATTTGTTCTCCACGGAATTTGTGCCACAACCTGTTGCACAATTTGAAAATCAGGCCAGCACTCGGCAAACTTACGCATATATTTAATATTTCTGGGAGAAAAACCGGACATTTCAGGAAATGCATCCTTTAAGTCCTTGGCCATACGGTCAATTACTTTTGCACCCCATCCCTCTTCCTCCCTATTTAGTCAAGAGCGGTCTCGGAAACTCTTTGAAGCCCGAATTTCCGCTCTTTTTTACTTTCTTATTTTTTCTTTTCCTCCCAATTCGGAGATATTTTTCAACTTTTTTCAAATAGACTATTGACTTTAGACCTATTTTGTGCGGCGCG
>JAXEUM010000069.1:0-9898 GCA_034114925.1 Oliverpabstia sp.
GAAAATAATCTTTTGCAAAGGCAGGAAGTGTTGTCAGAATTTCCCTCAGCCGTAAAGTATCTTCAATAAAAGTCTGTTCGTGATAAGTTTTTATATCTTTTGCCATAGAAAATTACCTCCTTAAAATAGTTACGAATTAACCTGATTTTGTAGGTAATTATAGCATAAGTAGACTTTTTAGTCTATATCTTTTGGAAAAATCGGTATTTGTCGTATAGATTAACTTCTCTTTTAGAAAGGCAGTTTTCTGCCTTTCAATGGATTTTTATTGTTTTAAAAAGAATCTCTCTCACATTACTTCCGGTACAGAATCATAATAAATGATTAATAGATAATCTCCCGCACATAAATCATTCAGCCACATCCCATTTAATTTCTTTACTTCCTTAATGTATCTGGCAATTGTCTTTTTATCAGAATCTTTTGCATAAGTGTCTGCAAGACTCTGTAAAGTGTCACCTTTCTGAATCTGAATACTTTTATAATACTTCCCAACAACAGGTTCTTCAGATGCATTTCCATGTGCATTGGTAAACAAAATGCTGCCAACTGCGCTGATATAAAATGCTGCTAAAATTGAAAAAAGAGAAACAATACATCTCCTTCTCATCGCTCGTTGTTTCCTGATCTTCACTGCATATGCTCTGTGCTTACTCATCTCTCCCACTTCCTCTTTCTGAAATCATAACTCTGTCTATTCGCTTTTTCGAACAAATGTTGCGAACAAATGTTCTTTATGCAGATTATATAACACGAACAAACGTTTGTCAATAAGGTGAACATACTTTCTAAACATTTGTTTGCTTTTTCCTTTTTCATATGATAAAATAATTGCAGAATACAAAAGGGAGGCTTTTTTATGCCACTAGGAAAGATCAGTAAAAAACAAGAAGAAATTTTAGAGTATATTAAATCGGAATTATTATCAAAAGGATATCCACCGGCAGTCCGTGAGATCTGCGAAGCAGTCCATTTGAAATCTACCTCTTCTGTTCACTCTCATCTGGAGACATTGGAGAAAAATGGTTATATTCGCCGAGACCCAACAAAACCGCGTGCAATCGAGATCATGGATGATACGTTTAATCTTACACGAAGAGAAGTCGTGAATGTGCCTGTTATCGGTCGTGTTGCTGCCGGAGCACCAATTCTTGCAGAAGAGAATATTGAAAATTATTTTCCAATCCCGATGGAATTTATGCCAAATGAAAAAACATTCCTTCTTTCTGTCAAAGGAGAAAGTATGATCAATGCGGGAATTTTAGATGGAGATTATGTACTTATTAAACAGCAGTCAAATGCTGAGAATGGAGATATGGTTGTTGCACTCGTTGAGGATGGCGCAACGGTAAAGCGATTTTTTAAAGAAGAAGGCGTTTATCGACTTCAGCCGGAGAATGATTTTATGGATCCGATCATTGTAGAAAGTGTAGAAATTCTCGGAAAAGTAATCGGTGTATTCCGGTTTATGAAATAGCGAAAAATACTTCTGTCACACATTTTAATGGGGAAGAATAAAACCACTTTCGGATTTATCCTTCCCCACTCCTATCAATTTTTTGTTCTTACATCTGTCAGCCTATTGTGCCTGCACAATTTATTTATCCGGACATAACTGTCCAAGGTAGGCAAGACTTGGCTTTACTTGTCTTTTCATTCCATGTT
Organism: Oliverpabstia sp.; assembly: GCA_034114925.1. GTDB lineage: Bacteria > Bacillota > Clostridia > Lachnospirales > Lachnospiraceae > Oliverpabstia. Next base: position 1,666 of record JAXEUM010000069.1, read on the forward strand.
TTCTGTCTACCTGTATCAGCCCAAATGTCATTGTGTATCCTCTATGCCATTCAAAATTATCTAAAAGACTCCAATAGAAATATCCTTTCACCGGAATATTGTCGGCAATACAGGAAGCAACACCGTCAGTTGCTTTTTCGATAAAAGCAATCCGTCGTGTATCATCTGCTGTAGCAATCCCATTTTCCGTCACATATAAATCACCATGAAATTGTTTAGAAACCGCTCGAATCACATGTTCTAATGCCTCTGGATAGTATTCGTAATTCATTTGTGTCAACTCAGCATGTTCCGGCGCTGGAACGATTCCGTCAGCCCCTATTCTTGAACGGCTGTAATTTTGTACCCCAAGGAAATTATCTTGTTCGATATAAGGAAGATAATGCGTAAATTCCTTCTCCCACTCTGCTTTTGCACGCTCTTCTCCTCCTGGTTGTGGCTGGATATCATGAAGCGAAAGCGTTAACCCTGTCTTCGTCTCCGGATAAAGTTCTTTAATGATATGTACCGCCTTCTGATGCGCCTTCATGACAATGAAATCTCCCTTTTCTGTACGGCTGCTGCAAAATGTCTGAGGAGTTGCGGTATAAAAGACTCTTTCATTTTCTTCAGCTCCAAGGCGTTCGTTTTCTTCCATCTTTTCAGAATCCATTCCTAACTGCACCTGCTGCCCTTCTTCTTTCCTTCGACTGGCATTTGCTTTTTCCTGTCTCTTTTGCCGTTCCATAATAGCTGCGATTTGAAACCCCATATTTGCCTCGTTGATCGTACAGACATACTTAATCTCATTGCCAAGCTTTTTCATCACATATTCGACATACTCCGCAAAATATTGTATGACATCCTCTGACTCCCAACCACCTTTTTGGATCACCCAAAGCGGGCTGGAAAAATGATGAAGAGTAACGAAAGGTTCCAGTCCCTTTTCCCTACAGCAGCGAATAACATTGCGGTAATGTTCAATCTCTGTTTCCACGAATTTCCCTTGTTCCGGCTCAATACGCGCCCATTCAATACTAAACCGATAGGCATTCAATCCAGCATCTGCCATATATTCTATGTCTTCTTGATACCGATTGTAATGGTCAACCGCATCTAAACTTGGTTCTTGAAAAATAGAATATTTCAACTGCTCCTGTGCCCAGCAATCGCTGTAAATGTTATTTCCCTCTACTTGATGTGCAGCCGTCGCAGCACCGACAAAAAATCCTTTTTGAAATTTTCCCATAAGAAGTCCTCCTGATCATTTGCTTTTCTATGTCCTTATTATATCATGCGTATTGTACAGTGTCTTCATTATATGATATCCATCTAAGAAAACAGATCGATTGTCATTACAATAGTAATTATGATATTGTTGATTCTCTTAAAAATTGCATCTGTCCATATTCCTATTAAAATATTTTTTGGTCATTTAGATTTCTTTTTCATTTTGAGAGAAAAACTATAACTCCAAATAGGAATATGCAGTCTGCCCATTTGTTCGATAAACAATGAATTGTCCATATTATCATCAAAAGTAAATATTCTTTTTTCGTCTATGTAAACCCGAAAAGCTCCGCTCTTTTTATACACACCCTTTGTGATATCTGCAAAATAATACTTTCTTACGCGGCCAAATGTAGAACGATACGTAATTTCCATATCGTTTACTTCTACTTTCCATAAGCCGATATTAAAAGCTGCAATCGCCATCACTATAGAAACAAGCAGCAGAAACAGGATCGCCCATAAAGCTTCCTCTATAACAATACTATAAATCAATAAACCTGTACTGCATATTGCAAAAAAAGCAAACAGCCAACTCAGATAGATTTCCGAACGGATAACATAATGAGACAACGGTTCTCTTCCAATTTGGACTTGATTTCTGGCTTTTTTCATGAGATTCCTTTCTCCTGTAGGTTTTAAAGTTACTTTTTTAATCGTCTAATTGAATTCCACAAGCTCCAACCCGGTTTCCAGTTGGAATCCTTCTGCCCATTCTTTATCACGATAAAAAACAATCCCTTCCTGATATCCGTCGCTGGTAAAGAATAACTGTTTTTCATTTCCATATCCTTTAATAATCTTATTCAATTCATTTGCAACATTTACATCAAACCAGTCATCATACACTTCTGCTTCCAATGTAAATTGCCGGTGTTTCCATTCAAAACTAACTGTTCTTTTTCCTGTTCCTTCTTCCCAGTTTACCTGGCGGGTGTCCTCCTGTATATTTTTGAAATCAAGTTCTTCTTCATCCAGTGACGAAACACCTATCAGAAAGTCGGTATACATTTTCTCTACATTGAAGAATTCCACATCAAAGGTGTACACACCGTTTGCATAAGGAGTCCATGTCATGTTTTCGTAATCGTACTCCCCCTGCCCCAGTACAATCAGCAGTGTCGCAGCTTTATTTAATTCCACTTCCGGCGGCATTGCTCTATAGTCCTGTTCCAGATCGTCTATCATTTGATCAGTCGTTCCCTTTATATCATATTTATCAAAAATTTCAGCAAGCTCTTTATAAGTCTTTTGCATAGCTTCTCCTCCTAATGAATTACTTTTTAGACTGTATCCATTTAAGGACAGCAATGCAGATACAACTAATGTCAAAATCCTTTTCATAATCATAGATTACCTTTCTTTTTATCACATCTACTTTCCTTATAGCAGACCTTTTGGCCAGTTTTCCAGATTTTCAAAATTATCAAATCTTCAAGTAATCGTAAAAATTTTTTACTATTAAATATAGTATCATTTTGCTGCTTATTTTTTACTTCATCGATTCCAATCAAAACCAGATTTGGAATATTGGAAGTTAAAAAACAACCGCTTTTCTTCTGCTAGTTTTTCTTCTCTGCTCTTAATTTTACGTTGCTTTTTATATTGTTCGCGCTGTAGATTTAGAGCCTGCTAAGATTTTGTTCCAATACCCTTGGCAGACATTTGCTTATGAATTTCTTTCTGACGTTTCTTCGGATTTTTAACTTCTTCTTTCACAACAGTTTCTATTGCCGGACTAAAATGTAAGCTGTTATAGTATTTTAAAACATACTCATAAATCTCACAGTCCTTTGGTTCAGCTCCAAATGTTACTTTCGAAACCGAAAGTTTTCCGTCTTCAATTTGCTCAAAAACGCCTACCCCAAATGGTTCTTCAAAAAATACTGTCAGTTTCCTTATCCTTGTACTCATGACAATCCCTCCTTAATGATTGACATAAGCAAAAAATGGACAACCCGGAGGGGAAGGTTACTTACCCTGATAAACAGGACGGCTGGGCTACCTACCAGCTCTGGCATATATCACTACATGCGTTGCGTTTTTATCTTTGCTTTTATATCGTAGTTCTAATTATAAAGAAATCATTCCACTCTGTAAATATACACGTCGCTTCCATTTTCCATCGTAGTATTCATTCAGAATTCTCGCTAATTCTTTTGGATTTTCTTCGTTTACAACATGTCCTGTTTTTTCTATCATACACAATGCCACATTTTCTATATTTTCTGAAAGAGACCTTTTCAGATTTCCTGCTCAATAAAACTATGAAAATTTAATTTCCTTATTTTAAAACATAATTACAATTCCTATTCGACAAGAACGATTATCATAGAACGATTGTATTTGTCCCCACTCATAATGATATTCGACGCCTGACATACTCTTTTTACTGGGAATGCCTAAGCATTTCCTTAAAAACCTATTATTTTCTTCTTGCAACTTTTCTAAGACTGTATCATTCATTGTCTCATATTTCGTAGAATACTTTTTGTCTGCTCGAACCAATTCAATCTTTTTTACTTTTCCATGTCTTCCGTAGATTGTAACATAAAACTTCTTATAAAGCCATTTTAAAGGTTTCTTAGAAATCAATATTGTATAAGAATACTCTGTTTGAACAATCTTAAAATCAATTTCTTTAAATAGGGAAATACTTCCTTTGGGAGTAATTTTATATCCCCCTATTTTTAATATGTCTTCCTTTAGCTCATCCTTTACTTCGATAATCTCCATACTTACTATAAAAACAGCATAGCCTTCACACATTACAACGGCAACTATTTTTGCCCATAGTACATCTGGAACAAACATATTCCAAGCTATAAAAGGAAGCAAGGCTACTCCTACCGCAGTCACCAGTAGAAGCACTCTCCAAATATAATTTTTCTTTCTTTTTCCTTCATTGGTTAAATTTTCATCATAATAAAGATGACCTGGACCTGAAAAGTTAAATAGATATTCCTTAAAAAACGACACCATAGCCGCTCCCCAAGAAGATTTCTTTTGTTCCTTCATATTACCCAATCTCCTCTGCTATATAGTTATTTTTCATTCTATTTTTTACTTGACTTATACATTAGCAAGATTTTTAGCTATTCTCTAACAATATTTTTATCCCCGCTTTTTCTGCTTTATGCAAAAAGTCAACAGCAAATCCCCATCCCATCTCTGCAAATTGCCATTTCTTCGTTTTTTTCATGATTTTATAGATTTCAACTGTAGACACTTTATTTAATTCAGGATATAACTTCTTAAGTATAAGTATTTGCTTATTTCTGCTTATTTTTTCATTCCATATAATTGTTAATTTAACCTGTTTTCTTTCAAAAAAACCCGCCTTACATAAATCTGCATAGCAGGCTTCTGGTATTGGTATATCATTGTTTTTTAACATTTTTCTCCTAATACAAATTTATTAACCAATTTGAAAAATTACTCTGGCACATCTACTGAGTAGCTCAGACGATCACCTCTTTTATTACTTTTCAAATCGTTATAATACCACATGTACATCGTTCTACCATATTCATCATATTCCATAATCCCATCTGGTTTCTGACCTTCTACCTCTAATGAGTAAATTTCTCTATCACGTACATATCCAAAAACGAATCTGGTATCTGGATAATTTGGATTCAAGTCTTGTTGAATATCACTTAATGTTAAAGATAAATGGATGAATTTTTTGAAGTCTCCCCCATAAGTAGTGTCTGGTGTAGTGGTATCTGGTGTAGCATTCACAAACGCATATTGTGTACTTCCATTTTCTACCTGTTTTTTACAACGTGCAATCACAAAACCTTGAACGGGATCGTTATCGATTGATAGGATTCTTTTCATAAAAATATTCATTTTTCAACCTCCCATTTTTTGACAGCAAAATACTTTACCAGGTGAAAAACTCCTAAGATAGAACCCAAAGAACAAAAATAGGAACAAAGGCTTGCAATTCTAATCATGGCTGTATATTCAACGCTGCTACTAAGTACTTTTGCGACACCCATTCCAAGCAATACAAAACTAGTAATACACCATCCTCCAGCCAGCTTTTTGGAAGAAGATGGATTGTAGATATCTTTTTTAATCAAAGTTATTATAAGAAAAATGTATGCAGCGATTACCAGTATGTAAATGATAACGAGTATGGTTAGATACCTCTTATAATATTCTTCTTTCATAGTTGTCAGCATGAGGATAGTTGCTGCCCAACAGAACAAAATAGAAAACGTCAGACTTTGTATTCCATTGATCCAAAAAACCTTTTTCCCTGTCACTTCTGTTCTTGAAAAACTAAGAATCACAAATCCAAGATAAACAATAACTAAAAATACTTTTGAAAAAAACGGTGATGGAGCTGATTCAGATAAAAAGAAAAATAAAAATACTAGAAACAAGATTGTTCCATCTAATTTGTAGATTTCTTTTGGCTTAATCACATCTTCTATACCGTATAGTAAAAAACTTTTTGTTTGTTCATTAATCTTTTTCATTCTCGTTTTCCCCTATCATTTCTTTATTCTTCCTCTACGGATATTTCCACATTTGCATGGAGCACATCTTCCAGATATAATAAAACAATCCGCCGCCCTTCTTCACATTTTCCTATCTTAGAAATATTCCTATACAGCAGATATAATGGAAACATAAATAAAATCAGACATTCTGTTAAAATCAATAAATCTCCCTGAGAAAAAAACAATGCAAATAGAATCACTATGAGCAGAAAAAATAGTGCAGCTTTTTTTATGTATGACAAAAGCACAAACGTACCTTCCAGCATTACATCTCCCCCATAGCTTTTTATACGTGTCTGGAGCATTTCCCAGCCACCACCCATCATATTTCCTGCTGCGTATCCGATACACAAAGTATCATCCCCTTCTTTATACGCTGCAAGTGCCATATCTCTATAAGCCTGGTTTGAAAAACATAACGGTCTTGTAGTCTTCTTAATCTGATCCAGTAAATATTCTTTGGAATAAGGAAAATATATTTTATAATATTCTTGCATACGTTATCCTTTCTCGTAAAAAGTTTTTCTAAAATTCAATACTATACAAATCTTTTTACATTAATTTCCATCGTTTATAAGCTGAACCCGTTCCATAGAGATATTGTATTCTTTGCAAAATCTGTTTATTGTCCAATTATTAAAGAGAAGGAAACTCTTCGTTACGTAAATATTTGCTTTTGAATTATGTATCAAATTGAAAATACTTTTTATATCATAACAGTTAAAACCGTAGGCAGAAGAAATTCCTATCTGCCCATTGCTTATATTGATATCATATCTTTTTTTTATAACACTTGGCTTTGCCAAATAAATTGTGATATTGCATATATATTTTTTCTTCCCATTTTCTTTTATGTATACATATGGTTCTCCCAATCCAATATCATATATTCCTGTAGGTCTGGAGGATAGTGTAAAAACTAATGAATGGATATCCGCATACAAAATTTCTCGTTCCCTAAATCCATATGTTATTTTTTGATCGAATAGTTTATAAGTACGTTGTTTTATAAAGTAATAAAACAATAATAACAAAATCACAAAAAGTATGGTAAAAATTATTACTTTTTGAAAACTCACTTTAAAATCAAAGGAAAACAAAAGCTCGGTTAAACAAAACGATATTGCTGAACAACTAATAATACTAACTATAATGTTGAACCAGGTATTAAATTTTCCATTTCCAAAGATATAATCATAACTTTTATTCTTCATAATAACCATATATTTTTTATTTGTAAAAACTGTTTGCAATAAACATCACAATATCAATCAAAATATAAAAATCAATTTTATCTCTTTATCATAATTATATACATCAACTAACCACATTGTAAAGCAAAAAGCAAGCCATTTTCAGACTTGCTTTCCACCAGATTACTGCGCCTTATTGCCAAATTATCTCCTGATTCACAATCTCCCTCGCACACGCTTGTATATTGTTCATTTTCCCTATCCATTCCAATGCATTATCTGCCTTTAACTGTTCCGTAATCCCCTGTGCCTGTTTCATCTGCTCTACAATTGACTCTTATTCCAGCGATTATATAAAACCATAACCAATACAAAATATGGAAACGGTGCTTCTAACTATACCGCTAAAGCCTTTCGCCATTATCCCGAAAATAGTACTCCAGCAGAGAAATAGAGCAAGCAGACATAAAAAAACTCTACCCCCTTGTAAAATGGGCATCAGAAGTTTTCTATCCGTTATTCTTGTTCTATAATTCAAGTGAATCTTCTGAATCTACCCACATCTGTAAATTGCCATCAAGATATAATCTTGCATATTCTAAAGGCTCATCCACAGCCAATGAAGTAAGCGCACATTCTGATCCGTATGTGGTTTTTAAATCTTTTTCAGCTTCCCAGCAATCAATGCGAAGCATATATCCAGCACTTGTGTAAACATCAATACTATTGTGGTTTATGTTATATTCTGCATAAATTGTTCTCATCGTATCTTGTCTCCATTTTCTTTTAGTAATCGGTTACAGAGTTAAATATCGAAAACATTTCAATCAGTTCACCATGTCGTTATTGTTATATATTATACTGTGTTATGAAATTTTCTTTCCCTTATTTTTTCCCATATTAAGGTTCATAAAAGCCAACGGGAGAATATAACATAAGGGAAAGAGTAAGGGTAAGTTCACTTGCTACAAACTCAGCATTTTCAAGGGTTTGCGAAGAATTTGATAAGCAAATATAACAGTTATTAAATTTCCTAAAATATGTGAAGTATCAACTGGGATTTATTGCTTACATTATACTTCATTAACCTAAAAAATCAGTGATTATCCTGAGCTCGTGGCTACGAAATAATTGCTATGGAAACAGACAAAGACCACATGCATTTCTTAATAAGTTATGATACGACGGATAGGGTTTGCGACATTGTTAAGATTGTAAAACAAGAAACAACATATTACCTATGGCAAAAGTATG
>JAXEUM010000070.1:0-2130 GCA_034114925.1 Oliverpabstia sp.
AACATATTACCTATGGCAAAAGTATGGTTCGTTTCTGTCTAAACAGTATTGGAAGAAAAGGATATTTTGGTCAGACGGATACTTTGCTTGCAGTATTGGAGAAGTATCGTCAGCGACTATACAAAAGTATATTGAGAGTCAGGGTTAATGGCTAAAGATTCACAAGGCTCCTCCCACCACCTGAAGGTAGTGGGTTTCCGTCTATGGCAAACGAAAGGATTTAATTTATGAAATCATTTTGAATATTTATTAATGACAAGAAAGGCAGAAAATCTAAATGAACTGCTTCCAGTTTCTTATTCTCCGTATACTGACAGGATACAAGCACACGCTCTAGATGGTCAGGCTTCCCATCCTCATATTCTACAGTCATACGTTACATTTCCCCTCCTGTCCTTGTGAAATGGACTTTCGGAATAATATCCAGGTGCTGGTGAAATAACAGATCAATAAAGCAAACAAAATAATCAAAATAGTTCCTACTTGCTGCAACAATTTCCAAGCTCCGATATACGTTCTAATCTGTATGGAAAATCCAATAAATAAAAACAGTATAAATGCACTGGATATGAGAAGAGCTACCATAACAGGGACTCCGAACCAAATCCCTAATTGTTTTAATACCAACCTGCGGATATGGTTTTCCTCCACTCCCATATTCCTTAAAACCTGAAAGCGATACCGATACTTTCCAGAATCAGATAATTGCTGCAGAGATAGAATTGTAAAACATATAACAAATAAAATAATTGCACTATAAATCAATCCTGTCTGTACAATGAAGATCAATGCAGAAGTATCATTTCTTTCAATTGTTTTTGTAGTGACAGAATAAACCTCCTGTCCATCTATCGGCATATATTCATGGAAATAATCCGTTAATTGTTCGGCGTCTGCATAAGAAAGCGGATTTTCTGTCATAATATACCGATAAGAATTTGCGACCGTCAGCTTATCACACGTCAAATCAGGTAGAATCAGAACAACATTTTGATTACTGTATATTACTTCTCCTAGTTCCTCTGTTTTCGGTTCAATAGCAGAAAGAATCAGTTCTCCATTATCTGTAGCGATCCTGTCGTACTGGGTTTCGAAAGTTTCCATCGTACTTTTCGGTGTAATGGATAACCACTGTGTTGAAAATTCATTTTCAGCAAGAGAAATTTTCTCATATCCAAACATTTCCATCAAGTGGTTATAATCAGACAAGGAAATAGCTGTAATTGCACTCTGCCCATGAATATCCGAGGCTTTCAAAAAGTATGTTGAAAAAGTACAGTCGTCTTTCAAAGTAATGTGCTTTTCCTCAAAAAACGAATCCAAAAATGCGTAATCTGTTTCAGGCAATAATTTTACATTCTCTGCAGCTGTATAGTCGGAATCAATTTGAATATCATATACCACTCTCTTATCTAAAAATCCCTGTGCCCATTCCACCAAGAAAGGGGTAAGTAAAAATAGAGAAACAGATAATGTCAAAGTCAAACAGATTAAAGTCATTGACAGTGTATTTGATCCTAATTTTGATAAAATCTGTCCGAAGAAAAACAGATTTTCATCTTTATACTTTACTCGTAGACTACGATTTTTCAAGACCAGAAGTCCATCACTGAATACAACAAAAAATACACTGACAAGAAATATCAGACACCAGATGATAAAGGTCAGATATAAATTAAATGCCCCCTTATCCATCGGAAGAGCAAAATACATTTTCCAGACAGGAAGCAGACTTACGGTTATCATTTCTGCAAATCCGACCAATCCAACCATAAGCAGATATTTTACATAGCTGCAAGATTTTCGTATCTTCTTTTCAGCAATTCCCAAGCCTACCATAACAAAAGGTATTACAATACTGATTAAAACCCATATTTGAATTGCTGTTTGAAACTCATCAGTAAGGTAATAAGTCAATGTCCTGATACTATAAATCCCCATCAGAAAAAACAAAATAAAATTAACTTTTAAAACCTTCTCCACCCATTTATGATATGCCCCTTGTCAAGTAGACAGGTAAAATATCTAAAATTGGATGTGGATGATGCCTGCATTTCCTTTTGAAGTGCAGGCATTTTTCTATGCACACCATTTCTCTTTATATTTGCTTATTCGTTTGTTTTCAGGAAT
>JAXEUM010000071.1:0-3851 GCA_034114925.1 Oliverpabstia sp.
ACCTTGTAAAATAAGGCTTTACGGGCTCTGACACCACAGGACAAAACCACCCCAAACGAGCCAAGAGGTGAGTGCTAATTTTTTAAATAATTTTTTTTGGAAACCCTCAAAAAGGCTTGATTTTACGGGCTTTTTCGGGCTTTCCAAATTTTCGATTTTTTCAAAAAATGGCTTACTGTTTCAAGGCTTCTGCCAATTCATCATCATAGACACGAATATCATTACCGCATACATTGAAAATCGTATAGTCTGTATCATAGTCATCCCAGACAGCCAGATTTTCTACAACGATTTCTGGAAGTTCACAAAAGAGTGTTTCTTCCTTTTGTCGTCGTTTTAATTTCTTCTGATAGTCCTTGACAACATGTCGGACAACTATCAGAATGAAAAACATACGTTTTCATCTTCCTGCAAAAAACTCTGTAATTCTTACGAGTGGAACGATTTCAAAAACAGGCTTTATGAAAAAGACTGGTGCCCTTTCATAAAAGAAACTTTCAACGGTTTCGGAAATGCAATCGAATATCTGGGACGATATACCCATAAGATTGCCATTTCCAATAACAGAATTCTCTCTGTCACACAGGTAGAAACGACTTTTACTGCAAGGGGAATAAAACCAGGTGATCCCAAACGTGAAATCACGATTCCAAACACCGAATTTATCCGGCGGTTTCTGATGCATGTACTTCCATCAGGTTTTCAGAAAATCCGCTACTATGGATTTTTAAATAACCGGATGAAAACCCAAAATCTGAAATTGATTTTTAGGCTTCAGGGGTATCAGAAATTCAAACGGCAGTATACCGATTTATCCATAGCTGAATTGTTAAAAGCTGTCTGGAACTTTGACATCCGCATTTGTCCGGAATGTGGCTGCGTCAGCATGAAACAGGCTGGAAGGACCTATGCAAAACCAAGCTAAACAGTACTTCCCGTTATATTGTTTTTACAAGGCCTCCCATTGGAAGGTCTGTGAAGCATGTCCGGAAATATTTTTCCTGCTAAATTTCCTGCATGTTTCTTACTTCTCACCTACAAATTCATCACTTTTGTGGAAGGTGGAAGAATACTATCCCCATATCATCCTTGGCTAAACATCCGCGAATTGGTACAATGTGAAAACATCAGATTTAGAGCGGTTTATTAGACTGCTCTTATCTTTTGATAAATCAGATGCTTTCCTTAAGAATTATACCATAGAGCCGTCGGATTTCCCAGCATTTTTAAGGATTTTCCATATCTCCAGACTTATGCGGAAGCCATTTCTGAACTGCTTTTGGCTGCTCCGGATTCAGACCCTCCAGGAGCCAGCGCAGCTGCTGATCAGAGATCTGTTTTGCTTCTTCGCCGGTTCGCGGCCATTGGAGACGTCCGTTTTCGTACCGTTTGTAGAAAAGGCAGAAGCCGTCTCCTTCGTAATGGACCGCTTTGATCCGGTCAGCCCGCTTTCCACAGAACAGGAATAAAGAGTTGCTGTAAGGATCCAGTTTGAAGTTGTACTGGATGATATCAAGCAGGCCATTGAGCTGCTTCCTCATATCGGTGTAGCCGCATCGGATATAAATTTGCTCCACATGGGAAAGATCTCCTAACATGACTGCACCGCTTTCAGAATGGTTTCCAGCATCTGGACGGATGTGCCTTCATAAAGTTCCACTGTTATGGATCCGATATGAAGGATGGCTGCTGGATCCGAACGGGAAATGTTTCTGTCAGGAAGTGAAAACTCCGCAAACTCAGACGAGGATTCTGCTAAAAGGGCTGATTGATGGTTTGTACACATATGGATACCGTTTTTCTTACGGGGCAGTTCTTCCAGGGCAAGCTTCCGAATTTTGGAAAGCCAGTAATAGTAACTTTTCAAAGAAATATCGTGCTGCTCACACCAGATCTGATTGGTCAGTCCGGAGGCCCTGCATTGCCGTATCACATCCAGCCAGTATTGAAGTTTCACCTGTTTATCAGGTGTCAAAGAAGAAAGATCCATAAGTCTGCTCCTTAAATTAGATTTAGAGTTTTTAGAGTTAAGTCCAAAAACTCTAACCAATAGTTTACAGGCAATACCCAGAGATTTCGATACACTTTCTTATTTGACGCTTACCAAAAAAAGTGGATCTTTTCAGCATTTATCATATAGCCGAAAAGATCCACTCTTTTATGCGTAATTATGAACATTCTCCAGCATCTTGTTCACTTCTTCCCACGATGGAATGGAACTTGAAGCACCTTTTCTGGTAACTGCAATGGAAGAGGCTACTGCTGCATTCTTGAGAGCCTTTTCACCAGATTGTCCTTCGAGAATCGCATGGATGAAAAAACCGGTAAACGTGTCTCCTGCAGCCGTAGTATCTACTGCCTCTACTTTGAAAGCCGGAGTATAGAATGTTTCACAACGCGTTTTGTAATAAGCACCCTTTTCTCCCAAAGTTAGCACGACCTCTGCCCTCGGATATTTTTCTCCCATAATCTTCAGGATCTCTTTTTCGTCCTTTTTTCCTGTCATCTGCAATCCTTCTACTTCATTCATAATAAACATATACACTTTTTCAAGTGGACAATCCTCTATACATGAATCATAAGGGGATGGATTCAGAAATATTTTTATACCTTTAAGAGCCGCCTTTTCAATAATGTAAGGCATCTGATTTATCTCATTCTGGAGAAGGAGAATATCTCCTTCCCCAAAATTCTCCAATACACGGTCTACATCTTCTTTTAATATACTACGGTTACTTCCAGGATATAAAATAATACTATTCTGTCCATTATCCGCCACCTGGATAATTGCGTTTCCTGTTCTCACGTTTGCTGTTTTTATGTATTTTGTATGGACACCGTTCTCACGGCACAACTGCTCTAAGAATTTGCCATCTTCTCCAATACATCCTGCATGGTACACCTCTGAACCTGCCCGTGCTAATGCAATGGACTGATTCAATCCTTTTCCGCCCGGAAATACCTGAAGCGATTTGGAGGATATCGTTTCTCCAGGCTTTACAATATGTGTCAGAGTATATGTATAATCAATGTTTAAAGAGCCAAAATTTAATATTCTCATGAGCATCCTTTCCCAATTATGTAAATTACTTTGTGAGCCAGTTCAGGATATTCCCCCATATGGTATCATATTTTTCCCACGATACAAACTCCGGAGAACCCCAATGCGGTGAACAATCTGATGTAAATACCGCGGATTTTCCCTTTCCATATTCTCCCACCGCAATCAGAGGATCTTCACCGATTTTTGCCAAGAGCTTCCCTTCCGGCTTTATGATTGTTTTATTATAACCAAGGAGATATGGCCATTCTTCTTGATCAAGTCCCTCTGTAACCTCGTGATTAACCACTACAACCGGATGAATTCCCTGTGGGGCTTCCACACGATCATCCACATCTAACATTTTTACCGGCAGGATATCCGCAATCTCTGTCTGACCATATCTTGCCTTGGCATCAATACCTGTAAAGGACATATATCCGCCGATCATGCAGAAACCTCCTCCCTGTTCTACATATTCCTTGAGCAATTCACATCGATTACTATCCTGCATTCCTTTTGTGAAGCACTGATTTGTAATAAGAAGTGTGTTGGAACCTATATCCGATAAAATCACAGCAGCATATTCATTCAATTCATCTAATGTTCGCGGGAATTTTTCTGCCGCATAAGTGTTAGAAATATAACAAAATTCATATCCTGCCTTCTCAATTGATTTTTTGATCCACTCAATTCCCTCTTCATAAGTTGATGTAAAGAAAGAATCAAAACCCTTGATATGACGTGAATAGCTAACCCATGATTCACCTGCTAATAATACTTTCTTCATTTTCACTAATATCTCCTTTTT
>JAXEUM010000072.1:0-34829 GCA_034114925.1 Oliverpabstia sp.
ATTCCTGAAAACAAACGAATAAGCAAATATAAAGAGAAATGGTGTGCATAGAAAAATGCCTGCACTTCAAAAGGAAATGCAGGCATCATCCACATCCAATTTTAGATATTTTACCTGTCTACTTGACAAGGGGCATATCAAGAGGAAAAGCGGTGTTTTTGTTTGTTTATGATACAGAGCAGGGAGAGATTGGAGAATATAATTTCATAGAAAATCCGGAGAAATTTATGTTGAAAATGAAAAGTGGAGTGTTTAATGCTGGCATAGGTGAGCAAGAGTATAATGCATATAAAAATCTATTTTTATTATGAGTGTGCCATATAAAAAGCAATTAAGAAAGTGAATGGAAATAAATACTAATGGTATTTACTTTACATAGGAAATTAAGGAAATAAATTGATAATTGATTACTGTGGAGATATAATGATTATAACGATTTTATAAAAATTTGGAGGCACTTATGAGTACATATTTAGCTAGGATAGAACATGTTAATGAATTTTATAATATTAGGCCTGTTATGGAGATGTTAGATGACGGATTTGTTGAAGTGGATGAGTCAAAATTTGGGCAGTATGGAACGATTACTATTGCGGCAATTTACGGTCAGTATAGTGAATCACCTTTAATCCAAGACGACAAATATGTGATGTTTAAATTAAACGATAGTGAATTAGCATCGTTGGAAAAAACTTATAATGGATATAGAATCAAGGCATCTGATTATATAACAAGGGCAAAAGCCTTAGATACATATAGAATTAGAGAGGTGATTGATATTCCAACAGAATATAATTTTGAAACTTATTATGAATGGAAAAAAGAAATGATAACAGACATTATGCAACCGATAACTTCTGTTGTGTATTTATCAAATCAATCTCAAATAATAGGACCATTCTGTTGGAAGGAATTGTCAGGGAATGGATATCAATTTTTACCTTATGCTGAGGGTGACGATGCCTATGTAGTAAATGCCTATGATATAAATGATTTTGAAGAGCCGATATATGAATTTGATGCTGCAAAAAGACCTTCAGATTTGTACTATGAAAGAGTACGGCATATTTTGCTTGTAAATTCATTGCCGCAGGCTAATGGAAATGTAGATTGTATTGATGATGAGTCTTTGAAAGATCTTGCAAGCAAAATTTTAGCTACGTCTGCAGAAACAAGAAAAGCACAAAAAGAAATAAGAAACGCTGTAATGGGATTAACAAATCTGGAATTGACTGAGGAACGTAAGCAGCGTTTGATAAACATGTTTAAAAATGAAGAAATAACTGATCAAATGATAAGCACGATACCACCGGTTATTTTGGAAAATCCGGACTCTATGGAGAAAATAGCGGAAACTCTTTTGAAGAATAGCAATTATTCAGAGAAGATCTATTCGTTGGTAAAAGAGCAGGGGGGATTTTCAAATATTTTTTCCAAATTGGAAAGTGATAAAAAGGAAAAACAAGCTGAATTAGCTGATTTACAACGTAAAGTTGAACAAACAAAAAATCAGATTTCTGAAGATCAAACAGTTGATAATGAAAAGGTACAACATTTAGTTGCTGAGAATGAGAATTTAAAATCCAAAATAGATGAATATGGACAATATGAATCATTATTAGGAAAAGTTGGTGAATTAAAAAATCGAAAAGAGGAATTGGAGGGTGAATATAATCAGCTTTTAAAAATGAAAGATTCTGTTGCCAATGATATTGAAAAGAAAGTCAGTGAAGCATATACGAATCTTGCTTTTGACGGAGCATTATCTAGCATGATGATGGAAGAAGCTGCAAAGTTTGAAAAAAATAGAAAAAATGAAAATGTTGTAAAGACCGTAGCAACTAAAGAAAAAGTTAAAAATATTTCTACAATTACAAATCCCAGAGAACTGGTGGATTTTGTTTATGATGAATTAAATGTTAAAGCTAAAAGGAATATTAGTAGAAATGATGTTGCTAATATTATGTTGTGTTTCTCGCAGGGATTTTTATCTATTTTGGTTGGTGAGCCTGGAAGCGGAAAAACATCGTTAGTATCATTGATTGCTCAGATTTTAGGACTCAATAATTCGCAATATAATAGATACGAAGAAGTTGCTGTAGAGAAAGGGTGGACATCAAGAAGAGATTTGATAGGATATTATAATCCTTTAACAAAAACTTTTGATGCTGCCAATAAAGGGATGTTTAATGCATTAGAAATAATGAAAGCTGAATCACAAGCAAAGATTACAGATTTTCCATATTTAATATTGTTGGATGAGGCTAATTTAAGTCAAATGGAACATTATTGGGCAGACTTTATGAGTTTGTGTGATTTTGATAAAAAACGAAGAGAAGTGTCATTAGGCGAAGATTATACATATCCGATACCAAATACATTAAGATTTATTGCAACGATAAACTTAGATCATACAACAGAAATATTGTCTCCGAGATTGATAGATCGTGCATGGATTATTAAATTACAGGCTTCAGATGTTTTGATAGATGAATTGACAGAAGTAGATGTATTGGATGAATACCCATTAGTGACGTTTGATTGTTTTGCGAAATTAAATGCTTCAGAACAATGGGTATCTTCAAGTCTGGATATAGCTATTGTTGAGAAATTTAACAGAATAAGAACTTGTTTTCAAGAAGTTGGAATCAATTTCAGCCCAAGAATAATCGGTATGATAAAAAGATATTGTCTTGCAAGTAAATCTATTATGGATTCACAAGAAAACGTATATGTTGCATTGGATTATGCAGTTGCACAGAAAATTTTACCGCTTATCAATGGTTATGGAGAAACGTATGCAGAATTCTTACAAAAACTATTACTCGAATGCGACCAAAACACTATGCCACGATGCTATGAATTGATCCAAGCAATATTAAAAAAGGGAAACTTAAATATGCAGTATTATCAATTCTTTGCTAGATAGGTGGTAAATTTATCGTGAAACCATTATTAGAAATGCGGACCAATAATTCAGTAATTGAATTAGAATTATTTGATGAAGTCAATACAAAAGATTTGAAAAAAAGTTATGTTGTATATCAAGATGTTAAATATGATTTCAGACTTAAGAATATTTTTAATATTAGCAATATTGAAATGATTGTTAATAATGAAAATGTGGATATAGTATGGGGGAAAGAAGCGGAAGAATATGTTATTGAAATAAGTAGAAACAGTTCCTTGTTTTTGCTTACATATGGGATGACAGAGATTATTGTTCGCGTTGAATTTCTCGATGGGGATGAACAATATTTATTTACGGCACCCTTGTCTGTTGCTGTAAGAAAAGAGTATGAAAATAGTATTGAATCGTTATATGAAATGCTAAATGTTATCTATTATAAAAATGATATGCTATTATATCAGTCAAAGCCAGATAACAAAAGGCGACAAATAGACTTGTTTAATAAAGTTGATAATAAATTAGAAGCAGAAATAGACGAACTACTATTGATTTTGCAAACATTGCAGAAAAATTTTCCGTACTTTTTAAAAAATTCACATATGCTTACTGAAACGAAATATCGTATTGATTCATTAGAAAAAGTTAGATCATTAGAAGCTAAAAACATACAGCATATCGTAACTCATCCAGAGGAGCTGGAAATAACATATAATGCAAATGGGATATTTGTAAATAAAAATAAATATATTCCTAGAAAAACCCTAGTTGGAGCAAGTGAATATACATGCAATACATATGAAAACCGGATGATAGTTTCATTTATTTGGACTCTTCTGACTCACATTAAGATGAGAAAAGAAGAAATAAGAAATTTATTAAAGAGAAATGAAATTGATGTTTATTCTAAAACGGAACCTAAAAAAGAATATGTATTGTGTACAAAGATTATTCAGCAGTATATAAGAATTGCATATACAAAGTACGAAGAAAAATTTCTAGAATTCCAAAAACAGTTTTCGATTATATACTCAAAATATAGTTCGGCATTGGTTAATGATACCACTATTTTGAATAAAGTTCCAGAACCTACTCCGGCATTTCTTGAAATTTACCATTACCGTAATGTGTTTCAACTTATAAATTTATGGTTTGGAAATAGTAAAATTAAAATGCCGCAAAACAATATTTTATTACAATTTTCAAATGCTGATAGAATCTATGAGTATTATTGTTTATTGGGATTATATGACGTATTATTAGATTTAGGGTATGAAGAAATTCTTGAGAAGAGGGAAACATATAAGTATAAAGTAAATTATGTGAAATTTGAAAATACTGAACAAGAAAATACGTTTTATTTTAAAAAAGACAATATACAGGTAACGCTTTATTATCAACCAGTAATATACTCCAATCAGGCAACAACAACAAATGCAATAGAATTATTCCGTACTGATAGATCGTTTTATACACCGGATTTTATTATTAAAAAGACAGTAAATAATAAAAGCACATATGGTATTTTGGATGCTAAGTGGCGTAATAGAGACACTTTATTAGATAAGAGAAAAGAAGGCGGTATGCAGGATCTTGTATATAAATATTTGTATTCTGTTGTAGACGCAGGAACTATGCAAAATGTTGAATTTTTATGGTTGCTTCAAGGAAAAGATGATAATAAGGGTATAAAAATGTGGATGCAGCGAAATGGAATGAAGAGCCGACAGCAAAAAGAAAAATTCCGATTGGCAAGTGGAATTGTTAGATATACCCCAAAATCGGGAAACGCGGAACTTAAAAAAGTTATATATACTTTTTTAAGCAATTAAAAGATAGAGGTGTAATCAATGGTGGTGGGGTGTCGTGGGTTAGTAACGTGTTTGCAACAATACACCGCTTAGTCCCTTGATTTACAAGGCTTTACAGTTACCTAAACGTTAATCATACGTTTCAGAACGTACAATTTCAAAAAGATTTTACAACTCCTCAGGACTTTGGTTCTGGGGAGTTTTTTAGCAAAATAATGAACTTGATTTGCGACACCAATATTGAAGTAGAAGTTTTTATGAACTATAATGGTTGACGAAGATTAACCATAGGAGGATGTATGGATAAGGATTTTAGCTTGGAGAAGAAAAATTTTATTGAAACTTATAATCTTGCTAGACCAATTATGACGATACTAGGAGATCAAGTCCGCCAAGAGATTCTATTAGCTTTAATAGAAAGTGGGGGGATGGGAGGAATTCGAGTTGGTGAAATACAGAAAAAAAGTCATGTTTCGCGTTCCGCGGTATCGCATCATCTTAAAGTACTCTTAGATGCGGGGATTATTAATATGAGACGTGAGGGAACAAAGAATTACTATTATATTGATTTTGATGATACGACAGTAAAGCCAGTGATACTATTTTGGCAACAAGTAGAGCCAATGTTGAAAAGATGTAGCAAAGAAAGTGAAAAGAGGTTATAAAAATGAGTGTATATTCTATTTATTTTAGTCCGACAAACAGTACAAAAGAGATTGTAAATTTGGTGGCGAATGAATTTGGCAGTTATCAGGAAATTGATCTTAGCAAAAAAGAAGACATGGTCGATCAAGTATTTGATGCAGACGATGTTTGTGTGATTGGCGTCCCATCTTATGGAGGCCGGGTGCCAGGTATTGCACTAGAGAGAATGAATAAATTTAAAGGGAATCATGCAAAAGCTATATTGGTGGTATCATATGGCAATAGAGCATTTGAGGATACTCTGAAAGAATTAGCAGATAACTTAAGCAAAAGAGGTTTTTATTGTTTTGCTGCGATCGCTGCTATTGCAGAACATTCTATTATGCATCAATTTGCAACGGGACGTCCTGATGCTAACGATAAAAAAGAATTGAAAGACTTTACGAAAAAAATTATAGACAAAATGAACACGGATACAGCAAACAGTGAATTACGATTGCCGGGAAATTATCCCTATAGAGAATACAATGGTGTTCCATTAAAACCAAAGGCAGGAAGAAGCTGCACGGGATGTGGTGTTTGTGCAGAGGCATGTCCTGTAGGGGCAATCTCGATTGAAAATCCAAGAAAGACAAACAAAGATTTATGTATTTCATGTATGCGATGTGTGAAAATATGTCCAAGTCATTCTAGAAAGGTCAATTCCTTTATGGTTAAGGTTGCATCAAAGAAAATAAATGCTGCTTGTCAAGAAGAAAAAGAAAATGAACTTTTTATATAGTGCAGTATATAAATATAAAATAATAATTAGGAGAATTCCGGTTTTCTGGACTTCAGACTTGGAGAGTTTTTGTAGAAGTCTGATATCTATATCTTTGCTTCTTATGGTTAGGGAATATCCTACTGTTGGAATATAGGATCATGGAAGGAGCCTGTGTATGTGTATTCGGAGAAAGAAGAATAGACATGCAACGATTGTAGAGTAGATGAAACAGTCGCGGGGGGATTCGCTCTGTTAAATTGAGTAAGAAGTAGAAGATAATTTGGGGTAAATGAATATGGAATTAAGAATCTTACGCTATTTTTTAACGGTGGCAAAAGAACAAAGTTTTACAAAAGCAGCGGAACAACTACACATCACACAGCCAACCTTATCCAGACAGATTGCAGCGCTTGAGGAGGAACTGGGTACCGTTCTGTTTGTTCGCAAAGGGAGAAGTATTACGCTTACAGATGGAGGAATTTTGTTAAAGCGAAGAGCATTGGAAATCCTTAATCTTGAAGATCGAATGCTGGAAGAACTGAGAGGAACTGAAGAAGTGATAGAAGGAACAGTTACTTTTGGGTGCGGAGAGTTTACAGCAGTAGAAACATTGGCAAAAATATGTAAGCAATATAAAGAAAAATATCCGCTTGTCCAGATTGCGATTCATACCGCAACAGCGGACACTATATATGAGATGATGAATAAAGGGCTTGTAGATATTGCATTGTTCATGGAACCAGTGGATACAGAAGGGCTTGATTATATTAGAATAAAAGACTGCGATCATTGGGTAGTAGGAATGCGCCCTGATGATCCGCTTGCTAATAAGAAGTACATAGAAAAGAATGATATTTTGGATAAGCCGGTTATTTTACCAGAAAGGGTGGGGGTTCAGAGCGAACTTGCCAATTGGTTTGGAAAAGATTTTTCCAGTCTTGATATTTCATTTATAAGCAATCTTGGAACAAATGCCGGTGTGATGGCGGCAAATGGACTTGGGTATCCAATTTCCATTGAGGGTGCTGTAAAATATTGGAGGGAAGAGATACTTGTGCAAAGGAGACTTTATCCAGAGATTACTGCGAGCGTAGTGATTGCATGGAGAAGACATATTCCTTATTCACAAGCAGTAAATAAGATGATAGAAGAAATCAATGCTTTTTAGGCATAAATGTGAATACGATATAAGTATTGGACATGATAAGATGATAGGTTATAGAATAGATGTGCAGGATCAGAAGATATCTTGCACATCTATTTTTAGAAAGGGGACAAATAACTATGGGAAAAAGATTAGTGGCATATTTTAGCGCAAGTGGAACAACGAAAAAGGTAGCAGAAATGATTGCTGATAGTGCAAAAGCAGATTTGTTTGAGATTACACCAGAGGTTCCATATACAAGTGCTGATCTTAATTGGATGGATAAAAAATCCAGAAGCAGTATAGAGATGAATGATAAAAAATTCAGACCGAAAGTATTAGATACAGAGATAGACCCGAAAGTCTATGATGAAATTATTTTAGGATTTCCAATTTGGTGGTACGTAGCACCGACGATCGTCAATACCTTTTTGGAAAAATATAATTTCTCAGATAAAAAGATTATTCTATTTGCCACTTCCGGCGGAAGTGGATTTGGAAACACAGCAAGAGAATTGAAGTCCTCGGTACCGGACAGCATGATTGCAGAAGGAAAGGTATTTAACAATGCAACTAGACAACAAATCGTTGAATGGGTAGAAACATTATAAGTTTGGAGAGATGTAACATGAAATTACTTCAAATGAATGGTGTGAGCCGGTTACTAATGAAGGTTACAGCAAATTAGCATAATGAAAAGCAGTAAAGAAAGATGGATATCTATGGAAAGATAGGATGTTTATTTGCGAAGGGAGGGCATAAAAAATGGAATATGTCAAATTAGGAAATACGGATATCAGTGTATCGAAAATTTGCTTAGGCTGCATGAGTTTTGGGAAGGCCGGAACGATGCATGATTGGACAATTGATGAAAACGAAAGTGAAAAAGTAATCCAACATGCGTTGGAACTTGGAATTAATTTCTTTGATACAGCAAATGGATATTCGGCAGGGACAAGCGAGGAATATCTTGGTAAGGCAATCAAGAAAAATATTGCAAGGGATCAGGTAGTTATCGCTTCAAAAGTATATTTTAATGAAGGACGTTTATCGCGAAAAGCAATCATGCGGGAAATCGAAGGCACTTTGCAGAGATTGGGCACAGATTATCTGGATTTGTATATTATTCATAGATTTGATTATGATACACCGATTGAGGAAACAATGGAGGCTCTACATGATTTGGTGAAAGCTGGAAAAGTAAGAGCAATTGGTGCATCTGCAATGTATGGTTACCAGTTTTACAATATGCAGCTTATAGCAAAAGAACGTGGCTGGACACAATTTTCTGTAATGGAGAATCACTATAATTTGCTCTATCGAGAGGATGAAAGAGAACTGCTCCCTATTTGTAGACAGATGGGAGTTTCTCTTACACCATATAGTCCGTTGGCGGCTGGACATTTAAGCAGGCCAGAATGGAAAACAAATTCACTGCGTAGCAAAACAGATAGAGTAGCTATGGGGAAATATGATGGCATGGAAAAGCAGGATAGGAAGATTGTAGAGAGAGTATATGAGCTTTCCCAAAAACATAATTGCAAAATATCTCAAATTGCACTTGCATGGCAGTGGATGAAAGGTATTTCTTCACCGATTATCGGTGCTACCAAGACAGTATATCTTGATGATGCAGTTGGAGCTTTGGATGTGAAATTAACAGATTTAGATAAGGAATATTTGGAGGAAATGTATGTTCCACATCCGATTGTGGGTGCAATTAATCATAATCCAGAACAGACAATTTCAAGAGGCACAGTAAAATAGCCAATTAAATTAAGTATAAATAGGCATTTCTATAGCGATGGGCAACGTTCTTTTTGGAGAAGTTTTTATAGAAAATTTGAATAAAGTATATAACAAAAAACAATTTAACATATGAAACGGATAGTGCTAGAATGTGACTGGTGTTGGAAAACATAAAAGAGGAGGAAAAATATGAAAAAGAAATTTTTAAGCCTGTTTTTAGTTGCTGCATTATCCGTTTCGATGTTCGCAGGATGCGGAAAAGGCGAAGAGAAAAAAGAAGAAAATGCTGCAGCGAAAAACGAAACAAAAACAGAATATGTAAGTAAAAATGGGAACACCATGGTTCTTACATTATTTCAAAACCCAAAAACATTAGACATTCAAAAAACAAATGCAGATTATTTTATTCCGCTTCAGATTTATGATCGTCTTGTCGATGTAACTGTAAATGAAGCTGGAGAAACAGAGATTATTCCAAGTCTTGCTGAAAAATGGGATATCAGTGAAGATGGTCTTACGTACACATTCCACTTAAGAAAAGGTGTAAAATTCCACAATGGGGAAGAATTAAAAGCAGATGATGTACTATTTACCATTGATAAAGCTGTAAATCCAGAAGAAGCTTGTATCAATGCAGCTCAGTATCAGGAAGTAAAAGGGTACCAAGATCGTCTGGATGGAAAAACAGATGTGATTGAAGGTGTTAAAGTAATTGATGATTACACAGTTGCAATCACACTTTCAGCGCCATCAGCATCTTTTCTTGCAAATATGACAGGCGCTCCGGCTTCTATCTATAACCGTAAAGCTGTCGAAGAAGGAAAAGATAAATTTGGATTTGATCCAGAATACACTGTTGGTACAGGGTATATGAAGTTTAAAGACTGGACACAAGATCAGGAGATTAATCTTGTAAGAAATGATGAATATTTCAATACACCGGCTAAAATCGATGGAGTCCGCTATTTAATGAACATTGATGCCTCTACCGAACGTATGATGTTTGAAAATGGTGAGTTAGATTACATGGGTGTAAAGGCAGATGACCTTGAGCATTTCAAAAATGATGAATTTTGGAAAGATTACTTAATCGGATATCAGCCACCAAGTATGGATTACATGATTTTTAATCAGAACGATACATTCATGGCGGATGTAAATGTAAGAAAAGCTGTTCAGGCAGCGATCAATCGTGATTTGATCAATCAGAACTTCTATAATGGTGAAGGAACGTTATTAAATGGTGTTCTTCCTCCGGCAATTCCGGGATACTCTGAAGATCAAACACCAATTAAATACGATGTAGAAGAAGCAAAAAAATTATTAAAAGAAGCAGGCCATGAGTCAGATGTGACACTTACAATTCTTCAGAATGGAGAAAGTACATATACACATCCTATTAATGAAATGATTCAGTCTATGCTTGGAGAAGCAGGGATTAAAGCTGAAATCAAAAACATGGATATGACATCTTACTGGGATACCATTGCAAGTGGAGAAGGGTATTCTATTTCACTGGGACCTGTAACAGCAGATGTTCCGGATCCAGGAGCATTCTTCACAACATTTACAGTGGAAAATAGCGCTTCGAATGGATATAACATCAAAGACAAAGCGTTGAGCGATAAGATCAAAGAAGCAAATGCAAAACTTGATCCAAAAGAAAGAATTGTAGCCCTTCAGGCATTAGAATCAGAAATCGTAACAGAACAGGCATTATACTTACCGATTGCAGCTGAAAAACGTACATGTATCATTAGCCCAAGATTGAAGAACTTTCAGCTTGGCTGGCAGGGATGGGTTTGCTGCTCAACACATAATGTAGAAATCGATGATTCTTACAATAAATAAATAGCAATGTATAAAAGGTATCAGATTTGATACCTTTTATACATATAAGGAGAAAAACTTATGCGTAAATATATTGCAAAACGAATCGCAGTATCTGTTCCTATTATTTTAGGGGTCATACTGATTACGTTTGTCTTGATGAATTACATTCCAGGAAATGCAGTAACCGCGATGATGCAAAATAAGATCAATAACGAAACGGTGGCTCGAGTGGAAGAAGAAATGCATTTGAACGATCCGATTTTGGTACGATTTGGTTTGTATATAAAAGATTTATTACATGGAGATTTGGGAACCTCTTTTGTAATGAATCAGCCAGTATTCAATCTGATTAAAAATGCATTCCCTAATACGATAAAGCTGGCATTATCGGCAATCGCATTTGCATGGATTTTAGGAATACCGATAGGAATTATAAGTGCTTTAAAGAAAAATACATGTCTGGATAAATTATTTATGGGAGTGTCGCTCATGGGAATATCAATGCCGACATTTTCCATTGGAATTATTTTACAGTATTTAATTGCCTATAAATTAAAATGGTTGCCAATTAGTGGATTTACAACACCGGCACATTTAATTTTACCATCCATTGTGTTGGGATGGAGCATGGCAGGAGAGATTTCGCGTTTAATACGTACAAATTTGATTGATGTGATTCAGGCAGATTATATAACAACAGCGAAGGCAAAGGGAAAGTCGCGGATGGGAATTGTTATTTTTCATGCACTAAAAATGTCGATTCTTCCAGTGATCACAATTATGATGATGCAATTTACATCATTGCTGGGAGGGGCATTGATCACTGAGAATATTTTTAGTATTCCGGGAATTGGAACATTATCAATCTCTGCTTTGAGCAATCGTGATATACCATTGTTACAAGGAACGATTATTCTCAGTACATTTTTAATTATTATTGGAAATCTCATTGCGGATATTATTTATGCGCTGGCAGATCCAAGAGTGCATTATGATTAGGAGGATAGCATGAAAAATATGATGAAAAATACCGGACGAAAAATAAAAAAGTATGTCAAAGAGGATCCAGTAGGATTTATAAGTTTTCTTATGATCTTGCTGTTTATTTTTCTTGCTGTTTTTGCAGATTTCATTGCACCGTATGGAATCAATGAAACACAGTATATGAAACCGAAGGCGGCTCCTTCTATGGAACACATTTTTGGAACAGATGAATTGAGCCGTGATATTTTCAGCAGAATTTTGTATGCATCAAGAATCTCTCTATTTATTGGATTTGCACCAACAACAATCAATTTGATCATTGGAACCTTTTTGGGAATGATAGCTGGAATGACTACATTAAAATGGGTAGATACATTGATTATGAGAATTGTTGATATTGTATTGTCTTATCCGTTTATGATTCTTGCGATGGCGATTGTTTACAATTTAGGAGCAAGTACAAAAAATTTATTTTTGGCACTGATCTTAGTTGGATGGGCTGGAACAGCGAGGACGGTGAGAGCGCAAACATTGTCTCTAAAAAATAGTACATATATAGAAGCAGCGCGTTCTATGGGAGTGAGCAAATGGAAAATTATGATCAAACATATTTTACCCAATATTCGCTCCTTGCTTCTTGTGCTTTACACAATGTCTATTCCGGTTGCAATTCTTTCAGAGGCAGGATTGAGTTTCCTCGGATTTGGTGCGCAGCCGCCACAGACAAGTCTCGGAGTTATGGTATCTAAAGGACGTACGTATCTGTTTGATGCCCCATGGATTTCTCTGGCACCAGCAATCTATATTCTTTTGCTTTCTTTGTGTCTCAATTTTTTCGGAGATAGCCTTAGAGATATGTTGGATTCCAAACGTTCAGAAAGATAGGGGGATATGATGGAAGATATAGTATTACAAGTAAAAGATGTCACGATTGGTGATAAAAAATCAGGGTATTCGATTGTAGACAAAGTAAATATAGAAGTAAAAAAGCAACAGATTGTAGGGATTGTAGGAGAATCTGGCTGCGGGAAAAGCATGACAAGCTTAGCGATCATGCAGTTGATGCCGGTGAACATTGCAATAAAAGAAGGACAGATTCTATTTTCTGGTGAGGAACTAACGGCACTCAAAGAAAAAGAATTACGGAAAGTGCGAGGAAAAGATATTTCTATGATCTTTCAGGAACCAGTGCGCGCTCTGCATCCACTGCATAAAGTAGGAAAACAAATTGAAGAAAGTTTGAAGATTCATACAAATTTGTCAAAAGAGGATAGAAAAAAACAAACTATTTCCCTCATGAAATCTGTTGGAATACCAGATGCAGAAATGAGGTATGATCAATATCCACATCAGCTTTCCGGAGGGTTAAATCAAAGAATTATGATTGCTATGGCGATTGCAGCAGATCCATCCCTGATTATTGCGGATGAGCCGACAACTGCGTTAGATGTTACAATTCAAGCTCAGATTTTACAATTGCTGCGATCCTTGCGTGAAAGAAGAGGAGTATCGATCATCTTGATTTCGCATGATTTAGCAGTGATTTGTGAAAACTGTGATTATGTATATGTGATGTATTGCGGCCAGATTGTAGAGGAAGCAGATGTGAAGACATTTTTCCAATCTCCGAAACATCCGTATACGCAGGCACTTATTCAGGCTTCTCCTGATCCAGAAAAAAAGATAGATCAATTGATGGCGATTAAAGGAACGGTTCCGTCTATCGAAAATATTCCGGAGGGATGTCGATTTGCGGAGCGATGTCCGCATAAAACAGAACGCTGTACCAAAGTAGAGCCAAAATTGTATGAGCAAAATGATGGGACAAAAGTCAAATGCTTTTTATTTGAAGAGGGTAGATAATTTATGGGAAATTCATTAATCATAGCACAAAATATAAGTAAAACTTTTGTGGCAAAAGGACTGTTTAGTGCAAAAAAGGAAAATCATGTATTGCATCATGTTGATTTAGAAATTTACGACAATGAAACGTTAGCTCTTGTGGGAGAATCGGGATGTGGAAAAACAACATTGGGACGAATTATTCTAGGATTAGAAAAGCCGACAGATGGAAATATACTTTTTGAGGGAGAAAATATTTTTTCTAAAAAAGAAGTAAAAAAGGAAATGCGTAAAAATATGCAGATGGTCTTTCAGGATCCTTATGCATCTTTAGATCCAAAGATGAAAGTGGAAGAAATCCTGATGGAACCGCTTTTGGCAAATAAAATGTATACAAATAAAAAGGAAGCAAGAAAAAAAGTAAAAGAACTATTGGAAATTGTGGGGCTTAACGAAACGCATATGAAGAGATATCCTTATCAATTTTCAGGGGGACAACGTCAGCGAATTGGGATTGCAAGAGCATTAGCATTGGAACCGGCATTTATTGCATGTGATGAACCAGTATCTGCACTGGATGTTTCTGTACAAGCACAGATTTTGAATTTATTAAAGGAAATCCAGAAAAATCGTAATTTGAGTTTATTGTTCATTTCACATGATTTGGGAGTTGTGCGTTATATTGCGGATCGAGTTGCGATCATGTACTTGGGAAGAATCTGTGAGATT
Organism: Oliverpabstia sp.; assembly: GCA_034114925.1. Taxonomy (GTDB): domain Bacteria; phylum Bacillota; class Clostridia; order Lachnospirales; family Lachnospiraceae; genus Oliverpabstia. The sequence goes on from JAXEUM010000072.1 coordinate 14,409, forward strand.
GGTTCCGTTGAAGAAGTGTATACCAATCCAAAACATCCTTATACAGAATATTTGCTCCAATCGGTCCCTAAAATGAGAGTTCCAAATGGGGACAAAGAAGATTTGCAACAATCTTTACAAGAGGCCAATGAAATCAAAGTAGAAAAAAGAGAAGATATGTGTCCATTCTATTCACGTTGTAAATATCATACAGATATTTGTAAGCAGAAATTTCCAGAACAAAAGAAAAGAAATGAAACAATATTTTTTTGCCATCATCCCTTAGCTTAGTCAGGAAACTGTATATGAGATAAAAAAAGACTGGTAAACAGTGGTTGATATGATTTTACCACCGCTTATCAGTCTTAGTATTTTATTCGATAGGAAGCTGTAATTGTGTAATATATTCTGATTCATCAGAAGTTGTGTGAATGTCGATCCAAAGAATTTCCAATAAGTTACCAAGCACTTTGAAGTTGTGAGTGTGTGCATATTGGATGAGTTCTTGTCCCCAGTAGGAGCTCTGTCTATAATCCCCGCGATAAGTGACGCAAAGGTAATGACCGCCGGCAAGAATATCCTCGCCTTCTTCATCGATAAGAAAAACAGATTGATAGGAAAGCACTTTTTTATTTACGAGAGAGGGCAGAGAAATCATAGTTCCAATTTGATTACTTCCGATAATGTATAAGCGATTTTGATTTAGATTGATAAGCTGTTTGATCAGAACATCCATTTCTTCTTCATTTTTATATCCTTCGGGAAGACGGTGGCAATGGCGAGGGGGAATATTCATTAAGCAGATTTCACCTAGAGGAAGAGATAATGCGGAATGAATGTTATGCAATCTGTGCTCTACATTTTTTTGCAGCTTTTGCAGATACTGTATTTGCTTTGCAATCGCGTCTTTTTCGTCTTCCAGCATAGAAATTGAAGACAAAACGGTATGATGGTCTAAGTATTCGCGGATTTGTTCCATTGTAAATCCAATGGAGCGTAAATCTCGGATTACATTTAATCTCCATATGTCGTGAATACTATAATAGCGATATCCAGATTCAGAACGCTGAGGTTTGATAATTCCAATTTCTTCATAATAACGTATAGAATCTACACCGATTCCATATAATTTAGAAATTTCACCAATTTTAAAAAAATTTTTCATATTTTCTATTGATCTCCTTGACTCTAGTATTATACCAGAGTTTATAATGAGTGTATAGATTTCATGATAGGTTAATAGAAAGGATTTTTTAAAATGCGTTCAGTTTGGAAGGAAATGAAATTATCATCCGTATTACTTTTACTATTGGGAAGTGCGATATTGGCATTTGGACTTTACAATATCCATTCAATGTCCAATGTGACAGAGGGCGGAATTTTAGGGTTAACACTTCTTTTAGAATATTGGTTTGGGATTTCGCCATCGGTTTCAGGATTTATACTGACGGTATTATGTTACCTTTTGGGATGGAAATTATTGGGAAAACTTTTTCTTGTATATTCTTTTATTTCTTCTATTGGATTTTCTGTTTTTTATGGAATCTTCGAACAGTTTGATCCATTATTCCCTGACATTGCCACAAAACCACTTCTGGCAGCAGTTGTAGGAGCAATATTTGTAGGTGTAAGCGTAGGGTTATGTGTTCGAGTAGGTGGAGCTCCGACTGGAGATGATGCGCTTGCAATGAGTTTGGATCGAGTACTTCCGTTGGATATCCAATGGATTTATTTGATCAGTGATCTGGTGGTATTGCTTATCTCTCTTACCTACATTCCAGTAAGTAAGATCATTTATTCGCTTTTGACCGTTATTTTATCCGGACAGATTATTGGAGTTATGCAAAAGATTCCATTTAGAAAAAAGGATAAAGAGGACTCTTATTCTTTTGCTGTGGAACCAAACAGAGAGAGTTGGACAGCGGGGGATGGAGATATCAGCCAATAGACAGAAAGCATTTATTACTCCTCAGGATTTTAATCTTGAGGAGTTTCTGTATATGTTTTTAGTCGATCTTCATTTCCATCTGCGAGCGCCTGCTCGTAATACCAGCATTTGAACTGGATCATGTCGAGTACTTTTTCCAGTTTTTCAATTTTTTCTTCTACCACTTTGCGCTGATGTAGAAATAGTTCTAAGCGCTTTTCGTAAGTGGAACTTCCTTGGGCACACCATTCCATAAATAACTTGATTTCTTTGATCTTCAGCCCAGATTTTTTCAGGCATTCGATCATCCGAAGTGCTTCCAGTTCTTTTTCGCTGAACTTACGGATGCCGGAAGTACGCTCAAGTGTCGGGAACAGACCTTCCTTGTCATAATAGCGGATGGTAGAGATAGGAAGGTGAACTAGTTTTGCGACTTGGCCGATTGTATACATATGGGTTCCTCCAATTTCATTTATCAGATCTCTTTTTTGATTTTTGAAAATAAGTATTGACCTAAAGTTGAGTTCAGGTATTATGATGAACATAACATGAATAGCGAAGAAAGTCAATGTGTGCAGAGCTGCTCAAAAGCGACAGGGGTTCTTGGATAGAGCATGCTTTGCAAAAAGTGGAAAGGAAGGAAAAATTATGTTAGGAAATTTTCAATATTGTAATCCGACAAAACTTTATTTTGGGGAACAATCCCTTACTTTTTTAAAAGAAGAATTACAAAAATACGGACCAAAGGTGCAGCTGAGTTATGGAAGAGACTCGATTAAGAAAAACGGCATCTATGATCAGGTAATGGAACTGTTAAAAGAAGCAGGGAAAACAGTGTTTGAGGACCCAGGAGTAATGCCGAATCCGACAGTAGAAAAATTGTATGAGGGATGTAAGATCGCGAGAGAAAACGAGGTGGATCTGATTCTTGCAGTAGGGGGAGGATCGGTATGTGATTATGCAAAGGCTGTCTCGGTATCTGCGTATTGTGAGGAAGATCCATGGGAAAAATATTATGAGAGGATGGAAGAGGTAGATAATCGAATCATCCCGGTTGGATGTGTGCTGACGATGGTAGGAACTGGATCAGAGATGAATGGTGGTTCTGTCATTACAAATCCGGAGAGGAAACGGAAGATCGGCCATGTATTTGGGGAGAATGTTTTCCCGAAATTCTCCATTTTAAATCCCGTATTTACTTATACATTGCCAAAATATCAGATGGTAGCAGGAATCTATGATATTTTTAATCACATTACCGAACAATATTTTTCCGGGGAGGATGACAATACTTCAGACTATGTCATGGAGGGGCTGATGAAGTCCTTGATCCATTCTTCAAGAATTGCAGTCGCAGATCCAATGGATTATGAGGCGCGCAGCAATATTATGTGGACGGCAACATGGGCATTGAATACTATGGTGGAACAGGGAAAGACAACCGATTGGATGGTTCATATGATAGGGCAGTCAGTCGGCGCATATACAGACGCCACACATGGAATGACACTGGCTGCAGTCTCAATGGCATACTACCGTTATATTTGTCCATATGGTTTGCAGAAATTTGTGCGGTTCGCCGAGAATGTCTGGGGAGTACAGACAGAAGGAAAGAGTAAAGAGCAGATTGCAAAGGAAGGGCTGGCAAGCATGGAAAGCTGGATGCGTGAAATTGGGCTTGTCATGAATCTGCGGGAACTTGGTGTAACAGAAGAGATGATAGAGGGAATTGCAGAAGGAACATTTGTTATGGACGGGGGATATAAGATTCTTTCGCATGAAGAAATTGTCGATATTTTGAGGAAAAGTATGTAATCGATGGTGACTCCTCTGGAGGGAGGAGAGGAAAGAAATGAAACGTTCAAAAATTAATCAATGTATAAAAGGGATTGCAATACTGTAAGGTATCAGCCAATGCAGTAGTGGTAGAAATTAGAATCCCCTTGCTTTAGCTATGGGGAGTGTCAAGAACTTAAGGAGAGGTATCATGTTTATTGGGAAACATGATATCTCTCCTTTTTTTGACTGTTTCTCCACTCTCTTGGCGAGACACCATAGATTCTTTTGAATGCACGCGAAAAATGTAGCTGATTTTCATAACCGACAGCAGAGCCTATTTCTGAAATGGACAGAGAAGTTAATTTCAGCAGTTCGGTTGCTTTTAGCATTCTGTAATTCATTAAAAATTCCTGTGGCGAACGGCCAAGTGCTTTCTTAAAGATTTTCCCAAAATAACTTCGGTTAATTCCACAGACAGAGGCGATTTCTTCAATAGAAATATTATTTTGAAAATTTTGTTCTATATAGTGGATCGCCTCTTTGATATAGTAATCACTCATTTTACTTGAAGGAGCAGAATTGGATCGTTTGGAGGACTGAATTAAATGATCAAGAAAGAGATATAGGTGTCCAATCAAGTGAAAAGGCGATTCTTCTGCATTGTGCACAATATAAAGCATTTCATTCAGTAATTGTTCTTTGAGATCTTTGGAGTGAGAACGGTAGACTGGAGTGTCAGGGGACAATTTTGTCAGTTGAAGGATTTCTTTTACTTTTAATCCATCAAACTCAATCCAGACATATTCCCATGGAAGTTTTTCATCAGCATAATAGGTTGTAATCTGTCCGGGGAAAATCAGAAAACCCTGTCCGCTTTTGATGGAATAGGTCTGCGTAATCCCTTTCGAATCATCTGCCATTAATGTTCCAGTTCCGGAAATGACATAGTGGAAAAGATAATGATTTCTGGCAACCGGGCCGAAGGAATGACCAGGATCGCACTGTTCATAGCCATATTGATACATACCAAGATCGATAAAGTTTTCATGTGGAAATATATGAAAAAATGTGTTGCTCATAAGGGCTCCTTTCAGTAAATATACCATAATGCGGTCTTACTTACTATAATACCATAAAAAATCGTATTGTGGTATAAAATAGGAAATAAATTGCTATTTCTGATAGCATAAAGGCATGTTATGATTAATTTAACTAAAACGGAAGAAAAATGAATGCGAAAGGAGTATGGAATATGTCGAAAAAAGGCATTGTAAGAAACATTTCCCTGATGTTGGCAGCTGTGTTGGGAACAGTAAATTTAGGGGGCTGTGGGGAGGAAGCCTCCAGTGATCGCGCAGAAGTTGAGATGGTGTGTTATAAACCGGAGGCTGTGAAGGCGTTTGAAAAAATAGAAGCGCGTTTTAATGAGACGCATGATGACATCCATCTGACGATTTCTTCTCCAAATGAAGCTATGACAATTTTAAAAACAAGATTTATCAGAGAAGATTATCCAGATATCATTGGAATTGGAGGAGACAGCAACTATTCTAATTTTCTGGATGCAGATTTATTTCTGGATATTTCAGAGTTAGAAGAATTGGAACAAGTAAAAAAGTCTTATCTCCAGATGGATAAAGAATTAGAATTTGTTCCGCAGGAAGGTGCTTATGCGCTTCCATATGCAGCCAATGCAGCGGGAGTTCTCTATAACAAGGAAATGTTTCAAAAATATGGATGGGAGATTCCTGAAACATGGGAAGAATTTATGACATTATGTAACGAGATTCAAAGCTGTGGGATTCAGCCATTGTATTTTGGATTTAAAGATACATGGACTTGTCTTGCACCGTGGAATGCATTGGCAGTTGGTCTGGCAGATTCTGACATATGCAGCCAGGTCAATAGGGAGGAGACAACTTTTAAAGAAGCATATCGTGAAACTGCTGAGAAAATAAAAGCGCTTCTTCCATATGCAGAAGAAAATCCGTATGCTTATAGCTATAACGATGCATGTACCGCGTTTGCCCGGGGAGAATCGGCGATGTATCCGATTGGAAGTTATGCAATCCCTCAGATTAAATCAGTCAATCCGGATATGAAAATTGATTCATTTGTATTTCCGGCGAATGATTCTGAGAAGGAGAATGTATTAAATTCAGGAATTGATCTTCAGTTTTGCGTTATGAAAAATACAGAACAAAAGGAAGCAGTTTATGAAGTACTTCGTTTTTTATATGAGGACGAGGTAATTCAGATTTATCTGGAAGATCAGGGAGGAATTGCCTGCAAAGAGGGGGATTTTTCTATTCCAAGCGAACTGACGGGGATGAGGGAATATATTAGAAATGACAGAATGGCAGATTTTCAAGATCATCATTATCCGAGCGAAATGAGTGTGGATGCGATGATTCAGACGTATTTGCTGGATGAAAGTGACAATTCAGCAGATAAATTTCTGAAACGGTTTGACACGGAATGGAAACGATATAACAGAGATTTGATCCGCAAAGTGCAGGAGTATGAAAAAGGGATGGAGGATGCACAATGAAAAAGAAAATGAACAATCGAGAGAGAACATTTCTGGCAATTGTAATACCGGTAGTTGTGTTGTTTTTTATGTTCAATACGTTGCCGATGCTAAAAGGAATTGTATATAGTTTTACAAATTATAAGGGGTATGGTTCTTATGAATATGTGGGATTGAGAAATTATATCGACTTGTTTACGGACGCAAGAGTAGGGAAAAGTTATCTGTTTACATTCAAGTATGCGATTGCTGGAACAATATTGGTAAATGTTCTGAGTTTGCTTATGGCACTTGGATTAAATAGCAAGATACGATTTAAGAGTGCTTTGCGTGGGATTTATTTTGTGCCGAATATTCTGGGAGGCCTTGTGATCGGATATATTTTCAGTTTTATTTTTACTTATATCCTTCCAGTGGTTGGCGATGTATTCGGGATTGGATTTCTACAGAACAGTATTCTTGCGAGTGAGAAGTATGCATGGATTGGAGTGCTGATTGTCGGTGTGTGGCAGGCGGTGGCGATGAATACCATTATTTATATTTCCGGTCTTCAGACGGTCCCATCGGATGTTTATGAGGCGAGTATGCTTGATGGAGCCGGGAAATGGAAAGAATTTTGGAAAGTAACATTTCCACTGGTGATGCCATTTGTAACGATCAATCTCATTTTAAGTACAAAAAATTTTTTGATGGTATTTGATCAGATTTTGTCTTTGACAAAGGGAGGACCAGCACAGAGTACAGAATCGATTTCTTATCTGATTTATAAAAATGGTATGGACGGCGGTCAGTTTGGGTTTCAGAGCGCAAATGCAGTATTGTTTTTTGTTGTCATCGTAGCCATTTCAATTTTCCAAATGACAGTTATGGGAAAGAAGGAGGAGCAGTTATAATGCAGAGAAAGAAAAAAACAAATTGGATCTTAACGATTGTATTAGTATTGGGAACAGCGACTGTGTTTTTTCCTCTTTACATGGCAGTAATTATCGCATTTAAGCAACCAAGCGAGATGACAAACGATGTGGCAGGCGCATTATCTTTTCCGGCAAGGTGGAGTCTGGATAACTTCCGGCAGGCGATGGAAGTGACTGATTTCTGGCATTCGCTTGGAAATAGTTTATTGATTACACTGGCGACGATCGTGCTGGCAATTTTAATTCATTCGATTGCCGGTTATGTGATTGGGAGAGGTATGGCAAAGAAGAAAAGCTTTCGGTTTATTTATTTGTATATTGTAAGTGGAATGTTTGTGCCATTTTCGATTCTTATGATGCCCCTTGTAAAGCAGACTGCACAGATGGGACTTGGGAATCGGCTGGGAGTGATCATTTTATATCTTGTATTTTATATGCCGATGAATGTGTTGCTTTATACCGGATACTTGAAAAACATTCCAGTAGCGTTAGAAGAGGCGGCAGATATTGACGGGGCAAGCGCATGGAAGACATATTGGAAGATTATTTTCCCGATGATGATGCCTATGCATGCGACAGTTGCAATTTTGACAGCTCTTGGGACATGGAATGATGTGATGACGCCATTGGTCATTATGTCAGGTACCGGACATAATACGCTTCCGCTGGCCCAGTTAAATTTCCAGACACAGTTTGGAACGAATTATAATCTCGCATTTGCATCCTATATTCTGGCATTGATTCCAATTTTAGTATTTTATGTAATCTGCCAGAAACAGATTTTGAATGGTGTAGCAAATGGAGCAGTGAAAGGATAGAGACAGAATGAAACTGGAAAATAAAGTGATGTTGATTACTTATGCGGACAGCATGGGAAAGAACTTGAAAGAATTACATACGGTATTGAATACCTATTATAGAGATGCTGTGGGAGGCGTTCATATTTTGCCGTTTTTTCCATCTTCTGCGGATCGCGGATTTGCACCAATGCGCTATGATGTGGTAGATGAAGCGTTTGGAACTTATGAAGATATTGAAGCAATCGGAAGAGAATATTATCTGATGTTTGATTTTATGGTAAACCATATTTCTTCCTCTTCGGAATATTTTCAGGATTTTCTGAAAAGAAAGAATGAATCAAAATATGCCGATTTCTTTATTCGTTACGAGGAGTTTTGGGGAAAGGGAGCGCCGACGCAGGAACAACTTGATAAGATTTACAAGAGAAAGCCAAGGGGGCCCTATATTGAAGTGGAATTTCAAGATGGAACAACAGAAAAAATCTGGTGCACTTTCTGTGAAGAGCAGATTGATCTGGATGTCAGAAAGGAAGCGGTAAAATCATTTATCAAAGGAACGCTGGAGCAGATGTGCCAAAATGGAGCAGCTTTGATACGTCTGGATGCATTCGCTTATGCAATTAAGAAAGCAGATACGAACTGCTTTTTTGTAGAACCGGATATTTGGGAATTGCTACATGAAATTGAGCAAATTGTTGGACGGTACGAAGTGGAAATTCTTCCGGAAATCCATGAACATTATACGATTCCGATGAAAATTGCAGAGAAGGGATTCTGGGTTTATGATTTTGCGCTGCCAGTGCTGACACTTCACGCACTTTATAATCATACGGGGGTATATTTAAAGAAGTGGCTGGAGATGTGCCCAATGAAACAATTTACAACCTTGGATACTCATGATGGAATAGGGATTGTAGATGTGAAAGATCTTCTTCCTGACGAGGAGGTTTACATAGTACAGGAACAGATGTATCGGCAAGGGGCAAATGTAAAGAAAATTTACAGTTCGGAATCATATAATAATCTGGATGTATATCAGGTCAACACGACCTATTATTCTGCACTTGGCAATCGGGACGATGCCTATTTGCTGGCTAGAGCGATTCAGTTCTTTGCACCGGGAATCCCACAAGTATATTATGTGGGACTTCTCGCAGGGGAAAATGATCTCGAATTAATGGAAAAGACGAAAAATGGACGGGATATTAATCGACACTATTATACACTGGAAGAGATTGCAGGGGAGCAGGAGCGCCCGGTTGTAAGGAAATTGAAAAAGCTCATGGCGATTCGCAATATGGAACCGGCATTTCATCTGGATGGAAAAATCCAGGTGGAAACGGAGGGGGAGAGACTCATGATCACAAGGAAATACAAGGAAAATAGTATTCGATTGTCAGCAGATTTGAGGTCTTATGGATTTGAGATTACCCGATATGAAAAGGGTTATGAAAACGGAAAGGAAACGATAGTATGGCAATAACAGTAAAGGATCAGATTTTTTCTCTGGAAACTGCAAATACACTTTATCAGATGAAGGCAGATTCGTTTGGGGTAGTGAAACATTTGTGGTATGGGGAAAAAACGGGAGTGAGCATGGAGTATCTCTTGGATTATCCGGATGTGGGATTTTCCGGAAATATTTATGAAGCAGAAAATGACAGAACGTATTCGTTGAATACAATGCCGTTAGAGTATGCAGGGAGTGGAGTGGGAGATTTCCGGGTACCAGCGGTGACGGTGCGGCATGCAGATGGCAGTCAGGCACTGGATTTACGGTTTCAGAAATATTTTATCAGGAAAGGAAAATACAGTATTCCGGGACTGCCGGCAGTTTATGCAGAGGAGAACGAGGCGGAAACACTGGAAATTCTTATGAAAGATACGGCATCTGAAACAGAGGTACATCTTTTCTATGGAGTACTGGAAGAGGCAGATGTGATCACGCGGAGTGTAATGATCATAAACCGGGGAAGTATGCCAATCGTGCTTGAGCGTGCACATAGTCTTTGCATGGATATTCCGGACGGAAATTGGGACTGGATTCATTTTCACGGAAGACATACGATGGAACGACAGGCAGAACGTACCCCACTATTTTACGGAATTCAGGAAAGCAGCAGTACAAGAGGAACATCAAGTCATCAGCAGAATCCATCGGTTCTGCTCTGCGAGAGAGACTGTACAGAAAAAGATGGGGAGTGTATGGGAGCGGTACTGATGTACAGTGGTGGTTTCCAGACACAGATAGAGAAAGATCAGCTTGGGCAGACACGACTTGTAATGGGAATTCACCCGGATACTTTTTCATGGCAACTGGAACCGGAACAGAATTTTTGGACGCCAGAAGTAATCTTATCTTATTCGGCAAATGGAATGGCGGAATTGTCACAGAGGTTTCATCATGTCATACGCCACAATGTATGTAGAGGAGCATATCAGCTGACAAAACGTCCAGTTCTAATCAACAACTGGGAAGCGACTTATTTTGATTTTAATGAAGAAGACATAGAACAGATTGCCCGTCAGGCAGCAAAACTAGGTATTGATATGATGGTGTTAGATGATGGCTGGTTTGGAAAACGGGATTCTGATACATCAGGGCTCGGAGACTGGGAAGTAAATGAAAAGAAGTTGAAAGGGGGGCTGGGAGCACTTGTCAGAAAAATCAATGATATGGGCATGAAATTTGGAATATGGTTTGAACCAGAAATGATTTCCGAAGACAGTGAGTTGTTCCGGGCGCACCCGGAATGGGCAATCAGTATCCCAGGGAGAAAGCCTATGAGAAGCAGATATCAGTTAGTACTTGATATGGCAAATCCGGAAGTAGTAGAATATTTATATCAGTCTATCAGTAAGATTCTGAGAGACAATCATATCGAATATGTTAAATGGGATATGAATCGCAGCATTTCTGACTGGTATACATCGATACTTCCAGCAGAACGTCAGAAAGAAATGCCGCATAGATATGTGTTAGGTGTTTATGAACTTTTAGAACGTCTGACAGATGAATTTCCAGAAGTATTATTTGAGGGCTGTAGTGGAGGTGGAGGCAGATTTGATGCCGGAATGCTGTACTATTGCCCGCAGATTTGGTGCAGTGATAATACAGATGCCCATGAAAGAACCTTTATCCAGTATGGAACAAGCTTTTTTTATCCGATATCTGCGGTTGGTTCTCATGTATCTGCCGTACCGAATCATCAGACTGGTAGAATTACGTCGCTTGAGACAAGAGGAACAGTAGCAATGGCGGGAAGCTTTGGCTATGAACTTGATCTGAATCAGCTGGATCAGAATGAGAAAGAGAAAGTTGCGGAGCAGGTGAAGGCGTATAAGGAGTATCAGGAACTGATTTATGGCGGAAAGTATTATAGACTGAGTAATCCGAAAAAAGATGATTTGGCAGCATGGGAGTTTATTTCGGAGGACTGCAGTAAGATTCTTGTACAAGGTGTGGCATTCAGAGCTGCATCAAATGTACTGCGCCATCGCATTAAGCTATTAGGAGTGGATGGGACAGCAATTTATAGGTTTGTGAAAGGCAGACAAAAAGAAGAGAAGCTTAGCGGTAAGGCACTTATGACAGGCGGGATTCTTATACCGGCAATCAAAGGCGATGATGTGGCATTTGAATTTTATCTGGAAAAAATAGAAGAATGCTAAGAGGTGCGTGAAGGGGGAAAGAAGATGTATGATGTAGCAGCGCTTGGAGAACTTTTGATCGATTTTACAGAAAGTGGAAAAAGTGAGCAGGGGAATCAGCTTCTGGAAGTAAATCCGGGCGGCGCCCCGTGCAATGTATTGGCAATGTTAAATAATCTTGGGAAGAAGGTTGCTTTTATAGGGAAAGTTGGGCAGGATATGTTCGGAACTCTGCTGAAACATACATTGGATGAAGTAGGAATCTGTTCTAAAAATCTTCGGATGGACCCGGAAGTGCGGACTACACTGGCATTTGTACATACGTTGCCGGATGGGGACCGGGAGTTTTCTTTTTATCGGAACCCCGGAGCAGATATGATGCTGAGGGAAGAAGAGGTGGATCTAGAACTGATCCGAAATACAAAAATTTTTCACTTTGGAACACTCTCTATGACACATGAAGGTGTGAGAAATGCAACGAAAAAAGCAATCTGCTGCGCCAAAGAGGCCGGGGCGATGATTTCTTTTGACCCGAATTTGAGGGAACCACTCTGGGAATCTTTGGACTTGGCAAAAGAGCAGATGGAGTATGGGTTTAGACAATGTGATATCCTGAAAATATCTGATAATGAGATTCAATTCGTCACAGGACAGGAAGACTACGATAAGGGAATCCGTATGCTACAAGAAAAATATCACATTCCTTTAATTCTTCTTACGATGGGGAAAGAAGGAAGCCGTGCATACTATAAGGAAATGTGCGTAGAAAAGGCGGGATTTTGTGTAGAAGCCATTGAGACAACAGGAGCAGGTGATACGTTCTGTGGCTGTGCGTTAGGATACCTGTTGGAACACAATCTAGAGCAGTTGTCAAAAGAAGATTTAGAGGAACTGCTGACATTTGCAAACGCAGGGGCGGCGCTGATCACTTTAAAAAAAGGAGCGATCCGCTCGATGCCGAAGAAAGAAGAAATCAGAAAATTTCTGGAAGATCAAAAAATTGACTTTTAGTTATTGGTGTGTTACTATTTTCTAGAAAAGTAAATAGCCGGGGAGCTTGTAGACAGGCTGAGAGGAAGGTGTGAACTTCGACCCTGATACCTGATTTGGATAATGCCAACGTAGGAAAGAATTGATTTTAAGAAGTTTGACGGAGTACCAATTGAGGTACTCTGTTTTTTTATTCTATTTTATTGCATAGGAAATTTCTGAGAAATGCTATGGAGTAAAAACCAGAGTCCTATGAAAAAATGCTCCGCCCAGGCATAATCCTTGAAATCCTTTTGGAATTCTGTCATAAAAAAATTCCGGCACAGAGCAAATGAAAAATATTCTGCCGCAGGCAGAAGAAAGAAGAGGTACATCATATGTCAGAAAAATACTACACACAGATGGAAGCAGCAAGAAAGGGAATCATCACAGAGGAGATGCGGGCAGTTGCGCGGAAGGAATACCGCACAGAGGAGGAAATCCGGGAGCTGGTGGCGAAAGGACAGGTGGCGATCTGCGCCAACAAAAGGCATAAATGCCTGGATCCAAATGGAGTAGGATCTATGCTTCGTACGAAGATCAATGTAAATCTGGGAGTGTCAAAAGATTGCAAAGATTATGAGGTTGAGATGGAAAAAGTCATGGCGGCGGTAAATATGGGAGCAGAGGCAATTATGGACCTTTCTTCTCATGGGAATACGCAGCCATTTCGAAGAAAACTGACACAAGAATGTCCGGCGATGATCGGAACCGTTCCGGTTTATGATAGTGTGATTCATTATAAGAGAGATCTTGCCACACTGACAGCAAAAGATTTTATTGATGTAGTAAGACTCCACGCAGAGGATGGAGTGGATTTTGTCACACTGCACTGTGGAATTACAAGAAAGACAATTGAACAGATCAAGAAGCATAAAAGAAAAATGAATATTGTATCCAGAGGTGGATCGCTTGTGTTTGCGTGGATGAGTATGACCGGAAATGAAAATCCATTTTACGAATACTTTGATGAGATTCTTGAAATCTGCCGGGAATATGATGTCACAATTTCTCTTGGGGATGCGTGCCGTCCGGGCTGTCTGGCCGATGCGAGTGACGTGTGTCAGATTGAAGAGTTGGTGCGCTTGGGAGAGCTGACAAAACGTGCATGGGCAAAAGATGTGCAGGTGATGGTAGAAGGCCCGGGGCATATGCCATTGGATCAGATTGAAGCAAATATGAAATTGCAGCAGACAATCTGCATGGGTGCTCCGTTTTATGTACTGGGACCGATCGTGACTGATATTGCACCGGGATATGACCATATTACAGCGGCGATTGGAGGTGCGGTAGCAGCTTCAGCAGGTGCAGCATTTCTCTGCTATGTGACACCGGCAGAACATCTGGCGCTTCCGAATGTAGAAGATGTTAAACAGGGGATCATCGCTTCCAGAATTGCAGCGCATGCCGCAGATATTGCAAAGCATGTTCCGCATGCAAGAGATATTGATGATCGTATGGCGGATGCCAGAAGAACTTTTGATTGGGAGGAGCAGTGGAAGTGCTCTATGGATCCGGAAACGGCAAAACAGATTCGGGAAGACCGCAAACCGGAAATTGAGGAGAGTTGCTCCATGTGTGGAAAATTCTGTGCGGTCAGAAGTATGAATAAGGCATTGAATGGAGAGTATATCGATATTCTGTAATAAAAATTCAGAACAGTGAAAAATGATGGAATACTTAAATACAAGTGCATAAACTGTATGAAAAAATGGCTGAAAAATATAAAAATATTGTATTTTTCGTACAAACACCGTATAATAAACCTACTAGCACAGATTGCAGGAAAGTGTGATAAGGAGGAAGAAAACGATGTATAGAATCTCTAATTTTACGAATAATGATGATATTAAAGTGTTAAACTCTCTTGGTCCGTTTACTGTCATAGAATATCAGCGTGATTTAAGTGTGATGCCGCACAATGCTGCGTTGGCCTATTTCTGTAATGAGATGAATGTGAGAAAGCGTCAGGTTATCTGTGATGTTAATCAGGCAAATATCACACTTCAGGCAGGAGCAATGCAGTGGACCGTAGGTAATGTCAATGCGACAACGGGAGTAAAAGGTGTGGGCGATTTCTTCGGAAAAGCAGTCAGAGGAAAAGCAACCGGGGAATCGGCGATCAAGCCGGAATATACCGGAAACGGAATTCTTGTGTTGGAACCGACTTATAAGCACATCCTACTGGTAGATTTAAAAGACTGGAATGGTTCCATCGTGCTGGATGACGGATTGTTCCTGGCATGTGATGCCAGATTGAAGCACAAAGCAGTGATGCGCTCCAATCTTTCTTCTGCTGTTGCAGGAAATGAAGGGCTGTTCAATCTTGGAGTGGTAGGAGAGGGTGTGCTTTGTCTGGAAGCACCTTGTCCGAAGGAAGAACTTGTGGAGATCACTCTTCAGGATGATGTATTGAAAGTAGATGGCAATATGGCGATCGCATGGAGCGGCAGCTTAAGTTTTACTGTAGAACGGTCAGGAAAGACACTGATAGGTTCGGCAGCTTCGGGGGAAGGACTTGTCAATGTGTACCGTGGAACCGGAAAAGTTCTCCTGGCTCCAGTGCTGGATGGAGCAGTATAGAGTAGCCAGCTTTGCATAGTATTAGAAAATCTATATTAGGAAAAAGAAAAATGAAATTTGTGTAAAATATACAAGAAATATGTAGCATTTTTGTATAATATAATGGTATAATCAGTTGCGCAAAAGCTTTATGCAGAGAGGAGAATGTTATTTATATGGTAGATTTAAAAGCAAGACCGTATTATCTGTCAGAGGAAGACTGTCAATGGGTAAAAGATACAATTGCAAATATGAGCCCGGAAGAAAAAGTAGGACAGTTATTCTTTCAGCTGACAGCTTCACACGATGAAGAATATTTAAAAGAATTAATGGAAAAATATCACCTTGGTGGATGCCGTTACAATCCGGCTCCGGGAAAGGCGATTCAGGAACAGAATCGGATCCTTCAGAAATATGCAAAGGTTCCGGTATTTATCGCATGCAACACAGAAGCCGGAGGAGACGGCGCATGTGCAGATGGAACACATATTGGAGCTGGTGTGAAGATCGCAGCTACAGATAAGGAAGAGTATGCATTTGCATTAGGAAAGATGGCAAATGAACAGGCAGCGGCAATCGGATGTAACATGGCATTTGCACCGGTGGCAGATATTCTTTACAACTGGGAGAATACAGAGATTGTGACACGTGCATTCGGTGGAGATGCAGAACGTGTAGCAACTATGAGCAAAGCATATTTAAATGGAGCACATACGATTCCGGGATTTGCATGCGCAGCGAAACATTTTCCGGGAAATGGACAAGACTTCAGAGATGCACACATTGCAAACAATGTAAATTATTTTGATGTGGAAAAATGGGATGAGACTTACGGACATGTTTACCGTACATTGATTGAGAATGATCTGGATGCGATCATGGGAGGACACATCATGCTTCCTTCTTATGCAAAAGCCATTAATCCTGAGTTAAAGGACGAAGATATGATGCCGGCTACATTAAGTCCGGAGATCATGACAGGTCTTTTGAGAGACAGACTTGGATTTAACGGTATGGTCGTGACAGATGCTTCCCATATGGTAGCGATGACAGACCGAATGAAGCGTTCAGAGATGCTTCCGGCAAGCATCAATGCAGGTTGTGATATGTTCTTATTCTTCAATGACCCAGAGGAAGATTTTGCTACAATGCTTGGTGCATACAAGACAGGAATCATCAGTGAAGAGAGAATGACAGAAGCATTGACACGTATTTTAGGACTCAAAGCACATCTGGGTCTGAATAAGAAGAGCAAAGAAGAACTGGTTCCACAGCCAGAGACTGTAGAGGAAGTGCTTCAGAGAGAAGAATACAAGGCAATGCAGAAATCAATCAGCGAAGACTGTATCACGCTTGTAAAATATAAAGACAAAGACGTGCTCCCTATGACACCAGATCGTTATAAGAGAATTATGATCGTGCATATCAAAGGCGCAGAGAACAGTATGTCAGCGCTGATGAAAATGCTTGGAGGCGGAAAAGGAAATCCGGCAGAAGCGTTAAAAGAAAAGTTATGTGCAAAAGGATTTGATGCATTTATCTATGAAAGTCCGCTTGATGTCATGAAGAAACAGATTGAAGCCGGGGAAAAGCCAGACTTAAATATTTACTTTGCAGGAAAGAATGCCATTGCAGATTTCGTGTCCGATATGGATCTTGTGATCACGCTCTGTGATGTGCCGAACGGAAGACCAAGCTTTGGTATGTCAAAGGGAGGCGGAGAGATTCCGTGGTATGTATTTGAAGTTCCGGTTGTTGTTGTCGGATGTGGACAGCCGACAATGCTTGCAGATATCCCGCAGGCACGGACCTATATCAACACTTACGATTCCAAAGATACAACACTGGATGCGTTAGTTGAGGATCTTATGAATGGAGAAGAAGCATTCAAAGGAACAGATCCGATTGACAGTTTCTGCGGATTATTTGATGCAAGACTATAAGAAGGAAGAAAAAAGATTCACACAAGATGTGGATCTTTTTTTCTGTATGTGGGAGAAAAGCGCGGTAAAAATCCGAAAGATAAAATGGGGAAGAGATTTCAATAAGAACTAGAAAAATGATGAAAAGGCAGAGGAAAAGCGGTATAATAAACTGGAAGCTTAAAATAGCAGATTGTAAGAATGATGGAGGAAAAAATGGAATATAAAATATACCGCATAGCGGACCGTACACAGATCGATCAATGCGAACTGTTCGCAATCGATCAATATTTGTGGAACAGTTTACAGACGCCGAAAGCATATGGCAGAGCCGGATATATCGATGGGCAGGGAATTTATGTGGAGATGACCTGTGAAGAGTGTGATCCGAAGCGACTTTGCAACAAAGATAAAGAACTCGTCTATAAGGATAGCGCACTGGAAGCTTTTTTTGCATTCCCGGAGGGAGATATGAGCATAGAGAAACAGTGTATTTATATAAATTTTGAGATGAATGCCAACGGAGCACTGTATGCGGAGAAAGGATATACAAGAGAGAATCGGACATTAATTTCAGATGTGTACTATCAGGAAGCAGATTGTCGGGCGAAAATAGAATCAGATCGGTGGTGTGTATCTGTTTTGATCCCGGAAGCACTGCTTGGGGAAATTACTTCTCTTGAGAAGCTAAAAGCGGGACAAAGATTTTACTGCAATTTTTATAAAATATCAGAGGACGACAAGATCCAGCATTTTGGATGTTACAGTCCGATTGAGAGCGAAGAACCAAATTTTCATCTTCCAATCTGTTTTGCAAAGGCGGTGATTGCAGATGTATAATGAACTGACAAAAAATGATATCAAGAAAATGCGCGAAGAAATTGAATACCGGAAGATTGTGCTTCGAAAAGAGCTGCTGGAAGATGTCAAAGAAGCGAGGGCACATGGGGACTTGAGTGAAAATTTTGAATATCATGCCGCTAAGAAAGAGAAAAACAAAAATGAGAGCAGAATTCGGTATTTGGAACGGATGATCAAGACTGCAAAGATTGTATCCGACGAGTCAAAAGAAGATGAAGTGGGATTAAACAACACCGTGCACCTCTATTTTGAAGAAGATGATGAGGTGGAAGTATTCAAACTGGTGACAACCGTGCGGGGAAATTCCTTAAAAGGGCTTATTAGCACAGAATCCCCGATTGGAAAAGCGATTCTTGGGAAAAAAGTAGGGGATAGAGTTTTCATCCGGGTATCTGGAGATGCCGGATATTATGTAGTGATCAAAGAAATAGAAAATACAGTTGATGACGGCAGTGATCAGCTTCGCAGTTATTAAAAATAAAACAGCAGAATGCGAGCTGCCATGTATGAAAAGAGTTATGTTCATTTTTTTTTAAGAATTTTTCGCTTTCTTTTAGAAAACAATCATACTTTGGACACATTTTCCTTTTATACTAAGAGTCAGATAGTTGATTAAGTAATCACTATCTCCCCCCTCTTAAAGTAGAGCGTTGAAGATAAGACGCATACTTTACTCTCATTCCTTTAGATAACTATAAAACAACGAAGCCCGTTAGCCCTTGTGGTTGACGGGTTTTCGCTGTTCATAGGTACTTGCTATTTACAGTTAGGGCACCTTTCGGGCACCCTTGACGTACTTTATATCTAAACGAAATGCAATATTAGCAATTTTTAATATTCTATCTATACTATTTTTTTATAAAGGTTTTCTAGTTTATTCATATCTTCTTTCGCTTTTTCATTTGTGATATGTGTGTATAAATCCAATGTAATTGATATTGAATAGTGTCCAAGAAATTTTTGTACGACTTTTGCATCAATTCCTGCTTCAAAACATCTTGTAGCAAATGTATGCCGTAGTGCATGTGGATAGAAGTGTGGGATGGGTTCAAAACTTGTCTGATTCTTCTTTGCGATACGCTCACGCTCTTTATTGATTGCTTTGGCTATCCCATTCAATGTTACTTGAAATGCTCGTTCTGAAATTGGCTTTCCATTCTTACCGAGAAAAACAAGATTTTCAAATCCATCTAAATTATTCCATTCTTCACGCATCAACTGCATTTCTTTTAACTGGATTTTCTGCCGCTTCAATGCTTTATATACACTCTCCTGCATAGGAATCGTTCGTATACTGTTTTTTGTTTTCGGCGTTTGATACTTAAACATATATTTCTTTGTTTCCATATCCTTAATATAAACCAGAGTTTTATTAACAGATATTTCACGTTTACGAAAATCAATATCCGACCAAGTTAATCCTCTTAACTCTCCGCTACGAAGTCCTGTTCCAAGTGCAACTTCTAACATGTTATTATGTAATCGTCCTTTTGCCTGTTCCATGACTTCTCGCTGTTCTTCCACCGTTAGTACACGAATCTCTTTTTTCTTTGTTTTCGGGACTTCTACCCCTGAACATGGATTAAATGAAATAATACGATTGTGCATAGCGTATTTAAACATAGCATTTAAGATGTTATACACATCTCGAATTGTTTTTGTACTGAAATCTTCATCAGCCATATTTTGAAGTAAACGTTCAATCAAAATAGGGGTAAAATCCACTAGTTTATTTTTCCCTATCTGTTCTGCCATATATCTATGATAAAAATCATCATAACGTACCATTGTGCTTTCTTTTATGCTTCGTTTCTTATGGGTATTGAGCCAAATGTCAAACCATGCATTTAATCTTATATTATCACCTTTTGTACGAATGCCATGCTTTACTTCATACTTTAATTCTTCCATTTGTTCAATAAGTATTTTCAAATTTTTATTATCTAAAGTATACTTCTCATTTTGATATTTGAATCGTGCCCTATAAATTCCATTGGGTCTTTGCATAATACCAGTTGGTAACTCTCTACCCTGTAAGTCCTTGCCCATTTTACGCTCCTTTCATCTGCAAGGACTATTCTGTTAGATGTCTATATTGTATCATAGCCTTGCTATATTATACAGCAACTACTTCATATTTATTTTTCAGATTATTACCTTCATTCACTTTTAAAAAATGCTCTAGAGTTATGCATCGTATCAAAATTTTATTTCCTATCTTAATGATGGGAATTTTGTTCCATGTAATCAGTTGTCGCAAATTTGTGCGACCTATTCCGGTGTACTCTGAAGCTTCATTTATTGTCAAAGTAATTTTTTCCATAGCTACTCCTTTCGTTTGATTGTTTTTTCGTCTTCCAGAGGGAAATCATGCTCTGCAAAGAAGCTTCTTAAAGATTCCATATCAATACAAGGATGGATTACTTTTCCATCTGAAATCCTTTTAATGCGATAAAGTTCCCGATAC
>JAXEUM010000073.1:0-4705 GCA_034114925.1 Oliverpabstia sp.
ATTCCTGAAAACAAACGAATAAGCAAATATAAAGAGAAATGGTGTGCATAGAAAAATGCCTGCACTTCAAAAGGAAATGCAGGCATCATCCACATCCAATTTTAGATATTTTACCTGTCTACTTGACAAGGGGCATATCAAATACAGGTGCTTTTATTATGCGGAAAACGAGGGAGGAATTTGATCAAGCATTGACAATAAGGGGAAGGTGTGATAGTATAAAAAACAATTAATTCAATATAGTAAAGTGGTCAATTACTAACGTGATAACGCAAGAGAAAGGAGAATGAAAAGCATGAAAAGGAATTTAGCAATATTTTTCATGGGAATGACAATTGCAACAATGGTGCTCGGGGGATGCGGAGATAAAGAAAATATTTCCAAAAAGGATGGAAAGGAATCTGAGCATGTGGAGGATAAGAAGACATTTACAGTAGGATTTGATGCAGAATATCCACCATATGGATATATGGATGAAAATGGAGAATATACAGGATTTGATTTGGAACTGGCAGAAGCAGTCTGTGAACTGGAAGGTTGGGAGCTGGTGAAAAAGCCGATCAACTGGGATTCGAAAGATATGGAATTAAATTCCGGCGCAATTGATTGTATTTGGAATGGATTTACTATGAATGGAAGAGAAGAGGAGTATACATTTTCTACTCCGTATGTAGATAACAGTCAAGTAATCGTTGTGGCAGAGAAATCCGACATGAAAACTTTGGAAGATTTGCAGGGAAAGAGCGTTGGCGTGCAGGCAGCAAGTGCTGCACTGGATCTTTTACAGAGTGAAGAAGAAGGTGGCCAGAAGGCACTGGCAGATACCTTTAGCGCTTTGAATGAGTTTGCGGATTATAATACGGCCTTTACAGAACTTCAGGCAGGTGCGCTCGATGCTCTTGCAATAGATGTAGGAGTTGCTAATTATCAGATCAAATCCAGAGGAGAAGGATACCAGATTTTGGAAGAAACTTTGAATACAGAGCAGTACGCAATTGGATTTAAAAAAGGAAATCAGGAATTATGCGATGTAGTCAATGCCGACCTGAAAAAATTGACAGAAGACGGAACGATTGCAAAGCTCGCGGAAAAATATGAGATTGCCGATATGGTAACTCTAAAATAAAAAAGATCCCTTTGAAAGAGGACTTCTTTTCAAGGAGATTCTGATAGGAGGAAGAAACATGAGTTTTGGGGTAATGTTGAGGCAAATGACAGCAGGGTTTGGACAGACTTGTCTGATTTTTGTCATGACACTGATTTTTTCGCTGCCTTTAGGGCTGTTAGTCTATTTTGGAAGAGTCAGCAGAATCAAACTAATCAGCTGGATTGTGAAAATTTATATCTCGGTGATGCGGGGAACACCCTTGATGCTGCAACTTCTAGTATGGTATTTTGCACCATATTATCTGTGGCAGATGAATATTGGAGGATACAAGCTGACAGCAATTCTTCTTGGATGTTCTTTGAATTATGCAGCCTATTTTGCGGAAATCTATCGTTCTGGCATAGAGTCTATTCCAAAAGGGCAGTATGAAGCTGCTGCACTCCTTGGATATTCCAGACAGCAGACGTTTTTGAGAATCGTACTGCCACAGATGGTAAAAAATGTGCTCCCATCTGTGACAAATGAAGTAATCACACTGGTAAAAGATACATCTCTGGTATATTCATTATCTTACATTGAAATGTTTGCGGTAGCAAAACAGATTGCAGCAGCACAGACAACGGTTGTTCCATTTTTTATCGCTGGTGTATTTTACTATATTTTCAATTATGCAGTTGCATGGGGAATGGAATTGTTTGAAAAAAAGTTGAACTATTATCGTTAGGAGGTTTCCCAAATGAGTCTTTTAGAAATGAAACAGATCAAAAAAGAATTTGAAGGTACAACGGTAATTAAGGATCTTTCGCTCTCCGTAGAGGAGGGGGAGGTTTTGGCAATCATAGGGCCATCTGGATCCGGGAAGTCTACGTTGCTTCGCTGCGCAACAATGCTGGAAACTATCGATGACGGGGAAATACTATATCAGGGAAAGAAGGCAGTATGGATAGAGAATGGAAATCCAACCTTTCCGAAGAAGCAGGAGTTGAAAGAAATCCAGTCCTGTTTCGGTCTGGTATTCCAAAATTTTAATCTGTTTCCGCACTTTTCGGTCATAAAAAACATTGCAGATGCACCAATTCATGTACAGAAGAGAAACCGGGAAGAAGTTTACGAGGAGGCAAAAAAACTATTGGCAAAGATGGGACTTTCGGATAAAGCAGAGGCATATCCTTATCAGCTTTCCGGCGGGCAGCAGCAGAGAGTGTCGATTGCGCGAGCACTGGCCATGAAACCGAAGATGTTGTTCTTTGATGAACCTACATCTGCATTGGATCCGGAGCTGACCGGAGAGATCTTAAAAGTAATCAAAGATCTGGCGTCAGAGCATATGACGATGGTGATCGTGACACATGAAATGGATTTTGCACGGAAGGTAGCGGATAAGATCATTTTTATGGAGAATGGTGTCATCGCGGTGGAAGGAAATCCGGAAGAAGTCTTTGCATCTGATCATGGAAGAATGAGGGAGTTTTTGGGGAAATTGTCCATGTGATTCTTTGTAAGAAACTTGTTTAATAGTAGCCAATGCCGTATACTTTATGTAAAGAAAAGTGCAGGAGAGAATCCTCGTGGGGAAAAGAGAGTTGCATTTACAGACGAGATTTTTTGCGAAAGCAGATTATGAAATATTCATATTGCAATTACAAAATGGAAAACGATAATATTTGGAAGTAGAGGAAAGGAAATTGATTATATCACTGTCATTATTAGATACAAATCTAAGACAATTTTTTGGTGAAGTGAATTCGGGGAAAACGCAACTACAGGAATTACTTAGAAGCATTTTATAATACGAAACGAATCCATAGTCACTGTGATTATATGTCACCAAATGATTATGAAAAGTTGTATCGGAAGCTTCAGCAAGACGAATTGCAGCTTGCAGGTTAAGATAAGGAAAATCTCATTTTAACATGTACTAAATCTTGACATAGGACCAAAGGTATATGGAATAAAAAACGTATTCATTTGTATAGCGGTATCCCAGCGTGTTGTGAAATAGCCCCTATAATGGGATATGGAAATAAGTACATAATTGATTCATATCGCAGGAAAGTAAAAGAGGCGCATGGGGATTCGGAGGTTGGTGTGACGATGAACACCTACACGCATCTCGATTTAGACGATGCAAAGAACGAGATGATTCGAATGGAAGAGTTGGAACAGGCAAGGAAGGAAATTGATAAGGCAGAAGGTAAGAAGCCAATGAAACAAAATGTGTTCAAAGTAGTATAATATAGGCAGAAGACGCTCAGAAATTTAGATAGTCCTTGGGCGTTATTTTTGTGTTGGAAATTGTGTCGAAACCAAAAAAATAGTATAATTGATAACAGTTGAATGGAGATAAGCTTATAACGATTGCTTTTGAAAATGCACCTCTATGCAAGCAATCGTTAAAAAGTTTGAAAAAATCCGAGTAGTCTGCCCCCTCTTAACTGACTACAAATGCCTACTACACTTTTCGTCATTTTGCCTTATTTTGCAATTTTTATCACACTTTCGCGTGATAGTGTAATAAAATAAAAAGACCGAAAAAGTACGTAAAATAGGGCAAAAAGAGGCGTTTCAGGAGGAAAAATACAATGATTAAAATACTATTCATTTGCCACGGCACTCCAGTTTTACTATAAATCATACCTTTGCAAACTTGGGCAACACAGGGCATAATATGGTAAGTGCTTAGTTTCGGGGTAGATATAAAAAAAGAATTTCTAGCATCTACGCCTAGACGCTAGGAAAACAAGCATTTTACTCCATTTATTTACATAGCTCCTGAACGTGTTCGTTCCAAGGAGCAAGAGTTTCGAATTCTTTGTCTGACATATCCTTATTTGGACGATGTTCAAACAGGAACTTCAGATAATCGTATAAATTTAAGTTATAGGTTTTAGCCATGGTGTTATTAAAGAATCGAATGGTAGAATTACCCATCATGATTTCCATAGCAACACTAGCATCAGTATCAGGCTTTGCTAGAGTGCGAGTGTTTTGCTCCATTAGTGTAGTAGTTGGTGCTGGTTCCAGAACTAGATCTACTTTGACAACTTCCTGATGAACAGGGGTTCCCAAGTGCCTACTCTCGGAATTAGGTATTGTCACACCCGCTTTGCGTAACTTACTGACCCAGTTGTAAAAAGTACCAGCATGGATTCCATGTGTTTCACACCACTGGTAATCAGAAAGACCGCTGGAACGGCATTCCATAATAAGTTTCAGTTGTTCTTCACGATTGACACGTTTTGCTTTCATAATTGCTAGCCTCCTAGTAGAGAAAAACGCTTGCGTTATAATCGCGAAATAGAGAAAAACGCTTGCGTTTCCTAGCTACAATTATAAAGCAGAAACGGAGTGGATAAAATCCACCCCGAAACTGATTGATATGATACCTCTAAAGTAGACAGATTAAATATAAAAATCTGTTACTTTGGAGGTATTTTTCATGTCCAGAAAAGCAATGTTTACACCGGAAGAAAAAGAACAGGCTGTTATAGATTATCTTGAAGGAAATAAATCTAGAACACAGATATGTGGAGAACTATGTATTTCTTCAAGAACTATTCAGGACTGGGCCTTGATTTATAATAAACATGGACTTGC
>JAXEUM010000074.1:0-2871 GCA_034114925.1 Oliverpabstia sp.
AGCGATTTTCTGACGGCGAAGTAATGGATGAAGAATTGGCGGAGATCTGTGATGGTATTCTGGAACTCAGAAAACAGATACAGGGCTATAAAGAAGAACTGGCAGGACGAAAAGGACAAAATATCTGCGCTTCCTGTGGAACTTTAAATCCTCAAAATGCAGTATTTTGTATGCAGTGCGGAGCTATGATGCCGGTAAAAGAAAGATATCCGGAGGAAAATCAGGAATCTTCTCAGGAGGCTCAGCCGGAAGAAAGCACGGCTACGACTTGTGAGGAGGAAAAGGCGCCGTCTCAGCCGGAGGAAGAAGCACAGAAGGAAGTGTGGGAAGCATGTACAGAATCTTCTGAAAGCGAGACTGGAGAAGAAGAGAAATGATTTGGGTAAGCGTGGCGGCGGCTATTTTTGCGGCAGACAGTATGATCAAATACTGGGCGGAGAAGAAGCTGAGCGATAAAGCGGTCAGAGAAGTGGCGAAAGATAAGATTCTTTTGCGAAAACTTCACAACAAAGGAATGGCCTGCAACATGGGGGAAGACCATCCGGAAGTGGTAAAAATGGGGACCTTAACCTTGTGGGGACTGTGTTGTGCCGGGTTTTACCGGCTTCTCAGGCACCCTGGGAAAAATCTGGAAAAAGCAGCAGGAGCTTTTGTGATAGGCGGCGGTGCAAGTAATTTGGCTGACAGACTTTTCCGGGGATATGTGGTGGATTATTTCAGTTTCAATGTGAAATGGGAGAAACTTCGAAGACTGGTGTTTAATCTTTCTGATATTTTTGTTATAATGGGCGCTTTGTTATCTTTAGCTGCCGGTTTGAAAAGGAAAAGACAATAACTGTTTGTCTTGTAGCTTTTGACCTCAATATGTAAAAAATATAAAACAAAATAATAAAAGGGAGGGAAAAACTATGGATAAAAAGTGGTGGAAGGAAAGTATCGTGTACCAGATTTATCCCAGAAGTTTTAAAGACAGTAACGGAGACGGGATCGGGGATTTGAATGGTATCACAGAAAAGATGGATTATCTTCAGGAGCTGGGGATCAATGTATTATGGCTGTCTCCTGTATATGAATCACCGAATGATGATAACGGATATGATATTAGTGATTATCAGGCAATTATGAAAGAATTTGGTACGATGGAAGACTTTGACCGGATGCTTAAAGCAGCTCATGAGCATGGGATTAAGCTGGTGATGGATTTGGTGGTAAATCACACTTCGGACGAACATCCCTGGTTTGTGGAGAGTAGAAAATCAGTGGATAATCCTTACAGGGATTATTATATCTGGAGACCGGCAAAGGATGGAAAGGAACCAAATAACTGGGGATCCTGCTTCTCAGGTCCTGCCTGGGAATTTGATGATGAGACTCAGATGTATTATCTCCATCTGTTTTCCAAAAAACAGCCGGATCTGAACTGGGATAATCCGAAAGTGCGTCAGGAAGTGTTTGATATGATGAACTGGTGGCTGGAAAAGGGAGTAGATGGTTTCCGAATGGATGTTATCAGCCTGATTTCCAAGGAACCGGACCTGCCGGACGCACCGCCGGGAATAAACGGATATGCCAGTTTCAATGCACCTGCCAACGGACCTCATGTTCATGAATATCTTCAGGAAATGCGGGAAAAGGTTTTGAATAATGCAGATACGATTACCGTGGGAGAATGTTCAGGGGTTACTTTGGAGGAAGCGAAAAAATATGCCAGAAGTGATGGAAAAGAATTAAATATGGTATTCCAGTTTGAGCATATGGATGTGGATGCAGATGGAAGTAATAAATGGACAAAGAAGAAAATGGATCTTCGGGATATGAAGAGCGTTCTTACCAAATGGCAGAAAGGTCTGGAAGATATTGCCTGGAACAGTCTGTTCTGGGAAAATCATGATCAGCCCCGATCTGTATCCAGATTTGGAAATGACAGTCTGGAATACAGAGAAGTATCTGCAAAAATGTTGGCAACCTGTCTTCATATGATGCAGGGAACGCCTTATGTATACCAGGGAGAAGAACTGGGGATGACGAATGCTCCGTTTGCGTCAGTGGAGCAGTTTAGAGATCTTGACAGTATCAACGCCTACAGAGAACTGGTAGAGGAGCAGAACGTGTTTACTTCGGAAGAAATGATGTCGTTTCTCCGATACAAGAGCCGGGACAATGCGAGAACTCCTTTCCAGTGGGATGACAGTGAAAATGGCGGATTTACTACGGGAGAACCCTGGATCATGGTAAATCCTAATTATGTTCAGATTAACGCTAAAAATCAGTTGGAAGATCCGGATTCTGTTTTCCATTATTATCAGAAATTGATTCAACTGAGAAAAGAAAAAGAATTGATTGTCTACGGCGCGTATGATCTTTTGTTGCCGGAATCAAAGGAAATTTATGCATACACCAGAACATGGAGAGATGAGAAACTGATTACGGTATGTAATTTCTCTGAACAGGAAGTGGAAATGGAAATACCGGAGGAGTTTCTGGGAGGAAATTATCTGATCCATAATTATCCGGAAGTGGAGATTCGTGGCAAGATGATATTGCGTCCCTATGAAGCGTTTGTTATTGAAAAATAAAAAACAGTCAGGGTTGCCGAACGGCAACCCTGTAAAAAGACAAAAAAATAGTGCAGGAAGTGGGACTTGAACCCACACGATATTGCTACCACAGGCACCTGAAGCCTGCGCGTCTGCCAATTCCGCCATTCCTGCACGTGTATAATAAATATAAAGTTGTTAATGCAGGAAGTGGGACTTGAACCCACACGATATTGCTACCACAGGCACCTGAAGCCTGCGCGTCTGCCAATTCCGCCATTCCTGCATATTTAATTTTGTCTGTCTGTTGTTGTATCTCAGCGACAAGTGATAA
>JAXEUM010000075.1:0-5710 GCA_034114925.1 Oliverpabstia sp.
CCTAAACTGGCACGGTTCTGCGATTTACAGGTAAATATACACATGCTAAAATTGGTATTGTCAAAATTATATGCAGGAATTGCGCAGCGGTACCGGAGTCATTGCCTCTCCCTTTTGGTACTGGCTGCGTTTTTTCTTGCAGGAGGTGAATTGGATTTACAATTTTATACTGTATTTGCATCAGGCAGCCTGTATTGACCGGGCTGCTTTTTTGCTGCCGGATAAACTGGCATGAGGCACTAAGAAACTATAAGCATCGGGGCAGGGTGGATATTCCATACTGCCCTTTTCATATGAAGGAGGTTTAACTTACGTGAGAAAACATACAGTCAAAGAAAACCCGCCGAATGAAAAGCGTCGTCCTGACTACATGCGAATTATTTACACAGCATCCCTGCTGCTCACGCTTCTGGCATGCAATATCCAGCCGGTCTTGGCAGCTAACATGTGGGACAAAGCAAATGAAATCATGAAAGATGTCTACAACCAGATCATCCTGATTTCTACCATAGCTGCTGTTGTAACAGCATCTGTGGCTCTTTTAATGATGAACTTTTCCAAATCGGGAAAAACCGTGGACGAATCCCGTGCATGGCTCAAACGTATCGTCATCACCTGGGCAATCTTAAACGGTCTTGGCTTCATCATGGCATACATCACACCGTTCTTTGCCGGAGGTAAATGGAATGGCTAAGCCAGGAAAGGAGGTGCCTAAATGGGAATCTTAGATGGAATCGTGGAATGGATTGCAGAGCAGGTCATGAACATTCTGGATCTTATTACCACTTCAGTCTTAGGTGCTCTTGGCTGCTCCATGGATACCTTTTTAAGATATTTCCCCGCAGCCGAGAGCATGTATCAGGTATTTCTGGCCTTGGCCATAGGTCTGATCCTACTGAACTGGGTCTGGCAGTTATTTAAGAATTACTTTGCTGGTGCCGGAATTGAGGCAGAAGATCCACTGAAATTATCCATGCGCTCTTTCATTTTCCTGTTCCTTACTTTCTATGCAAAAGATATCGTAGATCTTTTACTTGATATTGCAGGAACACCATATAGATGGATTCTGACGGAAGATCTGCCTCCGCTAAAATTCGCAGACTTTAACTCCGTTATCACTGTTATCCTCGGTGTCTGTGCCAATGGAGCTGTTGCGATTACTGCACTAATCCTGGTACTGATTCTGGCATGGAATTACATCAAACTACTGTTTGAAGCGGCAGAACGTTACATTCTTCTCGGCGTTCTTGTTTATACAGCCCCAGTCGCTTTCGCAATGGGCTCTTCTCAGGCAACCGGTAATATTTTCAAGAGTTGGTGTCGGATGCTTGGTGGCCAATTTTTCCTGCTGCTGATGAACGCTTGGTGTCTACGGCTCTTTACTTCAATGGTCGGTACCTTCCTTGCCAACCCATTATCTCTCTAATGTGAGATACACAATAACTTGAAATTCAACACCGATACAAAACAAAGAAAGGAAATTCAAATATGAAAAAAGCCAAAAAAATAATCGTAATGTCATTAGCAACAACCATGCTGCTTGGTTCAACCCTTACGGCACATGCAGCAACACCACAATATAAACCGTTATCAGAATACGGATATACCGGTGTTCCAAAGATTACTGTGAAGCTTCCTGACAGCTACCAAACAGGTATATCTAACGCAGTAGAAGATGCTGTGAAAGACTTAGATATTAAGCTTCTGAATACCCCGACAATCACCAGAGCTACATATATACACAGCAATGTGTTCTATTCAAAAAGCAGATTAAATATCCAGTGGGATGCTGTAGATGGTGCAACATCATACGAGATTAAGATTACAAAAGCAGATGGAACGGAACACATATACACTACAGAGAATAATTGGCTGACTGTAAATCAAGCTTCAGACGAGTTTGTAACAGGCTGCTTAAAACAGAAGGTAGGAACGAACTGGGAATCTGCAACCGTGGCAGTTCGTGCAGTTAAAGATAATGGCAGTGTCTACAGTTTATGGTCTGAAAAAGCAGCAATATCCTGTAATGCAATCCATTAAGCAACGAATTCCCATTTATCGTCCCAATGATAACCTTACTTTTTCAGGAGGAACACATGAAACATAAGAAAAAAATTATATTATTGCTGACACTTACTGCCTGCATGGTCTTATTCTGTTCCTTCCCGGTCTTCGCGGCAGAACTTACGGAAGCAGAAGTGGAACAGGCAGTGGCAAACCAGGGAAAGGAAGCCGTTACCGGTAATATATTCATCTGGTTTCTCTGCGCCATCGCATTTTTAAAAGTCAGCCAAAAGATCGATTCCTTCATGGCAAGCCTTGGCATCAATGTAGGAAACACTGGCGGAAACATGATGGCAGAGCTTTTAATCGCCGGAAGAAGCCTGGCAAGTTCCATGCATTTACGTGGCGGTGGCGGCGGATACCGGGCATCCGCTTCTCCAGGTTCCGCAGCTGTCGGCGGAAGCTTCCTATCAGGTGGACTGGCCGGAGCTGTCGGAAGGCAGGTGGAACGTAGCGCAGTCAATACGGCAACTGGCTACACAGAACATTCCAGCATCGGCAGTGTCATGTATCATTCTTCCTTAAATAAAGGTGGAGACTTTGCCAACAATGTGATCAGCCGCATTGCACAAGGTAACTACAATCAGGTCGGTTCCATTAAAGGAGCAGATGCAGAAAAGGCTTATATTTCTTATATGGGCATGAAAGCAGATTCCACACACCCTTTACCCAATTATTCCAATATGGAAATCGGAGGTGGACGGATCACCGGAACGGAATCTACCGAATCAGGTTCCAGAGAGTTTGCTCTCTATCATGCAGACCAATATATGGCACCCTCACAGGGTACATATGAAACTGTGCAGTCTGTAGACGGTGCCACATGGTACAAGCAGTATGCACAGGATGCCGTAACTAAAACCCCTTATGATGCAGGCGGTGGAAAAGTTGCCTACCATGAATCCATCGACCAGAAACTGCCCCCGACACCTCCAAGAAAGGATCGAATTTAATTGGCAGATCATCAGACCGGTTTGAATGAAGCAGTTCGGGTAGGCAGAGCTGCAGCTTCTATTTCAGGTGCTGTAAAAGGTGCCACAGCCGGTCCCTTTGGAGCCGTCATTGGTGCTGCAATTCAGAACCGGGAAACTTTTAAAAAGGCAGTGGCTGGAATTGTTTCTCTACTTTTAATTCCAGTATTATTCATAGTAATGCTTCCGGGACTTGTCTTCGGAAATCTCTCCGAAAATACCGGAGCACTTACCAGTAACAGCAGGATCAATGAAAATATACGTGCTGCCAATGAAGCCATTGTAGAAGTCTTACAGGAATGTCACGACGAGGTACTTGCTGATGTGAATGCCGCGGCTTCTCGTGTACCGGAAAGTGATGCCGTATCCATTACGGATCCCTATGCTTACTATATCTCTGTAAATGCCAATCAGCTCATTGCCCAGTTCTGTGCAAGTAAAGACAACTATCGGGATATCAACGTTACGGAACTGAAGCGGGTCATCCGGGCGAGTAAGGATGGACTTTTTACTTATGACGTATCAACAGAGACAGTTACCATGGAAGTTACGGTGGATGCCGGTGCAGAAGGGGAAGCCGGTGAAGGAACGGATTCACAGACTCAGACGGTTACCTTTACCCGGCATAACTTTGTGATCAACTATGCCGGTGATTCTTATTTTGCAGACCATGTCTTTCATCTGAGCGACAAACAGAAAAAAATGGCAGACGCTTATGCAGAAAATCTGACCCTCTTTTTTGGTTCCTCTGCTTCCGGAGTTGCAACCGCCAATGTATCCGATGAGGTGCTTCGCTACCGGGCAACAGTAGAACGGATTGCTGCAAAATACGGAATGACTCCCTATGTGGAACTGATTCTTGCTGTGATGATGCAGGAATCCGGAGGACGCGGCCTTGATGTCATGCAGGCGGCAGAAGGTGGATTTAATAAGAAATATCCCCATGTGCCTAACGGTATTACAGATCCGGAATACAGTATCGAATGCGGAATTCAGGAACTCAAATATGCCCTGGATAAAGCCGGATGCACCGGACCAACAGATCTTGACCGGATTAAGCTCGCTTTGCAGGGATACAATTACGGTTCTGGTTATATTGACTGGGCCATGGAACGGGACGGTGGTTATACCAATGCAAACGCCATCGCTTATTCTGATATGATGTGCGCCCGCCCTAACTGGCCTTACTCCAGATATGGCGATAAAGAATACGTAGACCATGTACTCCGGTACTACATCATTACTTCTACAGGCGGCATCTATCCTGCAAATGGAATGCAGATACCTCATTACCTGCAGACAGATTACGGAAATATTCCATATGGCGGAGGTTCCATTGCAACCAGCGGATGTGGCCCGACCAGCTTTGCCATGGTCGCAAGTTATTTAACGAGCAAAACCATCACTCCGGTAGATGCAGTTTCCTGGTGTGGAAATTCTTACTACAAACCAGGTGTCGGCACTTACTGGTCCTACTTTGCAGCGGCAGCCAGTCATTTTGGATGCGGATCGGTCACCCAGACCAACGATCCCAATAGAGTCTTAAAAGCACTTTCAGAAGGCCATCCTGTCATCAGTTCCCAAAGTGCAGGCTTATTTACCAGAGGCGGACATTTCATTGTCCTTCGTGGTGTAACGGCTTCCGGAAAGGTACTGGTTAACGATCCGAATGACAGTGCATCCAAAAACTATATCAACCGGGAATTTGATATGATGTCAGAAATTCATGCAACAGCAAGTGCATATTGGATCTTTGACAAGAAATAAAGGAGAGCTTATGAGCAGAAAAAAATTGATTCTTTCCATCCTGCTGATGATCGGCATGATCGTAGCAGGCATTGTACTGCCTGCCTTATGGAAAGCAGAAAAACAGAAAAACCATACGGCTGACCCAAAACAGCCCGCAAAAGAAATCCAAACAGAAGGAGCGGATACTGTCTCACTTCCCACATTGAAATACGTTGCCTTTGAAGAATTACAATTTTTTGCAGACACACAGATCAATGAACTAAAGCAACAATTATCTCTGTATCTCAAAGAAACTGGGAAAACAGACATTACCTCTGTGACCTTTCTTCCAGAACAGACCACCTATCCGGAAGGAAACGACATCATGCTTACTTTTGCTTTATCTGATAATACTACCCTTCCAGTTACCTGCAGCACCAGTACCGGTGCTTTTTTATTTGGGGAAGAAAAACTGCAAATCAGTGAAAACACAATTACCTATGAACGTGAGACGGATGATAAACTTCCAGCTGTTACTACAGAAGAAATAGAATCCATGCAGGAAGGCGGTTTTGCTGATACCCCAAACGATATCGAAGCAACAGAACCGGAAAAGAAAACTAATACAAAGGAGGTGCAGCCGTGAACAACCCTGAAGAACAACAAATTGCCTTAATCCCCCGTAATTTTATTGAGCGGGGTACATTCATGGGAGGAATGTTCAAGATCCGCAATGCTATCGAAGGAGCCATTCTTGCCATCGGGATTGCAATACCTGTTGTGCATCTTCCCCTGTCCCTGACCATACGGATCATCATTTTATGTATGACATCTCTTCCAGCAGCCATGGTCGCCCTGATCGGCATCGGAGGGGAAAGTCTGACGGCTTTTCTGATGAATGCTGTCCGTTTTTTGTTTAACCGTAGAATCCTATACCGGCTGGATAC
>JAXEUM010000076.1:0-94532 GCA_034114925.1 Oliverpabstia sp.
TATACCTGTGGATATCAAAATACAGCTACAAAAGATTTATCGGTAAGGGAATGGATATGTCCGAATTGTGGAACAAAACATGATAGAGATATCAATGCCGCAAAAAATATACTGGCAGAAGGATTAAGGCAAATAGCATAATAAGAAATAATGTATAGGGCAGGGACTGCCCAAATTAACGCCTGTGGAGATAGTAGGTTACGAGGTCGATGAAACAGGAAGCCCATTGGCTTTAGACAATGGGTAGTTCACGAAAATATTGAGACAACGGAATATCGTTATTTTTCTATGGATGAATTGCCGGAGCTTACAACAGAGAAAAACACGAAAGAACAAATTAGAATGTGTTTTGACGCTCATACTTCAGAGAATTGGGAAACATTATTAGATTAAAAAAATAACTTTTTAGTTACCGGAAAGGATGGGATTTTTATGTGTACTTGTATTACGTATGAAAATGGAGATTTTTATTTTGGAAGAACTCTGGATTTGGAGTACAATTTTGGAGAACAGGTAGTGATCACTCCCAGAAATTATCCGTTCTCTTTTCGAAAATTGCCAGAATTAACGCATCATTATGCGATGATAGGAATGGCTACGACAGCCGCTGAATATCCTTTGTATGCGGAGGCTGTAAATGAAAAAGGACTGGGAATTGCCGGACTTAATTTTCCTGGAAATGCCTGCTACAAAGAAGAGCAGGAAAATAAAAAAAATGTTACTCCCTTTGAACTGATTCCCTGGATTCTTGGACAGTGCAAAGATGTGGATGAAGCAAGAACTTTGTTAAAAGAAGTCAACCTTCTTAATGTACCATTTGCAGAACATATGCCTCTTTCCCCTCTTCACTGGATGATTGCGGACCAGACAAAGTGTATCGTAGTAGAAGCAGTAAAAGAAGGGGTGATGATCTATGACAATCCCTATGGAGTTATGACAAATAATCCCACATTTCCTTTTTATCAGATGTACATGAACCACTATATGAATCTGACCAGTCAATCTCCCAGATGTAGTTTTGCAGATGGACTGGAGCTTTCTGTCTACGGACAGGGAATGGGGGCTATGGGACTTCCCGGAGATTATTCTCCCGCATCCCGATTTGTGAAAGCGGCCTTTTTAAAATGGAATTCTCATGCAGCGCAGGATGAAAGTTCAAATGTTTCTCAGTTTTTTCATATTATGGATGGGGTAAGTATGGTGAGAGGATCGGTAATCACTCCGGAAGGCAGAGATGATATCACTACCTATACCTGCTGTATAAATACCAATAAAGGAATTTTTTATTACAAAACATATGACAATAGTCAGATTCAGGCAGTAGACCTCTGGAAAGAAGATATGGAAGCCAAAGATCTGATTAAATATGCTCTTTGCAAAGAACAGCAAATCAGATGGCGCAATTGAGCTGTTTGAAGAAAATGTTTTAGTAAAAATGTACAAAAAAATAAATGGGATTTTTGCATTTTTACGACTTGACGTTCAAGTATAAAATGAGCTATAGTAATAACAGAGTTGATTTGAATAAAAATCGAATAAAATCATAGATAGAATGTAGATAGCGTGTTACTGGTCATGCGGGCATAAGCTGTTCCGTTTTATTAATTTAGCAAATAAAACGAGGATAGTTTATGCCCTTTTTCATTAAAATGCTTTCGATCTTTTTTTGCGATTAGTGTACTGCCCAAGTCGCTTGCGGTGATAATCCGGGCGACAAACGGAAAGGAAATGTAAATGTACTGTATTACAAAGATTTTGAATAATAACGCTCTGCTTGCAACAGAAAAGGGAAAAAAAGATGAACGGATTCTTCTTGGAAAAGGTATCGGATTCGGGAAAAAGACGGGAGATCTTGTAGAATCAAAAAACGGAGTTCAGGTATATACTCCTGCCGGAACAGAAAAACGAAGTTCTGCCATGCAGGTGGTAAACAATATTGATCCGGTGTATATTGAAGCGGCAGGCCGTATCATTCAGGAGGCGGAAAAAGTATTTGATTCCGTAAGAAGAGATATTCTTCTTCCACTGGCAGATCATATTGCATTTGCCGCCCGCCGTCAGCAAAATGACACATTTTTTGCCAATCCTCTGATTCAGGATATTAAGATTTTGTTTGGAAAAGAGTATGCGGTTGCATTGGAAAGCAGAAAAATGGTTGAGGATCTAACCGGATACCGGATTTCTGACGATGAAGCCGGATTTATTGCATTACATATTCATTCCGGACTCTCTGGCGAGCAGGTATCAGAAACGCTTCGCATGACACAGATTATTGATGAGAGTATTCAGATTATTGAAGAATGCGCCGGATATAAACTTCAGGAGAATTCTCACAGTTATATCCGTCTGATGAGCCATCTATACTATATGGTGATCCGTTCCAAAACGGGAGAAGCTGTCAACGTTGAACTGAATGATTTTATGAAACAGAAGTATCCGAAAGCGACACAGATTGCTCAAATTGTATGTGACAAAATGGAAAGTCGACTTCACAAGTCTCTGGCTTCTGATGAAACAGGATTTCTTGCTGTACACATTCAGAGAATCATTGCATCATAGAAAAAGAAAAAGGAGAATAAAAAAATGACAAATTTTGAGTACACAGTAAAAGATGAATTAGGTATCCACGCAAGACCGGCAGGACTTCTTGTAAAAGCAGCAAAAAATTACAACAGCAAAATCACACTCACAAAAGACGGAAAAACTGTAGAAGCGACAAAACTGATGGCAGTTATGTCTCTGGGTGTAAAATGCGGACAGACAGTAGTAGTTGCTGCTGAAGGAGAAGACGCAGAAGCTGCATGTGCAGGTATGAAAGAATTTTTCGAAAATAACCTGTAAACCGATTGCAGACAGGAAATACTAGTCTGTAAAACTGATTATGAAAGATGGGCAGGTAAAAATTATGCAGTGTTTAAAAGGAAAATCTGTATATAAAGGAATTGTCCTTGGTAAAATCTCCGTTTTAAAAAAGGATGATTATATTGTAAAGCGTACAAAAGTGGATGATCCTGAAAAAGAAATTGCAAGAGTAAAAAAGGCAGTGGAAGAATCACAGGCTCAGCTTCAGGTTTTATATGATAAAGCCGTGAAAGAAGTGGGAGAAGCCAGCGCTGCTATCTTCGAAGTACATCAGATGATGCTGGAGGATGATGATTATAACGAATCGATTGAAAATATCATCACTACTCAGCAGGTAAATGCGGAATATGCCGTGGCTTCTACCGGAGATAACTTTTCTGAAATGTTCGCCAGTATGGATGATGATTATATGAAGGCGAGAGCAGCAGATATTAAAGATATTTCCAATCGCCTGGTTCGCAATCTTTCCGGTCATGGAAATAATGACATTGATCTTTCAGAGCCTATGATTCTGGTGGCAGATGATTTGTCACCCAGCGAGACAGTCCAGATGGATAAAGAAAAGATCCTGGCATTTGTTACCGTACACGGTTCTTCCAATTCTCATACCGCAATTCTGGCTCGAATGATGAATATTCCTGCGCTTATCGGTGTGGATATGAATCTGGACGAACTTCACACAGGTATGGAAGCAGCAGTCAATGGTTTCACCGGAGAGTTTATTCTGGAGCCTACAGAAGAACTGAAACAAAAAGTGGAACTGAGAATAACAGAAGAAAAAGAAAAGCAGGCTCTTTTACTGACGTTAAAGGGAAAAGAGAATGTGACAAAAAGCGGAAAGAAGATTAATCTCTATGCCAATATCGGAAGTGTGGCAGATATGGGTTATGTTCTGGAAAATGATGCAGGTGGAATCGGTCTTTTCCGAAGTGAGTTTTTGTATCTGGGCAGAAATGATCTTCCCGGAGAGGAAGAACAATTTCAAGCTTATAAGCAGGCTGTTCAAAATATGGCTGGCAAAAAGGTAATTATCCGTACCCTGGATATAGGAGCAGATAAACAGGCTGATTATCTGGGACTGGCAGAAGAGGAAAATCCTGCATTGGGATACAGAGCTATTCGAATCTGTCTGACACAGCCTGAGATTTTTAAAGTTCAGTTGAGAGCTTTGTTCCGTGCTTCCGTATATGGCAATCTTTCTATCATGTATCCGATGATTACTTCTGTTGAGGAAGTAAAAAAGATACGGGAAATCGTAGATGAAGTCAAAAAAGAATTAAAAACAGATGAAATTCCTTACAAAGATGTGGAAGAAGGAGTCATGATCGAAACACCGGCAGCGGTAATGATCAGTGATGAGCTTGCTGAGATTGTGGATTTCTTCAGTATCGGCACCAACGATCTTACTCAGTATACACTGGCTATTGACCGTCAGAATGAAAAACTGGATCCTTTCTATAACCCGCATCACAAGGCTATCCTGAAAATGATTCAGATGGTTATAGAGAACGCCCACAAAGCTGGAAAATGGGCAGGCATCTGTGGTGAACTGGGCGCTGATCCGGAATTAACAGAAGCTTTTGTAAAAATGGGTGTAGACGAATTATCTGTAGCTCCGTCCATGATATTGAAACTGAGAAAGATTATACGGGAAATGGAATAGGAGAAATACAACATGAATTATATTCGTAAACACAGAAAAGCAGCAATTATCATTGCAGTAGTTGTAATCATTTTGGGTGCTTTTCTGGGCTGGCAGCGGAAGCTGACCATGGCAAAGTCTGTCTACAATGATTTAAAAGATGAACCGAGAGGCGAGGCTATCCATGGAACGGATTTTTATTATAACAAACTGACAGCAAAAGAAGGAGAAGTATTTCTTTTTCTGAAAGAAAAAATGGAGAACCTGGAAGGCGGCGTATTGGAATTGCCCAAGCCGCTTACCGGAAAGGAATATCAGAGAATTGTTACCGCTTTGGAATATGAAGGAGGAAATACCTTCTATGGTATCATCGATATTCCCATGACAGCAGATAATATTTATGTTCTTCATGAAAATAAGGATATTTTGAAAGTTACGGAAGAGAGCATATCAAAAGTAGTTTTATTTCTTTCCTGCGCGGAGGGAATTCATCTTTCCGGTGAATTTGCAGAAGACGGAACAGTTACCAATCTCTCAGAAATTCAGAAACGGCTCTCTGTAAATTTAGAAGAGAAAGTACAGGAGATTCAGAAGCGCAAGGAAGATACCAGCGCAGTTATGACGGAAATTCTTCAGGGAATTCCAGCAGACGGCGGTAAAAAGACAACCATAGAATATTTCCTTCAATGGCTGGATGATAATATGGTATTTACCCAGAATGCAGCCGCAACTACCGAAGGAATGCAGGATATGGGTGATTTATTAGAAAAGGTGTATTCTTTCAATCACGAAGCCGGTTTGACAGAAAAACGGGCAAGTACACTGGGATATGCAAAAATCTTTTCTGAGCTTTGCCGTCAGGCCGGTATAGATTCTCATGTGGTAATGGGAACATGGAATGGAAACTGGATGGATGACAATATGTATGTTCTTTGTACAGTATCCATTGACGGACAGACCGTTTATGTGGATGCCAGCGGACAGAAGGTATCTTCTTTAGGTGGAAAACGATATATCAGTGAAAAAGAAGCCAAAAACAGATTGAATTTTGCTGATTATTTTGAATATGAATAGGAGGAATATCATGTTTAGTTTCTTAAAGAAAAAACAGGACGATGGTTTTATGCTAGGAGCAGTTGCAAAAGGAAAAGCAGTAGAACTGAAGGAGGTAAACGATCCTACTTTCAATTCCGGTATGCTTGGCCAGGGAGTAGCTGTAATTCCATCAGAAGGTAAATTCTTTGCACCTGCTGACGGAGAAATTGCCATGGTTTTTGACACTTTACATGCTGTCAGTATGACTTCCGATAATGGAGTAGAGATTCTGGTACATGTGGGATTAGATACTGTTAATTTAAAAGGCAAAGGATTTAAAGCACATGTACAGGCAGGAGATCACGTAAAAAAAGGTGATTTGATGCTGGAAGCTGATCTGGATGCGATCAAAGCAGAAGGATATGATATCATAACACCAATTCTGGTATGTAATACAGATGACTATCCATCTGTTGAGGGAATCTTTGGAAAAGATGTAGTTCCCGGAGACGATGTGATAAAAATCAAAATGAAATAATCATAACATATGGATTTTATTTCCGGCAGAAGCGCTTTCCCAAGGGGGGACGATGATGCCGGTATAAAATAAATAATGGTGGTACATATCGCCATTGTGCATAAAAAAGGGATTAAAAAAGGAAAAGGAGGAAATCTAACTATGATGAGATATCTTCAAAGATTAGGAAAATCTCTCATGCTTCCGGTTGCATGTCTTCCGGTTGCGGCTATTCTTCAAGGTTTTGGTTACTGGATCGACCCAACAGGCTGGGGTGCAAATAACGTTATTGCAGCATTCCTGTTAAAGGGCGGCGGATGTCTGATCGACCAGATGCCTATTCTGTTTGCTATCGGTGTTGCTGTAGGTATGTCTGATGATAATGATGGAACTGCAGGTCTGGCAGGTCTGGTTTCCTGGATCATCACAACTACACTTCTTTCTACAAGTGTAGTTTCCATGCTGACCAAAACAGCTATCGAAGATGTAAATCCTGCTTTTGGAAAAACACAGACACAGTTCATCGGTATCCTGTGTGGTCTGATTGCAGCAGCTTGCTACAACAAGTTTAAAAACACAAAACTTCCGGATGCATTCTCTTTCTTCAGTGGAAAAAGATGTGTTGCTATCGTAACAGCAGGTGCATCTCTGGTATCCAGTTTGGTTTTGTTCTTCGTTTGGCCAATCGTTTATACAGCCCTGATTACATTTGGTGAATTTATTATGAATCTGGGCGCTGTTGGAGCTGGTATTTACGGTTTCTTCAACCGTCTGCTGATTCCATTCGGTCTGCACCATGCATTGAACTCCGTATTCTGGTTTGACGTAGCAGGTATCAACGATATCGCTAAATTCTGGGGCAACGCAGAAGGTGGCGTTATGGGTGTTACCGGTATGTATCAGGCAGGATTCTTCCCTGTTATGA
Source organism: Oliverpabstia sp. (assembly GCA_034114925.1). GTDB lineage: Bacteria > Bacillota > Clostridia > Lachnospirales > Lachnospiraceae > Oliverpabstia. Next base: position 6,982 of record JAXEUM010000076.1, read on the forward strand.
TGTTCGGTCTGCCTGCAGCAGCACTGGCTATGTACCAGACAGCAAAAGACAGCAAAAAGAAAGTGGTTGCAGGTCTTCTGTTCTCCGCAGCTATTGCTTCCTTCCTGAATGGTGTAACTGAGCCTCTGGAGTTCTCTTTCATGTTCCTGGCACCAGCTCTGTACCTTGTACATGCACTGTTGACAGGTGTTTCCTGTGCGGTAGTAGCTCTCTTGCCGACAAGAGCAGGATTTAACTTTAGTGCCGGTTTAATTGACTGGATTCTCAGTTTCAAAGCTCCATTTGCACAGAAACCTTGGATGTTGCTTCTGATTGGTCTGGCATTCGGTGTTATTTATTATCTGATCTTCCGTGTTGTTATTGTTAAATTCAACATGAAGACACCAGGTAGAGAAGATGATATGGATGAAACAAAAGTTACTTTGGCTAACGATGACTTTACAGAGATCGCTAAGATTGTTCTGCAGGGTGTTGGTGGAAAAGAAAACGTAACTTCTATTGACAACTGTATCACAAGACTTCGTCTGGAAATCAAAGACTATACTCGGGTTGATGAGAAAGTAATCAAATCTGCAGGTGTAGCAGGTGTTATCAGACCAAGTAAAACTTCTGTTCAGGTTATTATCGGAACAAAAGTTCAGTTCGTGGCTGACGAATTTAAAAAGCTTTGTAAATAAGCTTACCATTATTTGATATGTTAATCCCTTTTAAAACGGAATTGTTTTTCGGAGGTTTAGAATGCTTCCGGGAGCAGTTCCGTTTTTTTGTATTTACTTTTATCCTCTTACCGTATGAGAGTAACCTCTTACCGGAAAATTATAGATTTTTATTTCTGCTGCATATATAATCAGATCAAGGTTAAAAGTTATTCCAGATGATACCCGGGATTTAATGGAATAACAAAATCTGTTCCTGAGAAAGGAGGGAGACTATGAAAGTAAAAACACACATCATTTCTGAACAGGATACAGAAGAAGTTCAGTTATTTGTTCACCAATTGACGCCCGATTTTGAAAACCTGCAGGAATATATTGAAATGGAAAAATTTCGTTCACAGATTCTTTTGTGCAACAGGGAAAAAGAGGTTTGTCGAATTTCTTTTTCAATCATTTTTTATATTGAAAGTATTCAGGAAATTCAGTATATACACACATCGAATGGTATTTATACTACGAGACAACGACTTTATATTCTGGAAAAAATGCTTCCTGAAAATTTTGTCAGAGCATCCAAATCCACACTTTTAAATATGGATACGGTAAAAAGCTATAAACCGTTGACCGGAGGATTGATGTTTGCCACATTTCCCAATGAAGAGGGAACTTACATTTCCAGAAGATATGTAAAAGAATTGAAAAATAAATTCAGAAAGGAATGAAGGATATGAAAAAACTGGAAAAAGACGATAAAAAAGAAATTTTCAGGTATGGAACTGGGATGGGATGTCTCTTTTTTATTTCCAATGTGATTTACCTGGGACTTCAAAAGGATCAAAATTTTATTTTAAAAATCATGCCATGGATGGGCGGGATTTTAGCAGGCTATCTGGTGTTTGGCTTACTGTTTTTCTTTTTCTATATGAAGCTTTCCGGAAGAGATTTTTCCTTATTGAAATCATTTACGAAGGGAATTGCCGGAATCTATTCTTTGGGAAATCTGATGCCTCTGGTATTTCTGGCAGGAATCTTTCTCTCCGACAAAAAGCCAGTTCGGATCATGCTGTTACTTGACCTTCTGATTATCATTGGATTTTATGTACTGGATTACCGATCTGTCTGGAAACTTTCTAAGCAACTAAACGGGAAAGCATATCGCACCAAAACACTTTTAATCGATTTGGATGAATGTCCCAAAAGTCCGGAAGAGTTTTGTCGTTCTATTGAAAGATATTGTAATGAAAATCATATTTCTCTGGAATTTCTCCATAGAGGCGTCCCGGCGCTGATACTGATGGACGGAAAAGAATGTACGGTAGAACTGGAATCTTATTATTCTCGATTTGGTCCCGTATATGGGATGAAATTTATTGAACAAAGATAGCGGATATTTTGTACCTATTATTCATATTTGTGATATAATGAATACACAGCGACTTTCGAAAAACAAAAAGTTTGCTGTGTATTCTTTTTTTTGACAGGAGAAAGTTCATGGCAGTTACGATACAGCAGATTGCAGAACGCGCCGGAGTTTCCAGAGGGACTGTGGATCGGGCATTAAATCACAGAGGCAGGATTAACCCTTCTGTAGAACAAAGGATTTGTCAACTGGCAGATGAAATGGGATATCAGCCACGCCCGAGAAAAACCACCTCTTTAAAGATGCACACAAAGATTGGTGTGATTCTTCAATTGGCAAAATCATCATTTATCCGCGAGATAGACAGAGGCGTACAACAGGCAAAAAAAGAGTTGGAAAACTGGGGTGTTGAAATTTTAATTCGGGAAATTCTCTCTGTAGATGAGCAGGAGCAGGCGCTTGCCATTGACCAATTGACACAGGAAGGGATACAAGGATTGGCTATTATGCCCGTGGACTGTGATCTGATACGGGAAAAACTTAACTTTCTTATCAAGGAGAAAAATATCCCTGTTGTAACTTTCAATTCAGATATCGTAGGGACAAAGCGATGTTGTTTTGTGGGTATGGATAACAGAAAAAGCGGACGTACCGCAGCAGGATTATTGGGAATGCTCACCAGAGGTACAGGAAAGATACTGATCATTACCGGATTTTTCAGTAACAGAGGCAATAACATGAGAGTAGATGGCTTTGTGAATGAAATAAAAGAAAGCTATCCGGACATTACGATTGCCGGAGTTCAGGGAAGTTTTGACGAGCCGGAAGAAGTAAGAAAAATCATTGAAACTACTATGATGAACACCACGGGAATCAATGGTATTTTACTTATTTCGGGAGGACAGGCAGGAGTAAAAAAGGCTTTTTGCAATCTGAAACTGGATAAGCGTCCTTATGTAGTGTTATATGATCTGATACCGGAAAGTAAAGAAGCTCTTTTGGATAATACGGCTGATTTTCTCATAGATCAGGATGGCTACCTGCAAGGATACCGCCCTCCGTATCTATTGGCGAATTTACTCTTAAAAAACATTTTTCCAGAAGAAGAGTATCTGTTTACCGATATTAACATTAAAACAAAGTATAATATATAAGCTTTGGAAGGGAATATATTGTTATCGCCAGGAAGGGAGCGAGAAAAATGAGTGAAAAAATTGAATTTTGCAAAGGAGGAGGGTGTACTGCCAAATTGGGCGCCGGAGTTTTAAGCAGGATTTTATCCCGTCTTCCCCAGGGAACGCCGGATAAAAATCTGCTGGTGGGATATGACAGCAAAGATGATGCTGCAGTATATCAGATTTCACCAGATATGGCTATTGTGCAGACGCTGGATTTTTTCCCGCCTATGGTAGATGATCCGTACACCTTCGGTCAGATTGCAGCGGCGAATGCTCTCAGTGATATCTATGCGATGGGAGGGGAAGTAAAAACTGCTCTTAATATTGTCTGTTTTCCGGAAAGTATGGATCTGAATATTCTGGGTGAAATTATGCGGGGCGGCTCAGAAAAGGTCATAGAAGCAGGAGGTATCCTGGCAGGAGGGCATTCCATTGCAGATAGCGATGTGAAATATGGATTGTCCGTTATGGGAGTGGTTCATCCCCAAAAAATATACGAAAACAATGGGGGACAGCCGGGAGATTCCCTGATTCTCACGAAAAAATTAGGTGTTGGTATCATCTGTACCGCCAACCGGGTGAAAGAAGCATCCAAAGAAGCAATGGAAGAAGCAATTTCCTCCATGACAACATTGAATAAATATGCGGCGCAGATTTGCAAAAAGTATACCATCCATGGCTGCACCGATGTGACAGGTTTTAGCTTCCTGGGACATCTTCATGAAATGCTGGATGGAAAACTATCCTGTGAAATTGACGCCGGAAAAATTCCTTATATTGAGGAAGCATTTCACCATGCAGAAGAATTTCTTCTCACCGCTGCCGGACAGAGGAACAGGAATTTTGTGGAGAAGTTCGTTACTTTTCAAAATATTCCTTTTGCCATGGAAGAGATTCTTTTTGACCCGCAAACTTCCGGAGGTCTTTTAATAGCAGTAGACGGTTCCGAAGCAGCTCAACTGGAAAGAGAATTGCAAATGTCCGGTCTTCCTGCCCGGATTGTAGGAAAAATAATACCAAAAACGGAACAGGAAATTTTGGTAAGGAGGTAGTTTTTTTATGAAAAAACTGGTAAATGCTATGGGAGATCCATGTCCGATTCCTGTGGTAAAAACAAAAAATGCAATTAAAGAACTGAACGGAGAAAAGGGTTGTGTAGAAACCCTGGTAGATAATGAAATTGCTGTTCAGAATCTTACAAAAATGGCTGTTCAAAAACAGTATGGAGTAAGTTCTGAGAAACTGGAGGAGCATAAGTTTCGTGTGGTTATGGATATACCCGTATGTAAAAGGTCTAACGATGGTATTTCCCAGGAAAACTCTTCAAAGGATGAAAATGGGAATGAAGATACCGTCTGTATTCCTGACGGACGAAAAAAAAGCACCGTAGTAGTTATTTCCTCTTCGCTGATGGGAGATGGAGATCCTGAACTGGGTACTGCCTTAATGAAGAGTTATATCTACGCCCTCGCACAGCAGGACGAACTGCCGGGGACCCTTTTGTTTTATAATGGAGGAGTGAAACTTACCTGTGAAGATTCTGCTTCTTTAGAAGATTTAAAATCTCTGGAGGCTCAGGGGGTAGAGATTCTTTCCTGTGGGACCTGTCTGAATTTTTATGGTCTCACAGAAAAACTCAAGGTGGGAAGCGTAACCAATATGTATGTGATTGCTGAAAAAATGTCTCAGGCAGACTTAATTATAAAGCCATGATGAGAGAAAAAAAACTATATCAGATTCTCACCTTTCCCACCACCACCGCAGCCATATCCATGGAAAAACAATGTAAGGAGAAAGAAATTCCCGGACGGCTGATACCGGTTCCCCGCCAGATCACAGCAGGCTGTGGTCTGGCCTGGAGAATGACGGTGGAAGAGTATGAAATTTATCAAAAAGATATATTCAAGTTGAATCTCTCATTTGAAGAATCTGTCACCATGGCTTTATAAAAAGTTATATTTTTTCTGCCAATTGGGAGAGTGGGGCAAAGTGATACCCCATTTCCTCCCATTTTGTCAGCAGTTCATCCAGAATCGCTCCATTGGTAGAGGAAGTATTATGGAGAAGAACAATTGCGCCGGGATGAATCCGTGGCAGAAGTTTTTCAAAAGCCTCTTCTTTTGTTGGCTGCTTCTCCTGCAGCCAGTCTACGTACGCCAGACTCCAAAAAAAGGTTTTATATCCCAGATCGCTGGCCATTTGCAGATTTTGAACATTGTATTTTCCCTGGGGCGGGCGATAAAAATGTGTTATTTCTTCTCCTGTGATTTCCCGGTACAGATTTTCCACATCTTCCAGTTCTTTTTGAAAATCCTCTTTCGATGCTATTTCTGACATATCCGGATGATGGTATGTATGATTTCCCACAATATGCCCTTCTTTTACCATTCGTTTCACCAGATGGGGACTGGTTTCCAGAAAATTCCCTACCACAAAAAAGGTTCCCACAGCATTGTGCTTTTTCAATGCATCCAGAATTGCCGGCGTATTTCCATTTTCAAATCCGGCGTCAAAGGTAAGATAAATGACCTTCTCTTCGGTGGGATCACGGAAAGCTCCATGATATTTTTTCAATTCTTCTTCAGAAGCATTTCCCGTGGGAGCTTCTCCTGGTTTGCCAAAACCCAGCCCCCAGTTTTCCTGGGCGTTGGAAGCCGGAACAGAAACAGGGCGGGAAATCCTGTCTGTTACATGGTGAAATACTGCCCCTGCTACAAAGGAAAAAATAAACAGGGACAGAATTCCTGCCATTTTTACGTGTTGTTTTTTTACTTCCATAACCATTTCCTTGCATCTTTTCCTCCATATATATGCTAAAATACTGCCTGTTATGCTGTTGTAATCTTTGCGTGCAATTGTTATAATACTGGTATGTTGCTATTTGACGGAAAGGAGCTGTCTTTGATGAATTTTAAAACAATAGAAGAATATATTACTCAATTTCCCATATATCAGTATACTTTTCTTAATGTGGAAGATATTGAGTTCAATGATAAGGTCAGAACAATTTGTAAAAAGGAATGTCCCCGTTATGGAAAATCCTGGTCCTGTCCGCCGGCAGTAGGAAGTGTGGATAAGTGCCGGGAAATGTGTCAGCAATATTCTCACGCACTGTTATTTTCCTCTGTAGCTGAAGTGCCGGATTATTCCAATATGGAAGCGCTTTTAAAAACCAAACAGGAACATGAAGAAATTACCCGTCAGATTGAAGATTATCTAAAAAAAGAAGCATGGAAATGCTATATTCTTTCCACAGATTCCTGTTCCATCTGCGAAAAATGTACATACCCAAAAAAGTCTTGCGTCCATCCGGAACTCATGCACCCTTGCATTGAGAGTCATGGGATTCTCCTGACAAAAAATATAGAGGAAAATCATATGGATTACTATATGGGAGAACAAATGGTTCTCTGGTTCTCACTGATTTTTCTGGAACAGGCATAGAAATTTGTTTTATTCATAAACTGAATAATAAACCGAAGTTTCCTGGGAGGTAGCTGTGAAAAAGAAAAAAGTGTCTCACTGGAAAGAACATCTGGTGGAATCGCTCCAACTTCCCAGAGATCTGGTCTTTCAGGAATCCGTGATTACTTTACTGGGAGAGAGGGAGATTCTTTTGGAAAACTACAGGAGGATTCTGGAATATAACCGGGAACATCTCCTGGTTTTGACATCCCAGTGCAAGATCCGTATTCAGGGAAAAAATCTGGAAGTTTTATATTATACCGGTGATGAGATGAAGGTGTCCGGTCAGATTCTGGACGTCACATATGAAAGTCTTTAATCATGGGAGGATAGAAACGGATGGGAAAATTAAGAAAATATCTGCAGGGATATGTTAAAATACGATTAGAAAGTCCCATGCCGGAACGTTTTTTAAGTCTGTGCGTACATAATCAGATTCTTATATGGAATTTAAAAAATACAGATCTGTACTATGAAATGGAACTTTCCGTAAAAGATTACTTTCAGATCAATGCTTTTCGCCGCAAAACCCAATCCAGGATCCTCCTGTTGGAAAAACACGGATTGCCTTTCTTTTTTCAGAAAAACAAAAAGAGAAAGGCTTTTTTTCTTGGCATTTTTCTTGGTATTTTATTGTTATATGGCTGTTCTTTATTCATATGGGATATACAGATTTATGGAAATCATTATTATCCCCGGGAAACGGTCTTAGAAACATTGGAATCCTTTCATGTAAAGGACGGAATCAGGAAAAAAAATATAAATTGCCAGGAAATAGCTGCTCATATCCGTGCATCTTTTCCGCAAGTGGTGTGGGTTTCCGCAAAAATACAGGGTACCTGCCTGATTATCCAGCTAAAAGAAAATGAAGATTCTTATCCGGAAGAAGATTCGGAAGAAACTATGGATAGCTGGGATTTGGCTTCTGAAAAAGAGGGAGTCATCGCCCAAATCATCACGAGAAAGGGAAGACCGCTTGTAAAAGCGGGGCAGACTTGTAAAGCGGGAGATATTCTTGTATCTGGCAGGCTGGAAATCCTGAATAACGATTCTCAGATTCAGCGATATGAATATGTAAAAGCAGATGCGGATATTCGTCTGCTTACAGAATATAGCTATTATGATGAATTTCCTTTGCAGCATCAGGTAAAAATTTATAAGGAAGAAGAAAAACGATATGGATTACTGAGACTTTTTGATTGGGAATTTTCTTTCTGGAAAAGTAACGGAGAAAGTGCAGACGTATACCGTACCTTACATCCCGTTTATCTTACCTCCAGTTTTTGTCTTCCCATCTCTTACGGCAGTATTCGTGTGATTCCCTATACCATCGAAAAACAAAATTACACTGAAAAAGAAGCGGAAGTTCTCGCACAAAAACATCTTCAGGTATTTCTTGAAAATCTTGCCAGCCAGAAAATACAAATTCAAAAATATCAGATCAGGACTTCTGTAACAAATACAAAATGCATCTCAAAAGGTAAGATTCAGGTGATTCAGAATACAGGAAAACCGGTCCCTGTAGAAAAAATCCCCTTACATGAAGAAAAAACCTCCCCATAAAACAGGTTTTTTTGCAAAAAGGTCTTTTCATCTGAGAAAAAAATGCTAAAATAGAACATAGCGCAATGATAAGAAAGGATATCAGATCATGACAAATACGATCATTGAACAGCAAATGACAATTCCGGCAGAACATGAACGAAATATTTTCGGTCAGTTCGATGAACATATAAAGAAGATAGAACGTTCTCTTAGGGTAACCTTGATTTCCAGAGATGGGGTTTTGAAAATTGTAGGTCCCGCACCCACTGTAAAAAAAGCTTATGGGATTTTTCAGGAGCTTCTTGGTCTTTCTGTGAGAGGAAATACTATTCAGGCGCAGAATGTGGACTATGCGCTTTCTCTGGCTTTTGAAGAAAAAGAAGCTCCCCTGGTGGAAATAGACCGTGACTGTATCTGCCATACCATTAACGGGCGTCCGGTAAAGCCAAAGACATTGGGACAGAAGCAATACGTGGATCAGATTCGAAAGGATATGATTGTTTTCGGCGTAGGACCTGCCGGAACAGGAAAAACATATCTGGCAATGGCAATGGCGATCACGGCTTTCCGAAATGATGAAGTGGGACGTATCATCCTCACCCGTCCGGCTATTGAAGCGGGAGAAAAGCTGGGATTTCTTCCGGGAGATCTGCAAAGTAAAGTAGATCCTTACCTTCGTCCCCTCTATGATGCCCTTTACCAGATTATGGGGCCGGAAAGTTTTGCCAAAAATATGGAAAAAGGCTTGATTGAAGTAGCGCCTCTGGCTTATATGCGGGGACGTACTCTGGATAATGCCTTTATTATTTTGGATGAAGCGCAGAATACTACGCCGGCACAGATGAAAATGTTTTTAACCCGTATCGGTTTTGGTTCCAAAGTAATTGTAACAGGTGATTCTTCCCAGAAAGACCTGCCCTCCGGACAAAAATCCGGGTTGGAAGTTGCCCTTCAGGTATTAAAGAAAGTGGAGGGAATTTCCATCTGTGAATTGACCAGCAAAGATGTGGTACGTCATCCGTTGGTTCAGCAGATCGTGCAGGCATACGACGCATACGAAAAGAAACATCCGGAATCACAACCCGTTCCCCGGGGAAACAGGAAAAGAGGAAACTGACATGACAATAGAATTTGAAAATGAACAGGATCAGGTTTTTGACTTTGATTTTGAAAAACTGGCATTACAGGTGATGGAAGCTGTTTTGGACCAGGAAGACTGTCCCTATGAAGCACAGGTAAGCCTTGTTCTCACGGATGATGAGACGATACACCATACGAATCTGGAATTCAGGAATATTGACCGCCCTACGGATGTACTTTCCTTTCCCATGGTAGATTTTCCTGCCCCGGCAGATTATACGATACTGGAAGAAGATGAGACATGCTTTCATCCGGACAGTGGAGAACTGATGCTGGGGGATATCATGATTTCCATTCCCAGGGCAGTAGAGCAGGCAAACACTTATGGACACAGTATCAAACGAGAGTATGCTTTTTTGATCGCGCACAGTATGCTGCATTTATTGGGATACGATCATATGGATGAGGAAGAACGAAAAATCATGGAAGATAAGCAAGAACAGGCTTTGCAGCATCTTCAGATTTTCAGAAATTAGAGAGGAGATTTATCATGAAAAAATACGCAAAACTGATTTTGATGTTGGGACTGGCGGGAACCATGCTTGCTGGCTGTAAAAAGGAAGAGGAAACCGTGGAAAACACTCCGACGCCTACCCCAACTCAGGAGGTAGAAGCGACTCCTACTCCGGAAGCTCAAGTACTGGAAGCAGAAGAACCGGAACCTACCCCAGATCCTATACCAGAAGGACATGTAGTCAGTTATCTGACAGGAGAATATGTACCGGAAACCATCGGAAGACGGCGTCCTGTAGCGGTTATGCTTAATAACTTAAAACCTGCCTGCCCTCAGGCGGGGATCGCCAATGCCGGCGTGGTATATGAAGCTCCTGTAGAGGGAGGGATCACCCGTTTGATGGGAGTTTTTGAGGATTATGATAATCTGGAAAAAATCGGCTCTGTTCGAAGCTGCCGCGATTACTATATCTTTTATGCTTCCGGCTTCAACGCGATCTATACCCATTATGGACAGTCTGCCTATGCGCTTCCGTTTTTAGATTTGCCGGAAGTAAATAACCTCAGCGGTCTGGCAGGTTATGGAGATCAGGTGTTTTATCGTACTACAGACAGAAAATCTCCCCATAATGCCTATACTAGCTTTGAAGGTATTCAAAAGGGAATCGAAATCAATGGCTATAGTCAGGAATATGATGAGAATTTCACTCCCGGTTACGCATTCTGCGGTGTGGATGAGGAAGTGGAGCTTCCCGGAACAGAAGAAGCATCTATTGTAAAACCTGGTTATTTTCTTAATAAACCCTGGTTTGAATACAATCCGGAGGATAAACTTTATTATCGTTTCCAGTATGGAGATAAGCAGATCGATCAGCTTACCGGAGAACAGATTGCATATAAAAATATTATCCTGCAGTATTCTTCCTGGCGAAATTATGATGAAAACGGATACCTGAATATTGATGTAGACGCAGCAAATGTGGGAAAATACATTACAAACGGCAAAGTGATTGATATTACCTGGAAAAAACACGAACCATGGGGCGCTACATTCTACTATGACACCAATGGAAATCAGATTACTATGGATACGGGAAAAACCTGGGTTTGTATTATTCAGGATACTTATGCTGATCGGGTGGAAATACTCGGTTCAGGAGAAGAATCTTCTCAAACCACTGAAAGTGCAGAAGACAGCGCTGCACAGGAAGCGGCGGAAGATGCGGCAGCAGCCGATACAGAATACTGATATTTTCATCTATTCTGTGTATATCTGACAGATGATAGCCGATACTATAAGAAAAAGGAGTTTGTACCCATGAAAAAATTTTCTTATAGTATTGGCTTTTTTTTCGCCGTGTTTTTGCTGGGACTGGGCTTTTATGCCAGTTACCAGTATTCCTGTTCCAACGACCCGGATATAACAGACCCGGTTTTGGAAGCGGAAAATCCTCTTCATTCCGATTACCATATTAAAATAGAAGAAGATAAGGTCATTGTCCTGCTGGATGACGGAACTGTTTATGAGACTACAGAAATTTCCAAAGATACCCTTCCAGCGGCTGTTCAGGAACAAATCTCCCGGGGATATGTGATAAAAAATTCCCGGGAATTATATAGCTTCCTTGAAAACTTTTCCAGTTAAATAGTTTTCAAGGTCTGACAGCGATCCATAACAAACTTTTTTGAAATAAGACTGGCGCTTTTTCTGCGCATGAGGTACAATGAAGTACAACTGGATATTATTTTCTCTGATATAGCTATGCTGTGTGAAAGTAAACCAGGAGAGAAAAACAGGAGATACAAACAATGAAAGATGCATTTAGGGAAAAATTAAAAGATAAACAGCGGATAGTTATTAAAATAGGTTCCTCTTCTCTGACGCATCCCTCCACAGGTTCTTTAGATCTTATCAAACTGGAGATTCTGGTGAGAGAAATCAGCGATCTGCGAAACCAGGGAAAAGAAGTGGTTCTTGTATCATCAGGAGCTATTATGGTGGGAAGCCGAACCATGGGGTATGAGAAAAAACCCTCCAAACTTTCAGAAAAGCAGGCCTGTGCAGCCATTGGACAGGCCAAACTGATGATGATTTATCAGAAGCTTTTTGCGGAATATAATCAGGTTGCCAGTCAGATTCTGATGACTAAAAATACACTTTTAGACAATCTGAACCGCTTAAATGCCACAAACACGTTCCATGAGCTGCTTCGTATGGGAGCTATTCCCATTGTCAATGAAAATGATACCATTTCCACCTACGAGATTGAATTTGGTGACAATGATACCCTTTCTGCTGTAGTTGCAGCTTTGATCAACGCAGATTTACTGATTCTTCTTTCCGATATTGACGGTCTGTTTACAGACGATCCTCATCAGAATGCAAACGCCCAGTTTATCGATGTGGTAGAAAAACTGGATGAACGTCTTCTTTCTATGGGAAAAGGAAGTACGGGAAGCAACGTGGGAACCGGAGGTATGGCTACCAAACTTTCTGCTGCCAAAATTGCAGGCATGGCGGGGGTAGATATGGTAATTGCCAATGGCAAAGATTTTCATGTAATACATAAAATTATGCAAGGAAGGCAATACGGAACTTTGTTCCTTTCTCATCCTGAGGATGAATTTTATTTATTGGATTATTTGGAAAAATCATTATAGGAGGACGATACTATGAATCAAACATCTATTGACCGGATCAATGAACTGGCAAGAAAATCAAAAACCGTGGGATTGTCTGCGGAGGAAAAAGAAGAACAGAGAAAACTGAGAAACGAATATATTGCAAATATCCGCATGAACCTGCGGGCGCAACTGGATAATATAGATATCCAGGAACAAGATGGTTCCATCACAAATTTAGGGGAAAAATATGGAAACAAAACAAGCCATTAGAAAAGAAGTATATAAAAGAAGAAAAGAAGCTTTTCAGGAGCAGATCACCCAGGACAGTCACCAGATTTTTCTTGCTCTCAGACAGTTGCCGGCTTTTCTTCAATCACAATGGATCTTTGTATACATAGACTGTAAAAATGAAGTGAAAACAGAGGAAATCATAGAAGAAGCCTGGAGGATGGGGAAACGGGTTGCAGCTCCCCGGGTAGAAGGCAAAGATATGATTTTTTATGAAATAACTTCCAAAGATGATCTGGAACCGGGATATTTTGGTATCCTTGAGCCAAAAAAGGGACAAAAAAAAGCAGAGACTGAAGAAGGACTTCTGGTGATGCCAGGAGTAGCTTTTGATAAAAAAAGACACCGGATCGGTTACGGCGGAGGATTTTATGATCGCTATTTGCAAAAACATCCCAAGTTTTATAAAGCGGCAGTAGCATTTGAATTCCAGATGTTTTCACAGGTTCCTATAGAGCCTACAGACATTCAGCCGGATATTTTACTCACAGAAAAAGCAATGTATTGATGTTCATAAGGAGGGGTTTCTATGGAATATCTGATTCAGATAGGTGAACGGGCAAAAGCAGCAGAGCCGTCCATACGCCTTTTAAAGACAGAAAAGAAAAATGAAATTTTGCGGATGGCTGCCTCTGATCTTTCTGCCCACGCAGATGAAATACTGAAAGAAAATGAAAAAGATATGGAACATGGCCGTCAAAACGGTATGTCTCAGGGACTTTTGGATCGCCTTTTACTTACAAAAGAACGTATCGACAGTATTGGTGAAGGTCTGTGCCAGATTGCTGCTCTTGACGATCCGATAGGTGAAGTAACGGGAATGAAAAAAAGACCTAACGGTTTACTGATCGGCCAGAAACGTGTTCCTTTGGGAGTCGTAGGAATTATTTATGAGGCGCGTCCCAATGTAACGGCAGATGCCTTTGGACTTTGTTTTAAGACCGGTAATGTAGTAATTTTAAAAGGAGGTAGCGATGCCATCCACTCCAATCAAGCCATTGTAAAATGTATTCGGCAAACGCTGGAAGGTCAGGGAGTAAATCCGGATGCCTTGCTGCTGATTGAAGATACTTCCCGAACAACAGCTTCTGCGTTTATGAAAATGAATCGTTACGTGGATGTTCTGATTCCCCGGGGCGGAGCAGGACTGATTCGGGCAGTAGTGGAAAACAGTACGATTCCTGTTATTGAAACAGGTACGGGAAACTGCCATATTTTCGTGGATGAAAGCGCAGATCTGTCCATGGCGGCAGATATCGTTCTCAATGCCAAGACACAGCGAGTCGGCGTATGTAACGCCTGTGAATCCCTTTTGATCCACAGGAAAGTAAAAGATGCTTTTCTTCCTGTTCTTGGTAAAAAGTTAAAGGAAAAGCAGGTGGAAATCCGTGGCGATGAAGCTGTGCGGGAACTTCTTCCTGATGCTGTTTGTGCTAAAGAAGAAGATTGGGGAAAAGAATATCTGGACTACATTATTTCCATGAAAGTGGTGGATTCTGTAGAGGAAGCAATTTCCCATATTAATCGTTATAATACCGGTCATTCGGAAGCAATTATTACTGAGAATTATTCTCACGCTCAACAATTTCTTGACGAAGTGGATGCAGCCTGTGTCTATGTGAATGCATCTACCCGTTTTACAGATGGCTTTGAGTTTGGTTACGGAGCTGAAATTGGTATCAGCACACAGAAGCTTCACGCCAGAGGACCTATGGGACTTCTTGCACTTACTACTACCAAATACATCGTTTACGGAAACGGTCAGATACGCCCGTAATTTTTCAGAAGGAACTGTCAAATCCGACAGTTCCTTCTACTGTTTCAGGTTCTAATTTTCTTTTTTGTGCATATAGATACTACAGAGAAAGTGACAAAAGGAGGAACCTGAAAATGGTATTGAATAAACACTATTATTATGACGAGATTTTTCAAGATATCAAAGAACTTTCTTTCAATTGTACCGATTTTACCACCTGGCGGATTTTAGGGACAAGCCACGACGAAAGAGAAATTCCTATGCTGCGTATTGGTCTGGGGATGGATTCTCTTGTATTAACCGCAGGAATTCATGGGCGGGAATCTGTCAATCCTGTATTATTAACAAAAATGGCAGAAGAATATTGCCAGGCTTACTGTGACGATGCTAAAATTGACGGCTATCCGGTACGTGAACTTTTGAATCGGTGTTCTCTTTGTATTGTTCCCCTGGTAAATCCGGATGGATATGAGACAGCTTTGCGGGGATATACGATGATTCGCAATCCCATTCTTCGGCAACTTTGTAAAATGCGGGGGATTGGAGCTGAACACTGGAAATACAACGCCCGGGGAGTAGATATTAACAGAAACTTTCCCTGTAAATCCTATATTCAGCAGCAACTGGGAGAATATCCCGCCAGCGAAAATGAAACCCAAGCTCTCATGCGAGTCTTTGAAGAATATGAGACTGTGGGATACATAGATTTTCATTCCAGAGGACGAATCATTTATTATTATCGCCAGGCTATGCCGTTTTCCTATAATCAGCACAATCATAAACTGGCCCGGTATATGCAGAAATTGTCAGATTACAGTATTGGGAAAAGAGAAGAAGAGTATCTTTCTCATCTAAACGGAGGAACACCGGTAAATTACTATTCCGAACTGTTACAAAAACCGGCGATCACTGTAGAAACCGTGGAGGAGACAGCCGGATTCCCTTTAGATCCTTCTTGCCAGGAAAAGACTTATCAGGAAATCCATACTCTGCCTTTGGAAATTATCAATAAAACTTGAAAGTATGCAAACGGATTGTTATAATGTAGTGTGGCTTATAAATGACTTTTTACATAAAGGAGATCGTATGGAACAATTTACATATATACAAGAACCACCTGCTTCTATGACAGAATCCGAACGCCAGTATTTTTTCATGGAACAGGCAAAAGAAAAACGTTTGAAAAAAGAAAAGGAAGTGGGACATCCGCTGACTTTTTGCGTCACCACATTTGGCTGTCAGATGAACGCCAGAGATTCTGAAAAACTGGAGGGAATCCTGGAGCAGATTGGATATCAGAAGACAGAAAAAGAAGAGGAAGCTGATTTTGTCATCTATAATACCTGTACGGTAAGAGAAAATGCCAATCAGCGAGTATATGGACGACTGGGGTATCTGGGCAGCATCAAGAAGAAAAAACCACATATGATGATTGCTTTATGTGGCTGTATGATGCAGGAACCTCATGTGGTTGAAAAACTGAAAAAAAGTTATCGTTTTGTAAATCTGATTTTTGGTACCCACAACATTTTCAAATTTGGCGAATTACTTTGCCGTGCCATGGATTCTGACAGGATGGTTATTGATATCTGGAAGGACACCACGCAGATTGTGGAAAATCTTCCTATTGACAGAAAATATTCTTTCAAATCCGGTGTAAACATTATGTTTGGCTGTAACAATTTCTGTAGCTATTGTATCGTTCCCTATGTAAGAGGAAGAGAACGAAGCAGAAATCCGGAAGATATTTTAAATGAAATTCGCCAGTTGGTACAAGACGGCGTAGTGGAAGTCATGTTACTGGGGCAAAATGTAAATTCCTATGGAAAAAATCTGGAACATCCCATTACCTTTGCCCAGTTACTGACGCAGATTGAAAAGATTGAAGGTCTGAAAAGAATTCGCTTTATGACCTCTCACCCGAAAGATTTGTCCGATGAATTGATTCAGGTGATGGCAGACAGTAAAAAAATCTGTAATCATCTTCACCTTCCTCTTCAGTCAGGAAGCAGCAGAATATTAAAAGAGATGAATCGCCGCTATACCAAAGAAAGTTATCTGGATCTGGTAGAACGGATACGAAAAGCAGTTCCTGATATTTCTTTAACTACGGATATCATTGTAGGATTTCCGGGAGAAACAGAGGAAGATTTCCAGGAAACTTTGGATGTGGTAAGAAAAGTACGATATGACAGCGCTTTCACCTTTATTTATTCCAAGCGCACAGGAACTCCTGCTGCCGCCATGGATAACCAGATTCCAGAAGATGTGGTAAAAGACCGTTTTGACCGTCTTCTTAAGCTGGTGCAGGATATTTCCAGCAAAATGTCAGGAAGATGGGAAGGAACCACCCAGGAAGTGCTGGTGGAGGGTATGAATGAACAGGATTCCCATCTGGTTTCCGGAAGAATGACCAACAATGTGCTGGTTCATTTCCCCGGGGATGCTTCGATGATCGGACAGTTCCATCAGGTTCACCTGGATGAATGTAAAGGCTTTTACTATATGGGAACTCCCGTTTAACCATTGAATAAGAATCACTGTTCCGCAATCAGAACGCTAAATAGTTACGAATAAAGATACAATAGATAAAGAGGTAGAAATTACTTGGATATAAAGAATAACGTAGAAATAGATGTGCAGAAATTATCTCCCATGATGCAGCACTATGTAAAGACAAAAGAAGAATATAAAGATTGTATTTTATTTTACCGACTGGGAGATTTTTATGAGATGTTTTTCCAGGATGCAATCACCGTATCCCGGGAACTGGAACTGACACTTACAGGAAAAGACTGCGGACTGGATGAACGGGCTCCCATGTGTGGCGTTCCCTTCCATGCTGCGGAAACTTATGTGAACAGATTGATTGAAAAGAGCTATAAGGTTGCCATCTGTGAGCAGGTAGAAGATCCCAAACAGGCAAAAGGAATGGTAAGGCGTGAGGTTACCCGGGTTGTGACTCCGGGAACCAATCTGAACACCCAGGATTTGGAGGAAGGAAAAAATAATTATCTGATGTCGATTGTATATATGGAGGATAATTATGGGATTTCTGTCTCCGATGTTACAACAGGAGATTGTTTCGTTACGGAAGTTGATAAAAGCAGGAAACTGTTGGATGAAATTAATAAATTTACCCCTGCCGAAATCATATGTAACGATGCCTTTTTAGTCAGCGGGATTCCTGTGGACGATCTGAAGAACCGGCTGCATATTTCCCTTTCTCCACTGGAGTCCTGGTATTTTGATGATACAGTATGCCACAACACTTTGTTGGAGCATTTTAAAGTATCTTCTCTGGATGGTCTTGGGTTAGGGGATTATGACAGTGGCGTGATTGCGGCTGGAGCTATGTTCCGTTATCTTCTGGAAACGCAGAAAACAGCTCTTGTACATATGAATAAAATCATTCCCTATGTAACTGAAAAATATATGGTGATTGACAGTTCCAGCCGTAGAAATCTGGAACTGGTGGAAACCTTACGGGAAAAGCAAAAAAGAGGCTCTCTTTTATGGGTTCTGGATAAAACAAAAACTGCTATGGGCGCCAGGATGCTTCGCAGTTTTGTGGAACAGCCTCTTATCGATGCCGATGAGATCAATGAGCGATTAGATGCCATCGAAGAACTGAATCTGCAAGCCATGCTCCGGGAAGAAATCCGGGAATATTTAAATCCAGTCTACGATCTGGAACGTCTGGTAAGCCGGATCAGTTACCGTTCTGCCACCCCCAGAGATCTGATCGCTTTTAAAACATCTTTGGAGATGCTTCCTCATATTAAGAACCTGCTGAACAACTTCACCAGTCCTCTCTTACAGCGAATCAACGCACAGATGGATGGTCTGGAAGATCTGTATGCTCTGATTCAGCGGGCAATCGCCGAAGATCCGCCTCTGGCAGTGAAAGAAGGGGGGATCATCAAAGAAGGTTATCATGAACAGGTAGATAACTATCGCTGTTCTAAAACAGAGGGAAAATCCTGGCTGGCGCAACTGGAAGCAGAAGAGAAAGAAAAAACAGGAATCCGAACACTGAAAATCAAATATAATAAAGTATTTGGATATTATCTGGAAGTTACCAACAGTTTCAAAGATCTGGTTCCAGAATATTATACCCGTAAACAGACACTTACCAATGCAGAACGATATATCACTCCCCGATTGAAAGAACTGGAGGATATGATTCTGGGTGCAGAAGATAAGCTGTATGCTTTGGAATATGATTTATTCTGTCAGGTCAGAGATCAGCTTGCTACAGAAATCCCACGGATCCAGGAAACAGCAAAAGCAGTAGCCTTACTGGATGTATTCGCCTCCCTGTCTGTAGTATCTCAGAGAAATAATTATGTCCGTCCTACGGTAAACACCAGGGGAGTTATTGACATCAAAAATGGTCGTCATCCGGTGGTGGAAAAAATGATCACCAACGATATGTTTATTTCCAATGACACCTATCTGGACAATGGCGCTCGGAGAGTTTCTGTGATCACCGGACCGAATATGGCTGGAAAATCCACGTATATGCGGCAAAGCGCCCTGATTGTTCTGATGGCACAGATTGGTTCCTTTGTTCCGGCGGACAAAGCAAAGATCGGTGTTGTAGACCGGATTTTCACAAGGGTGGGAGCTTCCGATGATCTTGCCAGCGGTCAAAGTACTTTTATGGTTGAAATGACAGAAGTAGCCAATATTCTGAGAAATGCCACATCCAAAAGTCTTCTGATCCTGGATGAGATCGGACGGGGAACCAGTACCTTTGACGGGTTATCCATTGCCTGGGCTGTAATCGAGCATATCAGCAACACAAAACTTTTGGGAGCTAAAACTTTATTTGCCACTCATTATCATGAACTTACAGAGTTGGAAGGAAAAATTCCGGGAGTCAATAATTATTGTATTGCTGTAAAAGAAAAAGGGGATGACATCGTCTTTTTGAGAAAAATCGTAAAAGGCGGCGCAGATAAAAGTTATGGAATCCAGGTGGCAAAACTGGCAGGTGTACCGGATAGTGTTATAGAAAGAGCAAAAGAACTGGTGGATGAGCTGGTTCATGCAGATATCACCGGAGCCATCAAAGATCTGGCACAAAGCCAGAAAAAAACAAAGCACAAACCGGTTCGATATGATGAGGTGGATCTGGAACAGATTTCTCTCTTTGACACGGTACAGGATCAGGATATCATCCAGGAACTGAAAGAACTGGATATTTCCAATCTTACTCCGGTGGATGCTCTGAATACGTTATACCGCCTTCAGAACAAATTGAAAAACAGGTGGTAAGGAGGTTTTATGAGGAGAAAAATTTCCGTTTTAGATCAAAATACCATCGATAAAATAGCAGCGGGAGAAGTGGTAGAACGCCCCGCCTCGGTGGTAAAGGAATTGGTGGAAAATGCCATTGACGCCGGCGCCAGTGCAATTACCGTGGAAATCAAAGAAGGAGGAAGAAGCCTGATCCGGATTACCGACAATGGTTCCGGAATTGAAAAAGAGCAGATTCCTCTTGCTTTTTTACGTCATGCCACCAGTAAAATTCAGAAAGTAGACGATTTGCTATCTATCTCTTCTCTTGGATTTCGAGGAGAAGCTCTCTCCAGTATCGCGGCAGTTTCCCAGGTGGAATTGATTTCCAAACCTCAGGATCAACTGGTAGGCGTTCGTTATATGATAGAAGGAGGAGCTGAAAAAGGTCTGGAAGAAATTGGCGCTCCCGATGGAACCACCTTCCTTGTGCGTAACCTTTTTTATAATACCCCTGCCCGCGCCAAATTTTTAAAAACCCCTGCCACGGAAGCAGGATATATCAGCAGTTTTATTGAACAACTGGCGCTTTCTCATCCTCATATTTCTTTTAAATATATGCAGAACGGGCAGACAAAATTACATACCTCAGGAAATGATAACCTGAAAGAAGTGATTTATCAGATTTATGGGCGGGAGCTGACAAAAGAACTGATTTCCATTGATCATACAGACCTTTCCGGAGATTTTCAGATTCAGGGATTTATCGGAAAACCAACGATTTCTCGGGGAAATCGAAATTTTGAAAATTATTATGTGAATGGCCGTTATGTAAAAAGTAAAATCATTACGAAAGCCATTGAGGATGCTTACCATACTTTCATGATGCAGCATAAATATCCTTTTACTTCCCTGTATCTGACGATTCGTGGGGAAGATGTGGATATCAACGTACATCCTACGAAGATGGAAGTACGTTTTTCCAATCAGCAACAGGTGTATCAGGAAGTATACCAGGCTGTACTCACAGGACTTTCGCAAAAAGAACTGATTCCTCAGGTTGCATTGGATTCGGAAAAACAGGAAAAACCAAAAGAAATTCTTCCGGAAGTAAAAAAGAAAAACACACCGGAACCTTTTGAACAGCAGCGGAAAATCAGAGAAGAGAAAGCAGTTTCCGTAAAAGAAGTGAGAGAAACTCCTGTTTACAGTGTAAAAAAACCTTCTCTTGCAGAAAAACCTTCTTCCGTAAAAAATCTTTCTCCCGTAGGAAAGCCTTCTTCTGTCCCAGTCGAAAAAAATAATAAAATTTTATCGGAAACAGCGCCAAAACAGATGGAATTATTTGATGGGAAATTATTATCTGCAGAGGGTAAAAAGCATCACAAAATCATCGGACAAATTTTTGATACGTACTGGCTGGTACAGATGGAGGATAAACTTTATATTATCGACCAACATGCGGCTCATGAGAAAGTCCTTTATGAACGGATTGTCCGTCAACTGAAAAATCGGCAAATGAACTCTCAGCTTCTAAGTCCGCCCCTTATTATATCCTTAAACCTTCAAGAACAGGAGAAAATGAAGCGTTATCTGGATGTTTTTCATTCTATGGGTTTTGAAATAGAATCTTTTGGCGGAAGAGAGTACAGTATCCGTGCAGTTCCTCAGGATTTGTTTGGGATGACAGGGGAAGCCTTTTTTATAGAAATTTTAGATCATCTGGAAGAAGATATCACTTCCAAAACACCGGAAGTTCTCTCAGATAAAATGGCAACTATGGCTTGCAAAGCAGCGGTTAAGGGAAATCAACAGTTATCCTTTTTAGAGGCTTCGGCGCTGATTGATGAATTATTGGAACTGGACAATCCATATAACTGTCCTCATGGGAGACCGACGATTATTTCCATGACAAAATACGAACTGGAAAAGAAATTTAAACGAATTGTGTAGGTGAGCAGATTGAAAAAACCATTGATTATTCTTACAGGTCCCACTGCCGTGGGGAAAACCCATTTATCCATTCGTCTGGCAAAAACAGTCGGAGGAGAAATTATTTCTGCGGATTCCATGCAAGTGTATCGTCATATGGATATTGGCTCGGCAAAAATCCGCCCGGAAGAAATGGAGGGAGTGCCTCATCATTTGATTGACTGTCTGAATCCGGATGAGGAATTTAATGTGGTACGATTTCAGGAAATGGCAAAAGAAGCTATGACAGACATCTATCAAAGAGGTCACATTCCCATTCTGACAGGAGGAACTGGCTTTTATATCCAGGCAATTACAGGGGATATTGATTTTACTCAGCACGGAGAGGACAATAGTTACCGCCTTTTGCTAGAAAAAAAGGCTGCCGCAGAGGGACCGGAGGTACTTCACGATATGCTCCGGGAAGTTGACCCTCCCTCCGCACAGGCGATTCATGCCAATAATGTGAAAAGAGTGATCCGGGCTTTAGAGTATTACAAGCAGACCGGACAGCCGATTTCCAGTCACAACCTGGAACAGAGACAGAAAACATCACCGTATCAGTTGGCTTATTTTGTACTGAATGATGAAAGAAGCCATTTGTATGAACGGATAGACCAGCGGGTGGATGAGATGATATCTTCTGGTCTTGTAAAAGAAGTAGAATCTTTGAAAGCTATGGGGTGTCACCGCACGATGGTTTCCATGCAGGGATTGGGCTATAAAGAAATCCTTGCATATCTGGAAGGAGATTGTTCTTTGGCAGAAGCCATATATATTTTAAAAAGAGACACCCGCCATTTTGCCAAACGACAGATTACCTGGTTTAAGAGAGAACGAGAGGTGGAATGGTTTTATAAACCGGATTATGCATACCAGGAAGAACGTATTTTGAATGCAATGCTTCATTCTCTGAAGGAAAAAAATATAATACCGAAAGAAGGATATACAAATGGAAACAGCAATGACGAGAGAAATGTATAAAGAAATGGGAATTGATTCCAAAGTATTTGATTTTGGACAGAAAATCGCGGAAGAATTAGCTCCCCGTTTTGAAGAGATCAATCGGGTGGCGGAATACAATCAGTTGAAAGTGGTTCATGCCATGCAAAAATGCCGTGCCAGTGAAGCCTGTCTTTATGCTTCCAGCGGGTATGGCTACAATGATGTGGGAAGAGATACGCTGGAGGAGATTTATGCGGAGACTTTTCATGCGGAATCTGCTCTGGTACGTCCTCAGATCGCCTGTGGAACCCATGCTCTGGCTGTGGCTTTGGCAGGAAATTTACGCCCGGGAGATGAACTGTTGTCTCCAGTGGGAAAACCTTATGATACTTTGGAAGAGGTTATAGGAATCCGTCCATCGAAAGGTTCCCTGGCAGAATACGGCGTTACTTACCGTCAGGTAGATCTGTTGGAAGATGGCTCCTTTGACTATGAAAATATTCGAAAAGCCATCAACGAAAAAACAAGACTTGTGACGATTCAGCGTTCCAAAGGATATCAGACCCGCCCGACGCTTTCAGTAGCACGAATTGGAGAACTGATCACCTTTGTAAAGGAAATCAAACCGGATGTGATCTGTATGGTGGATAACTGTTATGGAGAATTTGTGGAAACCATTGAACCTACAGATGTGGGAGCCGATCTGATCGTAGGCTCTCTGATCAAAAATCCTGGCGGCGGTCTGGCTCCTATCGGCGGTTATATTGCGGGAAAAACAGAATATGTGGAGAATGCCGCTTTCCGTCTTACTTCTCCCGGACTGGGAAAAGAAGTGGGAGCTACACTGGGAGTAAATCAACCTTTTTATCAGGGATTTTTCCTGGCGCCCACAGTGACAGCCAGCGCTTTAAAGGGAGCGATTTTTGCCGCAAATATTTATGAACGGCTGGGATTTTCTGTAGTTCCCGACAGTAAAGAGAGCCGTCACGATATCATTCAGGCTGTGACGCTGGAATCTGCTGAACGGGTAATTGCTTTTTGTAAGGGTATCCAGGCAGCGGCTCCTATTGACAGCTATGTAGATCCGGAACCATGGGCTATGCCCGGCTATGACAGCGATGTGATCATGGCAGCAGGAGCTTTTGTACAGGGTTCTTCCATTGAACTTAGTGCAGACGGTCCTATAAAACCTCCCTACGCAGTATATTTCCAGGGAGGACTGACATGGGAACATGCAAAACTGGGTATTATGATGAGCCTGCAAAAATTGTATGAAAAAGGATTAGTGGAATTGCCATGATAAAAATTGTAATCATCGGCGGAGGAGCCAGTGGGTTGATGGCAGCTATTCAGGCCGCCAGAAATGGCGCCCAGGTGACCGTATTAGAACAGAATGAAAAAACAGGGAAGAAAATACTGGC
Source organism: Oliverpabstia sp. (assembly GCA_034114925.1). Taxonomy (GTDB): domain Bacteria; phylum Bacillota; class Clostridia; order Lachnospirales; family Lachnospiraceae; genus Oliverpabstia. Next base: position 31,029 of record JAXEUM010000076.1, read on the forward strand.
AACAGGAAATGGGAGATGTAATATGACAAATCTCTATCAGAATTCTTCCTGTTATCGCAGTGAGAATCCTGCATATCCCTGGAAAGTCATTGAAAAGTTTCCTCTTTCCTCCACACTTTCCTTTTTCCGCGAATTAGGAATTTATACCCGGGACAGGAATGGCTGGGTTTATCCTTACAGTGATCAGGCGTCCAGTGTGGCGCAGGTGCTGGAGATGGAAGCTCGTCACTTAAAAGTACGTATTAAAACACGGGAAGAAGTAACGGATATCCAATGCCTATCTGAAGGCTTCCGAGTAATTACCAAAACCTGGCAGTACGAGTGTGACCGGGTGATTCTTTGCTGTGGTTCACATGCTTCTTCGGTGGAAGGCAGTTCTGATGCCGGATATTTTCTGGCAAAGAAACTGGGGCATCATCTCATAGAACCCATGCCCGCCTTGGTTGCTTTGAAAGGAAAAGGAAATTATTTTTCCAAATGGGCTGGAAGCCGGATGGAAGGCATCCTTCATCTGGAAATTGACAAAAAAATTTGCTGCAAAGAGAGAGGGGAAATTCTTTTTACCGATTATGGAATTTCAGGAATTGCAGTATTTCAGATCAGCCGTTATGCCGTAAGAGCGCTTTCCAAGGGACATACTGTCACCTGTCATCTGGATCTGATGCCTGATTTTACCAAAGAAGAATTATGCAGATTTTTAAAAGAACGTCAAACTGCCTGCCCCTACAAGTCTATGAAGGAACTGCTGGTAGGATTGATTCCTCTGAAGATGATCCCTGTAGTCGTTCCCGCAAAAGGTACGCTGGAAGATCTCGCCTCCAACATAAAAGATTGGATTCTCCCGATCAAGGATGCCTGGTCATTGCGACAGGCACAAGTATGCTCCGGAGGTGTGGATACTACAGAACTGACAGAAAATCTGGAATCCCTCCTGCATCCCGGACTTTATTTTGCCGGGGAAATCGTAGATGTAGACGGTCCCTGCGGGGGATATAATCTGCAATGGGCATGGTCCAGCGGAGCTGTGGCCGGAAAAGCGGCGGCAGACGCCTCTGATGTGGAAAGGAGTGGCATATGATTCGTATTTCTCAGATAAAACTGCCTATTGCACATTCTCATGATGCACTGGAGAGCAAAATCTGTCAGCAGTTAAAAATAAAAAAAGAAGAACTTGTTTCCTGGAAAATCCGCCGCCGTTCTGTGGATGCCAGAAAAAAACCGGAGTTGTATTTTGTCTATACGGTAGATGTAAAAACTTCCAAAGACAAAAAAATAGAAAATCAACTCAAAAAAGGTAAACATAAAAATATTATGTTAACTAATCCTGTAAAGTATTCACTCCCTCCTTGTGGAGATGAAAAAATGACAGAACGCCCTGTAATCGTGGGGACAGGTCCTGCCGGTCTTTTCTGTGCATGGCTGTTGGCAAAAGCCGGATTTTCTCCTGTCATTTACGAACGGGGAGACTGTGCCGGCGAACGGCAAAAACAGGTAGAGAAGTTCTGGTCTCAAAACGAATTAAATCCCAATAGTAATGTACAATTTGGAGAAGGAGGGGCCGGAACCTTTTCCGATGGTAAATTAAATACGTCTGTGAAAGATCCCATGGGGCGAAATCAGAAAGTCCTGGAACTTTTTGTGGAAGCCGGCGCCCCTTCCGATATTTTATACGATCACAAACCTCATCTGGGAACGGATCTTTTGATAACAGTCATTACAAATATACGGAAACAAATTGAAGAAATGGGAGGAACCTTTTACTTTAACAGTCAGGTAACAGATTTTCTAATAGAAGATCAGAAAGTAAAAAAAATTCAGATCAATCACCAGACCTGGATTCCGGTTCAAACACTTGTATTGGCTATTGGCCACAGCGCGAGAGACACTTTTTCCTGTATGGAACAAAGAGGAATTCATATGGAAGCAAAATCATTTGCCGTAGGGGTAAGAATTGAACATCCACAGGAAATGATTAATAAAAGTCAGTATGGACTTTCCCATTCGCCCATTCTGGGAGCTGCCAATTACAAAGTAACGCAGCAGCTTCCCAATGGGCGGGGAGTGTATTCTTTTTGTATGTGTCCCGGCGGTTATGTGGTAAACGCTTCTTCGGAAGAAGGTCATCTGGCTGTCAACGGAATGAGTTACCATGCAAGAAACAGCCAGAATGCAAACAGCGCTATGATCGTTACTGTGAATCCCCAGGACTACCTTACATACGGTATGAAATATCTGAAAGAAAAGGGAAGTTCAGAATCGTCTTCTCTGGAAACAAATCCACTGGCAGGCGTTTATTTTCAAAGGTATCTGGAACAGGCTGCCTGGAAGCTTCACTGTGGAAAAATCCCTGTACAGACTTTTCAGGATTTTTCTCTTGGAAAACCATCGACCCGTCTGGGAAATGTATCTCCTTGCATGAAAGGAGAATGGGAACTGGGAAATCTCCGTGAGATATTTCCGGATTTTCTGGCTCAATCTCTTCAACAGGGTATTGCCGCTTGCGGAACAAAGATAGAGGGATTTGACCGTCCTGACGCATTGTTGTCCGGCGTGGAAAGCCGTACCTCTTCTCCGGTACGTATTCCCAGAAATGAGGAATTTCTTTCCAACATTCAGGGCGTTTATCCCTGCGGAGAAGGAGCCGGATATGCAGGAGGTATTACTTCTGCAGCTATGGATGGGTTACGTGTTGCAGAAGCAATCTGTAAAAAATATGTGAAATTCCCCTGATATGGTTCACTTTAAAAGGATTTTGTGCTAAAATATTTTCGTATTGTGGTGGATTGGACCTCTGTCTGAAGAGCCAAACAGGAGGACAAACCATGGAAAACAACTACAAAATTCAAGAATTGCCTGAAAATGAACGCCCGTATGAAAAGTGTCTCCGCTATGGACCTCAGATGCTTTCAGACAGCGAACTTCTGGCCGTGATCATTCGTTCCGGAACTCAGGGGAGTTCCTCTATTGATCTGGCTCGTAAGATTCTGGAAAAAGGAAAAGTTCAGGAAGGTCTTTTGGGTATCCATCATCTTTCTTTACAGGAATTAATGGAGATCAGAGGAATCGGTCAGGTAAAAGCGGTACAGATTAAGTGTATCGGAGAACTTTCCAAACGCATTGCCTCTGTTTCTGCCCGAAAACTACTGGATATTGAACATCCGGAAACGATTGCAGATTATTATATGGAACAGATGCGTCATCAGGAGCAGGAGCAAATGATATGCATGATGCTAAATGGTAAGAATCAGCTACTGGGAGAAGAGGAGATTTCCAGAGGCACTGTAAACGGCGCTATGGTATCCCCACGGGATCTTCTTTTAGCAGCTTTTCGATATCATGCGGTTTATATCATTCTGGTACACAACCATCCCAGCGGAAATCCAACTCCAAGTAAAGAAGATATTCTGCTTACCCAGCGTGTGCAAAAAGCCTGCTGTCTGGTAGATATTCCTCTGTTGGATCATATCGTAATAGGGGATCAGCGATATGTCAGCTTTCGTGAAGAAGGGTTGTGTCAATTTTAAAAGCAGTGTTACATAAACAACAGAAGGGATATGCATCTATGTTTACAAACCATGTCTATGGAATTGATCTGGGCAGTAATATGATCAAAATTTACTCTCAGAAAAGCGATGAAATTTTAAAAGAACGAAATATGATTGCTATTCGCAACAAAGAACAGATACTGGCTGTAGGAGATGAAGCTTATGAAATGTATGAAAAATCTCCTGCAAATGTGGAGGTTTCCTCCCCGATGTCCAATGGCATGATTGCCAATATCAGTCATCTGGAGATTCTCCTTCAGACACTTCTGGAGAGAACTTCCAGAAGCACCGGACGCCATCCGGTTATTTATTTTGCAGTTCCTGTGGATATGACGGAGATTGAAAAACGGGCATATTACTCTGTAGCACAAAGAGGACGTTTTCGGAAAAGTAAGGTTCTTCTGGTAGAACGCCCTGTGGCAGACGCTCTGGCTCTCGGCATTCCCATCATCAAAACCAGAGGCTCTATGATCGTCAATATAGGAGCTGCTACCACGGAGATTTCTGTTATTGCAGATTCCCGTGTAATTATCAGTAAGATTGTTCCTTTGGGCGGAGATCATTTTAATCAGGATATTCTCAACAATATCCGCAGAAGAAACAATTTCTTTGTCAGTTTGAGAACTGCAGGAAGACTGAAAGCTTCACTGGCAGATTTGAAACAGGAAAGGAAATTGGCTCGTAAAATTGTTGGGGTAGACTGTGTTTCCGGCCTTCCCCGGGAACGAATCGTTACCTCTGCCACCATCAACGAATCCATTCTGTCTTCTGTCAATAAAATTGCCGAAGAAATCCGTACTTTCCTGGAGAGAACCCCTCCCCAGATCCACAAAGTGATTCTGGCAGAAGGTATTTATCTGACCGGAGGCAGTACACGGATCCCCTATATTGCTCAAGTGATTTCCCGGCAGGTGGGATGTCCTATTTTGCTTTCTCAGTACTATGATCTGTGTACGATTTATGGACTGAAGGAAATTATCACACATGATGCGCTGCATCACTGGGCATTTACTCCCAAAAAGCGGAAAAAGTAACAAGGAGCTGGCATGAAAAAAAAATCACAATATAAAATCAAAACAAAACATCTGGTTACTATAATGACTATTCTTTGCCTTGGTCTGATTGTTTTGTCTCTTTCTTCCAAATTTTCTTTTGATCCGGTGCGAAATGCTCTGGGGTATGTGATCGTACCTTTTCAAAATGGAATCAATCAGGTGGGAGATTGGATGACAGAACAAAAGGATGGTTTCCAGAGTATGAAAAAGTTATCCAAGGAAAATAAAAAATTAAAAGAACAGGTCAATGAACTGACGGCGAAAAACAATAATCTCAGTCAGGAGCAGGAAGAAGTAGAAAGACTTCGCGCGCTCTATAATCTGGATCAGGATTATTCCGAATATGAAAAAATCGGCGCCCAGGTAATCGGAAAAGATTCCGGTAACTGGTATAATACCTTTATCATCAACCGGGGAACCGAAGACGGTATCAGCGTAGATATGAATGTGATCGCTGACGGCGGACTGGTGGGAATTGTTACAAAAACCGGAAAAGACTGGGCAACCGTGCGTTCTATCATCGATGACAGCAGCAATGTCAGCGCCTCTGTGACTTCTATTTCCCAAAACTGCATTGTCACCGGAGATCTTCAGATGATGGATGAGGGAAAAATCCGTTTTATCCAGTTGACGGATAAGGAAAATCAGGTACAGGAAGGGGATAAAGTAGTTACTTCCTCTGTCAGCAATAAATTCCTGAAAGGTATTCTGATCGGTTATGTCAGTGAAGTACAAGATGACGCCAATAAACTGACAAAAAATGGAACAATTATTCCCGCTGTGGATTTTGAAAATATCCAGGAAGTTCTTGTGATCAAACAACTGAAGCAACAGGCAGCAGATCCGGAGGAAGGAGAGGGCGAATGAGAAGGAAGATTATCCTGGCGGTTTTGATACTGCTTACCTTTATTCTCCAGGGAACTGTATTTCAGACATTGTCTATCGCCTCCATTTCCCCGAACCTTTTATTGATACTGACCGTTTCTTTTGGTTTTATGCGAGGAAAACGGGAGGGACTGTTTATAGGTTTTTTCTGTGGACTTCTGGTCGATGTTTTTTACGGTAACATGGTGGGCTTTTATGCGCTGCTTTATATGTATATCGGATTTTTTAATGGTTTCTTATATAAAGTATTTTATGACGAAGATGTAAAGGTTCCCATGGTGCTTGTGGCCATCAGCGATCTCTCTTATGGTGTGATCGTCTATGGACTGCAATTTCTTTTGCGGGGAAGATTGAATTTTTTCGGCTATCTTCGTCATATCATTTTTCCTGAAATGGTATATACGGTATTGATTACTGTGATATTTTATCGTATTTTTTACAAGCTGAATCACTGGCTTGCAGACAACGAATGGGAGGGACCGAGATTACCCTGATGAAACGACTGAAAAAAATTATGAAAAAATTGACACTTCAGAGAACCACAGTATTAATCCTTGTGTTTCTCATCCTTTCCGGAATTCTTGTACAGAGGATTTTCTCTCTGCAAATTATTCACGGTCAGGAATATACGGATAACTTTACAATCCAGACGACCCGTACCCGTACATTGAAAAGTACCCGGGGAAATATTCTGGACAGAAATGGCAATGTGCTTGCCTCTAACCAGTTATCTTATTCTGTAACGCTGGAAGATAACGGAGATTATGATACCACACGGAAAAAAAATCTTTCGCTAAATGGTGAAATATATAAAATCATTCAAATCGTCGAAAGTCACGGTGACTCCATAAACCACGATTTCCATGTGGTTTTGGATGAGGGAAATAATTATATATATGACGCGGAAGGTTTTACTCTCGCCCGTTTTAAGGCGGATGTATATGGAAGAACATCTATTGACAGCATGAAAAGTAAGGAGGCCAATGCTTCAGCAGATACCCTGATTCAGGATCTGATGCTTCGCTTTGGTCTGAAACTGGAAGAAGACGAAACACCTTACACGCAAAAAGAATTGATGGAAGCAGGTCTTCCCATGGAACTGACGAAAGAAGAAACATTAAAAATTATCACCGTTCGATATGCGCTGTTTACTGTCAGCTTTCGAAAATATGTTCCAGTAACAATTGCTTCTGATGTATCAGAAGAGACTGTAGCCGACATTCTGGAGAATCAAAATCTCCTGCAGGGTGTTGATATTGCAGAGGACTCCATCCGGGTTTATACGGAAAGTGAGTATTTTGCCCCCCTGTTGGGATATACGGGTAAAATTTCTGCTGAAGAGCTGGCAGAACTTCGAACAGACAACCCTGACAGTGAATACTCCACGACCTCCATTGTAGGAAAATCCGGTCTGGAAAAGGTTATGGAATCTACTCTTCAGGGAAAAGACGGTTCCGAAAAAGTGTATGTAGACAGTATGGGAAAAGTATTGGAAATTGATAAAAACCATACCCAGGAACCTACGCAGGGAAATAACGTATATCTTACTATCGACAGAGATCTTCAGATTGCCTGCTACAAGATTCTGGAACAAAAAATCGCAGGTATCGTAGCTGCCAATATTCAAAATATAAAAACCTTTGAAGTAGATGATAATACGGATGCTTCTACTATTCCGATTCCTATCTACGACGTATACTTTGCATTGGTGAATAACTCGATTCTGGATATCAATCATTTCAGCGCAGAAGATGCTTCTGCCACAGAACAGAAAGTACAACAGGTTTTTGTACGAAAACAGCAGGAAGTCTTTGAACAGATCAGTTCTGAGCTTACAGGAACAGATCCGGACGCTTATAAAGACCTGACAAAAGAGATGCAGGAGTATATGAGCTACATTGTAAATGAACTTCTGATGGAAAAAACAGGTATCCTTTCCAAAACTGCAATTGATAAAAACGACGAAGTTTACAAACAGTGGACTACAGAAGAAAGTATCAGCTTACAGGAGTATCTGACTTATGCAGCCAGCCAGAACTGGATTGATATTTCTCAATTTTCAGATGAAAATACTTACCTGGATGCTTCTCAGGTATACCAGAATCTGGCAGATTTTATAGCGCAATATCTGACTACAGATACCCAATTCAGCAAAAAGCTTTATCAGTATATGCTCTTGGATGAGGAAATATCCGGTAAGGATCTCTGTGTTATCTTATATGACCAGGGGATTCTCTCTAAAGAAGATGATGTATATGAAAGTTTTCTGGAAGGAGACATTTCCACTGTAGATTTTATGAAACAGAAGATTCAGAATCTGGAAATTACTCCCGCACAGCTTGCGCTGGATCCCTGTTCCGGTTCTATTGTGATTGTGGATCCAAATTCCGGTGAGACACTGGCCTGTGTTTCTTACCCGGGATACGATAATAATCGCCTGGCGAACAATATGGATACGGCTTATTATCAAAAATTAAATAATGATTTATCATCGCCCTTTTATAATAAGGCTACCCAGGAGAGAACAGCTCCCGGTTCTACTTTTAAACCGATCACAGCAGTAGCCGGTCTTATGGAGGGAGTAATCGATGATAATTCCAGTATTAACTGTAACGGTCATTTTACCCGTCTGACCGGAGGAGAACTGGACTGTTGGGAGCTGTCAGGACATGGTTCCCTCACTGTTCGGGATGGTATTAAAAATTCCTGTAACGTATTTTTCAGTGAGACTGCGTATCGGTTAGGCGAAAATAGCGACGGTTCTTTTAGTTCGGATCAATCATTACAGAAATTGGTAAGTTATGCCGAAATGTTTAATATGGATAAAAAATCCGGTCTGGAAATTCCGGAAGCTGCCCCTCAGGTAACGGACGAGTTTCCTATCCCTTCCTCCATTGGACAGGGTACTAACAATTATACGACTTCCCAGTTGGCTCGCTATGTAGCGACAATTGCCAACAGCGGAACCAGTTATAATATTTCACTTTTAGATAAAACCACAGACCCGGAAGGCAATCTTCTGGAAGACTTTACTCCTGAGGTTTTAAGCACACTTTCAATTCCCCAGTGGATTTGGGATGATGTCCACACCGGTATGGAAGGAGTTATCAAAACTCCCGGTAACCAGGCAGTCTTTGGTGATCTTCAGGTTTCTCTTGCCGGAAAGACAGGTACTGCACAGCAGACAAAAAGCAGAGCCAACCACGGTCTGTTTGTAGGATATGCACCCGTAGACGAACCGGAGATTGCTCTTGCTGTCCGTATAGCCAACGGATACAGCTCCACAAATGCAGAATGGGTCGTGAAAGATGTCTTAAACTACTACTTTGATCTGAAAGACGAATCTGAAATCATCACCGGACAGGCAAATCAGACAGGTGTGACGAATCAGCAAAATAACTAATGAATAAAACAGACCCGGAACATTTTCCCAACTGAAAATGTTCCGGATAGTTGAATGAAATTAGAATCAGGAGGATGGAAGATGAGTGAAGTAATTGTAGTAACTTCTGGAAAAGGCGGTGTGGGAAAAACCACTACCGTGGCTAATATCGGCACAGGACTGGCAAGTCTGGATAAAAAAGTAGTATTGGTAGATACTGATATCGGACTGCGTAATCTTGATGTGGTACTGGGGCTTGAAAACAGGATCGTATATAATCTGGTGGACGTAATCGAAGGAAATTGCCGTATGAAACAAGCTTTAATTAAAGATAAAAGATATCCCAATCTTTTTCTCCTTCCCTCTGCACAGACCAGAGATAAGACATCCGTTTCACCGGAACAGATGAAAAAACTTTGTGATGAACTGAAAAAAGAATTTGATTTTATCATTCTGGATTGTCCCGCAGGAATCGAACAGGGATTTAAAAACGCCATTGCCGGCGCAGGGAAAGCACTGGTGGTTACAACCCCCGAAGTTTCCGCTATCCGGGATGCTGACAGAATTATTGGTCTTTTGGAAGCAGAGGAATTAAAAGATATTCATCTGATTATCAATCGTCTTCGAATCGACATGATCAAAAAAGGGGATATGATGTCTGTGGAAGATGTGGTGGATATTCTGGCTGTCCCTCTGATCGGCACACTTCCTGACGAAGAAACCGTAGTAGTAGCTACGAATCAGGGCGAACCCCTGGCAGGAAAGCCGGGACTTTGCGGCCAGGGTTATCTCAATATCTGCAAACGGCTTTTGGGTGAAGAAGTTCCTTTTCTTGATCTTGAAAATAAGAAAGGATTTTTTGGACGTCTGTTCCGGAAGTAGGAGGGAAAGCATATGGGATTCTTTAACAAAAAAAGAAAAACTTCAAGTACCATTGCAAAAGACAGACTGAAGCTTCTTCTGGTTGCTGACCGGGTAAGCTGTTCCCCTCAGACGATGCAGATGTTAAAGAACGATATGATAAAGGCAGCAGGGAAATACGTTCCCATTGATACAGGAAATGTAAGTATCTGTTTCAAGCAGTCCCCTCCTGTTCTCACTGCCAGTATACCTCTTAAATCCCGGGGAAGTTCCTTTCCCATACAAACTTAGAAAAACAGGTGTATAACTATGCTTAAACTTTACAAATTAAGAGATTATAACTTTCGCCTCGTCCTGTGGCTGCTGATGATCAGCGGTGTTGGCGTTCTTCTGGTGGGAAGTGCCATGAAATCTCTTCAGACAAAACAGCTTGCGGGAGTCTTTTTGGGACTTATTGTTATGGTCATCGTTTCTCTGATGGATTTTAGCTGGCTGTTAAATTTTTACTGGATTTTATATGTGATAAATATTGCTATGCTCTTAGTAGTACGCTTTTTTGGAGATGACTCTTTTGGCGCTACCCGTTGGCTGAATCTGGGATTTATCCGTTTCCAGCCTACGGAGCTTTCCAAAATCCTGCTCATCATGTTTTTTGCCAGATATCTTATGAATCACGAAGATGATCTGAATACTGCAAAAACTATTTTTTCCTCTGTACTTCTTTTGGCTGTTCCTCTGTTCCTTATTTTAGATCAGCCGGATCTGAAAAATACCATCACGGTAGCAATCGTATTTTGCGTGATTATGTACATTGCAGGACTAAGTTACAAAATTATCGGCGGAATTCTTGCTGTAGCTATTCCCCTGTTGATCGTAGCCATGTTTTTGATCACCAAAACCGACATCAAAATCATAGACGATTACCAGAAGGGACGTATTATGGCCTGGTTGTACCCGGAAGATGAAGAGTATAAAGAACTGGCCAGACAGCAGACAAATTCCATTACAGCCATTGGCTCCGGACAACTTACCGGAAAAGGCTACAATAACAATGAAGTATCCTCTGCAAATAAGGGAGATTTTGTATCACAGATACAGACGGACTTTATTTTTGCTGTAGCCGGGGAAGAGCTGGGATTCTGGGGAAGTTTCGGAATCATTGTTCTTTTATTTCTTATCGTGCTGGAATGTATTCTTATCAGCAGAAGGGCGAAAGATTTGTCCGGAAAAATCCTCTGCTGCGGTATAGCTGCTGTAGTGGGTTTCCAGAGCTTTCTGAATATCAGTGTAGCAACCGGACTTCTTCCCAATACAGGAACACCACTTCCATTCGTAAGTTACGGACTGACTTCCATGGTCAGCCTGTATATTGGTATGGGACTGGTACTGAATGTGGGATTACAAAACAGAAGATACCTGGGAGGTGAAACAAATGAACATCGGATTCATCGCACATGAATCAAAAAAGAAATTACTTCAGAATTTTTGTATTGCTTACAGAGGCATTCTCTGCAAACATGAATTATATGCCACCGGGACATCCGGACGCCTGATTGAGGAAGCAACGAATCTGCCTGTACATAAACTTCTTGCCGGTCATGTAGGAGGAGAGCAGCAGATGGCTTCCATGATCGAGCAAAATCAACTGGATTTGATCATTTCTCTGCGCGACCCGTATGTTGCAAAAAAACCGGAGCTGGACGCCAATAAGATTTTTCGCCTTTGCGATACACATATCATCCCTCTGGCTACCAATCTGGCGTCTGCTGAACTTTTGATCAAATCTCTGGATAGAGGAGAATTAGACTGGCGTGAAATCTATAAATAATAATCCTTTAATAAACAAATGGAAAAAAACACTTCTTCTGATAGGAATCCTGGTTCTGGTTACTTCGGCGGGAGTTACTGCCCTTGTTTTTTTAAACCGTTCCAGTGAATTGGATATGAGATTGCCCTATGAAATATCAGAAGAGCTTTATGGAACTTATGGTGCAGAGATTCAGATGGAAAAGGCAGATTCTTTTGCCTCCTCCTTATGTGTCACTTCTCAAAATGTTGGTTTGGAAGGCGTTTCTTTGGCTAAAAATGCCAAAGCAGCTTTATTTGATCTGGATCATGGAAAAGTTCTGTTTGCTCAGGGAATCCATGAGCGAGCTTATCCTGCCAGTATCACAAAGATTATGACGGGGATTCTTGCGGTAAAACATGGAAACATGGACGATCTGATTACCATACCGGAAAGCGCTCTGAACCTGGAAGAAGGTTCCACAGAAGTCGGTTTTCAACCAGGCGACCAGATTACATTAGGAGAACTTCTCCATGGACTTTTGGTTTATTCCGGTAATGATGCCGCTATGACCATAGCGCAACATATCGGGGGAACCGTGGATAATTTTGTGGAAATGATGAATCAGGAAGCGGCTTCCCTTGGCGCTACCAATACTCATTTTGTCAACCCCTCAGGACTTCACGATGATAATCATTATACCACGGTATATGATATTTATCTGATGCTGAAAGAGGCTATGAAATACCCTTATTTTGTGGAAATTATGCAGCTTTCTTCTTATAATCTGACCTTTATGAGAGGATCAGAAAATGTAGTACAGCATCTGGACGCCACAGATCAATATTTGACCAAGCAGGTAACGCCTCCCAAAAATGTTACCGTTCTCGGCGGCAAGACGGGAACTACCAGTAATGCAGGCTCCTGTCTTGCACTGGCAAGCCAGAATGCTTATGGAGAACCCTTTATATCGATTATTCTCCATGCGCCCACGAAAACTGTCCTATATGACAATATGAATCAGTTGTTGGGAAAAATAAATTCGTAAATTTTTTAAAAATTTCTATTTTGGCATTGTATTTTTTGGTCAAATGTTCTATAATTGTACCAACAACACAGAAGTTTTTGGTAAATACATACCATATTGTACAGTAATGTACAAATCCCCCGGAATTTTCTATGAATATGGCCGGGGAATAACTATTAAAATCTAAGGAGGAAACTGCTATGGTTCAATTAATTGTAGGCAAAAAGGGGAAAGGAAAAACTAAGCAGCTTTTGGATAAAGTTAATAGTGCTATTAAAACTGCTGAAGGAAACATCGTATATCTTGACAAAAGCACAAAACATATGTATGAATTAAACAACAAAGTACGTCTGATCGATGTATCCTCTTATCCTTTAAGAAATTCTGATGAATTTATTGGTTTTATTTGTGGAATTATTTCCCAGGATCATGATTTACAGGAGATGTATCTGGACAGCTTTTTGAAGATTGCTCAACTGGAAGGCAAAGATGTGACTGAGACACTGGAGCAGCTTAAAAAACTTTCCGAAGCATTTCATGTTACTTTCGTACTTAGTGTTTCTATGGACCGGGAAGAGATTCCTGAGAAATTCCAGGATGATATTCTGATTGCATTATAATGAACACAAGCAGTATATGTAAAAAAGCGACTGGCACACAGAGGTTGTGTAGTCGCTTTCTTGCATATACCTTTCCTATCTTTTCTAAATTCCCAATACCTTACCCATTAAACATGACACAATCCTAACACTGTCTTTCGTTATCAATTCTGCCAAAAAAGGTACACAGATACAGACCACATATCCCCACCAGGGCATAAATAATTCTGGAAAGCCAGCTTAAATTTCCAAACAAAAATGCTACCAGATCAAACTTAAATAATCCGATCAGTCCCCAGTTAATTGCTCCAATGATTACGATGACCAGTGCGGTATAATCTAATCCCTTCATACATTTTTACCTCCTATATTATTCTTTTCTAGTATTTCCCTTTTTCTGAAAAAAATGTAACCTTATTGAAACTATTACAATAAAATACCTGTAACTTTTTATTTATACTTGTGTAATATCTTCAGGAATGGTAAAATAGCTTTGTATGAAAAGAAGGGGAGTGTTTGATTGACAGGAAATAAAAAGAATAAATCTCGGGGAAGGTTTCGAAATGTCTTTCATTTCTTAAAAAGAATACCGTTAAATATTGGCACTTTTATTTTTGGCGCCATTTTCATATATATGATAATTTCTGTTATTTTGTATATTACCGCCGATCATATTGAGTCTTATCAGGTAACAGCCGGGCCGCTGGCCCAGAACCAGACGTATACGGCGTTAGCATTGCGGGAAGAAAAAATAGTAACATCTGCTGCCTCTGGGTATATCACCTATTATGCCAGGGAGAATTCCAAAGTTGCAAAATCCGGTGTGGTGTATACGCTGGGAGACAGTAAAACGGAAGCAGCTGTAGAAGAATTATCAGAATCCGATTATTCCAGGATCCGTTCTTCTATTGCGGGATTTTCTTCTTCTTTTGACAGCAGTAATTTTTATAACACCTACAATTATAAATATGAACTGGAAGGAACTATCCTTCAATACAGCGGATTAAAATCTGATGAAGAAGGTCAGGCGCCACAAAATGTGGGCGGTCAGGCTGTATATACCGCTGCACAGGACGGAGTCATCCTGTATTCTACAGACGGATATGAGGATATTACCCAGGACCAGTTAACCGGCTCTCTGTTTAATAAGAAAAACTACAGTATCAAAAATCTTCAGTCTTCCCGGAAAGTGTCGGCAGGAGATGATATATACAAGTTGATTACCAGTGAGGAATGGTCTTTGTTTATTCCTTTAACCGATGAGCAAACCGTTCAGTTGGCAGGACGAAAAAATATCCGTGTCAAATTTTTAAAGGACGGTTCTACACAAGTAGGCGCTTTTTCTATTATTACCAACGAAGATGGGGATTTTTTCTGTAAGATTACATTTCAGACAGGTATGATCCGTTATTCCAATGATAGATTTCTTGACATCGAATTGGTGACAAATACACGCAGCGGTCTGAAGATTCCATTAAGTTCTATTGTTACAAAAGATTTTTATAAAATTCCTAAAGAATATGTTACTCATGATGAAGAAAATGGAAATGCCGGATTCAATAAGAAGGTGATCCGAAACAAAAAAGAATCTTCCGAGTTCATCCAGGCTACCATTTATCAGGAAGATGAGGACTATTATTATGTGGATTCTTCCACCTTTCAAGAAGGCGATATTATCATAAAACCAGATTCACAGGCTACTTTTACGGTAAAAGAAACAAAAGCTCTGGAAGGGGTTTACAGTATCAATAAAGGATATGCTGTTTTCAGACAGATTTCCATTATTGACAAGAACAATGAATACTGTATTGTAGAGACTGGTACAAACTATGGAATTGCACAGTTCGACCATATTGTGCGAAATGGAAATACCGTAAAAGAAGATGATATTTTATATAATTGACATAACTGTTCAGTACTTTCACAGCAGACCGCTGAATAGTTACTAATTGACACAGATAAGGGAGGATATCATATGATTGCAGAACAATTACAGGCTGTTCGGGAAGACATACGACAGGCTTGTATACGAAGCGGCAGAAATCCGGAAGAAGTTACACTGATTGCAGTCAGCAAAACAAAACCTGTCTCCATGATACAGGAAGCGATTCAGGCAGGACAAATTGTTTTCGGGGAAAATAAAGTACAGGAATTATGTTCAAAATATGAAGAATTGCCTAAAAACCTTCAATGGCATATGATCGGGCATCTTCAAAGAAATAAGGTAAAATATATTGCTGACAAAGTTGCCTTGATTCATTCCGTGGACTCTCTCCGTCTTGCTAAGACCATTGATCAGGAGGGAGAAAAGATTGGACGTGTGATTCCACTGCTGATAGAAGTCAATGTTGCTCAGGAAGAAACCAAGTTTGGAGTTTCTGTGGAGGACACACTTCCTTTGATCAGAGAAATCTCAACTTTATCCCATGTAGAAATCCGTGGTCTGATGACAATCGCTCCTTATGTGGAGAATCCAGAGGAAAACCGTCCTGTTTTCCGCAAATTAAAACAATTAAGTGTTGACATCAAGGATAAAAACATGAATAATGTGTATATGGATATTCTGAGCATGGGCATGACGAATGATTATCAGGTGGCGGTGGAAGAAGGAGCTACTCTGGTCCGTGTTGGTACAGGTATCTTTGGTGAGCGAAACTATGCTCAAACAATTTAGATAGGAGATTAGAAAATGAGTGTTTTAGATAAGTTTTTAGATGCGATCCGGTTAAATGATGATTTTGATGACGATGACGAATTTTTCGATGATGAAGAATTAGAAGCATTAGATGAAGAAAAACCAAAACATCGCTTCTTTAAAAAACTGGAAGATGATTTGGATGATGAGGACGATGAAGACGAATATGTGAAACCTGTTAAGAAAAATCATTCTTCTTCATCAAAACAGACAGTGGACACAACTATCCGTTCCACAAAACAGCAGCCGAAAACTACCCCTTCCTCTTCCAAAATCACACCGATGCGGAATCGCAAATCCACTTCCGGCGGAAATATGGAAGTCTGTGTAATCAAACCAAGTTCTATGGAAGATACCAGAGACATTGCAGATACACTGATTGACCGCTGCACCGTTGTTTTGAACCTGGAAGGAATCGATGTGGATGTAGCACAGCGGATTATTGATTTCTCCTCTGGCGCCTGTTATTCCATCGGAGGAAGCCTTCAGAAAATTTCCAGTTACATCTTTATTCTGACACCTGCAAATGTGGAGATTTCCGGAGATTTCCAGGAGATTTTAAACGGAGCTTTTGATATCCCTTCTGTGAGGACAAATTTCTGATCATGAAAGAACAAGATGCAATATTTAAAAAACGACTGGAAGATTTTTCAAGGACTGCTTATTATCGGGATATTGCCATCTATACAGATTTTTTGGATTTGAATGAACTTCATATGGTACATAGTTTTCAACCGAAAGAAGGCGGAATCACTATCCGCTTCTTCGGTGGCTATGATGAAGCAGAGCGTCAGATAGCAGCATTTCTTCCTGATGCTCTTTCTTATGAAGAAGATGAGGTGATTTTTTCCGATTTTCCCATT
This sequence comes from Oliverpabstia sp., assembly GCA_034114925.1. Taxonomy (GTDB): domain Bacteria; phylum Bacillota; class Clostridia; order Lachnospirales; family Lachnospiraceae; genus Oliverpabstia. The sequence goes on from JAXEUM010000076.1 coordinate 47,727, forward strand.
ACCTGTTTAAAAATTTCCCCTGCTTCCAAAAAATTTTGTGAGAAACTTTCCCATAGAGATTACCTTGGCGCTCTGATTCATCTCGGCATCGAAAGATGTAAACTGGGTGATATTGTTATGAAAGATCAGGAAGCTTATGTTTTCTGCCACAGGCAGATGACGGATTTCCTGCTCCATAATCTTGACAGAATCCGCCATACAGCAGTAAAAATTGCGGAAGTTACAGATGTTCATGATTTTCCCCGTCCACAGCGTAAAGAAATTCAGGGAACCGTGGCTTCGGTGCGTCTGGATGCAATGATTGCACTGGCATTTTCTTCTTCCCGAAGCAGTATGTTGGGATTGATCGAGGGAGGAAAGGTGTTTGTAAATGGGAAAATGGTGGTTTCCAACGGACATCCGTTAAAAGCAGGAGATATTATTTCCGTACGCGGTTACGGAAAATTTCAATATGAAGGTATGGGACATACCACAAAAAAAGGTCGATGCAGTGTCACTGTAAGCCGTTATATATGACAGGAGGAATTTCGTATGAGTAAACAATTAAGCGTTTACAGAGAAGGGGCTTTTGATTATCAGATTGTCTGGGAGGAAGATTTTTCAAAACTGGGTGAAATGGTAAAAAATCTTCAGATAGCCGGTGATAAAATCTGTATCGTATCCGATGGCTGTGTAGCTTCACTGTATGGAGACATGGTCAAAGAGGCGCTTACCCCTGCGGCCAGCCAGATCGATATTTTTACTTTTCCCTCCGGAGAAGCATCCAAAAATCTCGATACGGTAAAAGATTTATATGCGTATCTGATAGAAAAACATTATACAAGAAAGGATTTACTTGTTGCCTTAGGAGGCGGTGTTACCGGAGATCTCACCGGATATGCGGCAGCTACTTACCTGAGAGGAATCGATTTTATTCAGATTCCTACCACTCTTCTGGCTCAGGTAGACAGCAGTATCGGTGGTAAAACAGGTGTGGATTTTGACCAGTATAAAAATATGGTAGGAGCCTTCTGCCAACCACGATTAGTTTATATGAATCTGAATACCCTAAAAAGCCTTCCGGAAGAGCAATTTGCCAACGGGATGGGAGAGGTATTAAAAACCGGTCTGATCCGGGATGGTAAATTTTATGAATGGACCATTAATCATATGTCCGAGATACAGGAACGGATTTATCCCGTATTGGTAAAAATGATTAAAAAATGCTGTGAAATAAAATCTGCCGTAGTAGAAAACGATCCCATGGAACAGGGCGAACGAGCTATATTAAATTTGGGACACACCGTAGGCCATGCAATTGAAAAATTGAAGAATTTTCAGCTGCTACATGGACAATGTGTGGCTCTGGGAACGATTGCAGCCGCTTATATTTCATTTAAACGGGAATACTTATCTTTGGAAGAATTTTATGAGATCCGGGATATGAACGTGGGATTTGATCTCCCTATTTTTTTCAATGGGTTGTCCACAGAAGAAATCCTTCAGGCAACAAAATCTGATAAAAAAATGGTAAATGGTACGATACGCTTTATTCTTCTGAAAAAAATAGGTCAGGCTTGTATCGATACTACGGTGACGGATGAGGAATTGACAGAAGCAATCAACTTTATTAATGGAGATTTAATCGATGGAGAATAAAAAATCATCACTACTATACGGAATTTGTGGGTTGGCAGGTATTTTCTTCCTGACATTCCTCGATCAATGGACAAAACATCTGGCGGTGCTTCATCTGAAAAATCAAGAAAGTATCGTATGGATTCCCGGAGTCTTTCAACTGCAATATCTGGAAAATCATGGAGCTGCTTTTGGAATTCTCCAGGGACAGCAGTGGATTTTCTTTTTGATGACGGTGTTTTATCTTGTAGCTGCTGTATGGATTTACCTGCGGATACCTAAAACAAAAAAATATCTTCCTCTTCATACGATTGCTGTTGTACTGACTGCCGGTGCATTGGGCAACTTTATTGACAGAATTTCTCAGGGATATGTGGTTGATTTTTTCTATTTTTCGCTGATTGATTTTCCTATATTTAATGTGGCAGATATTTATGTAGTTCTTTCCTTTATCGCCCTGGCAATTTGTATTTTATTCGTATATAAAGATGAAGATTTTGCCTTTTTAAGTTTAAAAAAGAAGGAGAAATAGCAGTGGATGAGTTAATTTTCGATGTGCAGGAACAGGATAAAAATCTCCGGATTGATAAATACCTGGCCGCACAGCTTCCTGAACAATCCCGTTCCTACATTCAAAAGCTGATTCGCGAAGAACAGGTTATTGTAAATGGAAAAATCGTAAAAGCCAATTACAAGGTTCAGCCTTATGATCATTTGATGCTGACCATTCCCCAACTTCAGGAGCCTGATATTTTGCCGGAAGATATTCCGCTGGATATTCTGTATGAAGATGAAGACGTTCTGGTTATCAATAAGCCAAAGAATATGGTGGTTCATCCCAGCGCAGGTCACTACACTCATACAGTAGTAAATGCTGTACTGTTTCACTGTAAAGATCAACTTTCCGGGATTAATGGCGTGCTTCGTCCGGGAATTGTCCATCGAATTGATATGGATACTACCGGCGCCATTGTTATCTGTAAAAACGATTATTCCCACCAAATACTTGCTGAACAATTAAAAATACATTCTATTACAAGGAAATACAGAGCCATTGTCTGTGGAAATATAAAAGAAGATGAGGGTACCATTGAAGGCTCCATCGGGCGTCATCCTGTAGATCGAAAAAAAATGGCTATTAATGAAAAAAATGGAAAACCAGCCATTACACACTTTAAGGTTCTGGAACGTTTTGGCAATTACACCTATGTAGAATGTCAGTTGGAGACAGGAAGAACCCACCAGATTCGTGTGCATATGGCAAGTAAAGGGCATCCTCTGTTGGGAGATACCTTATACGGACCTGCCAAATGCCCCTTTAAATTACAAGGACAATGTCTCCATGCGATGGTTTTAGGATTCATTCATCCAACCAAAAAAGAATATATGGAATTTACAGCTCCATTACCTGATTATTTCTTGCATTTATTACAAAAATTTAAAAAATAATGACTATACATTTATGCAAAATTATTCTATAATATAATAAGAATAAACAGGAACGGAGGTTTTTATATGGAGACCAAAACAATTATTACGATAGGAAGACAGTATGGAAGCGCAGGACGTCAGATCGGACGGGCTCTTGCAGAAGAACTTGGAATCAAATGTTATGATAAAGAACTTTTAGATCGCGCTGCAAAAGACAGTGGTTTATGTCAGGAATTATTTGAGAATCATGATGAGAAACCAACGAACAGTTTTCTTTATTCACTGGTTATGGACACTTATTCTTTTGGTTATTCTTCCGCAGCTTTTTCTGATATGCCCATTAATCAGAAAGTTTTCTTGGCCCAGTTTGAGACGATTAAAAAGATTGCAGCAGAAGGACCTTGTGTTATGATCGGAAGATGTGCAGATTATGCCCTTGCAGACTTTGATAACTGCCTCAGTGTATTTTTCCATGCTGATCTTCCTACAAGAATTCGAAGAATCTCTAAGATTTATGATCTTACAGATGCAAAAGCAAAAGATAAAATCATAAAAACAGATAAGAAGAGAGCAAGCTATTATAATTACTATACCAGTAAACGCTGGGGAGATGCTGATTCTTATGATCTGTGCATTGACAGTGGCAAAATGGGAATTGATGGTTCTGTAGAAATTCTTCTGAATGCGATCCGCCTGAAAGAAAAAGGATATAAGAAACCAATTTTCTAGTCAAAAAAGGATATGACACCGAATAATTTATATTCAGGACATATCCTTTTCTATTACTGTTTTTCAGGCCATCCTTTTATATTGCCATTGACAATCGCCGCAAACATTCTTTCCTTTGCTCCCGGATGTTCCAGATTTAACTGCCGTACGAGATTTTTAGCATATTCCCGTTTCGTATAACCATCCGCAGGGCAGGGACTTTTTACTACCGGAAGATGATATTTATTCATAAATCCTTTGATATCTGCTTCTCCCACATACATTAACGGACGTATCACAGTCAGATCCATTCTGTCCAGATATGTTTTAGGGGAAAAAGAATGAAATCTTCCCTCAAAAATCAAAGACAATAACATAGTTTCTACAATATCGTCTTTGTGGTGGGCATAAGCCACCTTATTACAGCCGGTTTTCTTGATCGCTTCATTTAAAGCGCCTTTTCTCATCTTTGCACAAAGAGAACAGGGATTACTTTCCTTTCTTTCTTCAAAAATAATCTGAGCAATGTCTGTTTTTACTACAGTATAAGGAACCTGCATTTGCTTACAAAGCTCTCTGATCGGTTCCACATCAAATCCGGGATGCCCCAGATCCACCGTAATAGCCTCCAGCTCAAACGGATGGGGATAGAAACGTTTCAGACCGTGGAGGGCATATAATAGAGTGAGGCTGTCTTTTCCGCCGGATATTCCCACAGCAATTTTATCACCGTCTTCAATCATACCATAATCATCAATGGCTCATCTTGCATAACTCATTAACTGTTGTAATTTCATATGGTTTCTCCCTTATCAATATTCCAGACCATTATATAGTATTCTGTTTAAAAAAGTAAAGAAAGATTTGAAAAAAAGTAGTACGAATCCGGTAAACTATGTTATAATATTTTCTAAGTGCAAAATATTATGAGACATAAACGTATGATCAGAATGGAGGTAACTTATGAAATTCCGCTGGGACAAAAAATATCTGCACTGGGGCATCACTGTATTTTGCGTCATTGCTGCCAGTTTACTATTTTATTTTGGAATTTTTCATATGGAAACATTGAAAAGGGGACTGGGAAAAGTTTATTCTATCTTAACCCCTATCATATATGCAGCTGCTATTTCTTATATTTTATGGCCTATTATTCGTTTTATGGAAGAAAGCGTTATTTATCGCTTTTGCAGATGGAAAGGATGGACTCCTTCAAAAAAAGTAAAAAAAATCATCCGCATGGCAGGAGTAATTCTTTCTCTGTTGTTGTTTTTCTTTATTATCTATGGATTGCTGGCCATGTTAGTTCCTGAAATTCTTACAAGTATAACAAATATCATCGACAGTTTTCCAAGATATATTAACAATATTGAACATTGGTTATCCGATCTTCTAAAAAACAATACAGAATTGGCTGAAACATCCAATATGATTTTTTCCACTGTATTTTCCAAGGCAGAGACCTGGCTTTCCAATGATCTCCTTCCACAGATTAATAATCTTGTGAAGAATTTTTCTACAGGATTTGTAGGACTTCTTGTTTTTTTGAAAAACTTTCTGATTGGAGCTATGATTTCTATCTACCTTTTGTATGGAAAAGAAACTTATATCGCTCATGGAAAACAAATTCTGTACGCTGTTTTCCGTCCGGAAACTACCAACAATATTATCCGTGACCTTCAATTTGTAGATAAAACATTTGGTGGTTTTATTGTGGGGAAAATTTTAGATTCCATTATCATTGGAATTCTTTGTTATATCGGGACAACCATCCTGAATCTTCCCTATGCGCTGCTGGTCAGTGTTATCGTAGGCATAACCAATGTGATTCCTTTTTTTGGTCCTTATCTGGGCGCTGTTCCCAGTGCTTTCCTGATTTTGCTGGTAAATCCTATACAGTGTATTTATTTTATTATCTTTATTTTAATTCTGCAGCAATTTGACGGTAATTTCCTCGGTCCTAAAATTCTCGGAGGTTCCACCGGATTATCCAGTTTTATGGTTATTGTAGCTATTTTAGTGGGCGGCGGACTTTTCGGTATTTTTGGTATGTTTGTAGGAGTTCCGGCATGTGCTGTCATATGTACGATTCTGAGAAATCTGATCAGCAGACAACTGGAAAAAAGAAGTCTTCCGGTGGAAGTGGCAGAATATGTAGACATCGATCATCTGGATGAAGAAACCTTAAAACCTGTTTTTCGCGATGGTACAAAACCAAAACAGGAAAAAGTATTCAGCAGTTATCGTAAAATGCGCCCCCGGTCTTTTGATCCAGAGAAAGAAGATGACAATGACATTGCAGATCATAGAAAGAACTAGAAGAGGGCAGTATCATGAAGTTAGTAATACAACGTGTAAATCACGCTTCCGTGTCAGTGGATGGCGCTGTCGTAGGAAAAATACAGAAAGGCTTTCTTGTATTCATCGGAATCGGGGAACAGGACACTCCCCAAATAGCAGACAAGTTTCTAAAGAAAATGATTGGTTTGAGGATTTTTGAAGATGAAGAAGGAAAAACCAATCTGTCTTTAAAACAGGTAAATGGAGAATTGCTGATGATTTCTCAATTTACTCTCTATGCAAATTGTCGGAAAGGCAACAGACCAAGCTTTATTGAAGCAGGTGCACCCGATATGGCAAAAGAATTGTATGAATACATGATTGCCGAGGCAAAGAAAGATATACCTGTAGTACAGCAGGGTATTTTCGGAGCAGATATGAAAGTTACTCTGGAAAATGACGGGCCTTTTACGATTCTCTTGGATGAAAATAGTATTTCTTTATAATGTAAGTAATAGGGAGGTATTTATCAAATGAAAAGGAAACACATTCTGTTCACTATCGGTTTGGTTACTATGTGTACCATATGTCCGACAGTTTCTTCTTATGGGGCAGAAATCACCTCTTCTAATCTGTCAGAATCTGTTAGTGAAGTGGTTACTGAAACTCCCGGGGAAACAGAAGATACTTCTAATTCTTCTGAAGAAACACAGAAAGAAATATTGACTGAAATACATGAAGTTGCCAAACCTCAAACGGAGGAAGCTGAAGAGCAAACTCCAGAAACACCTCTTGATATTCCGGATATACCGGAAACAGAAGTTTTGGATGAAACCCCTTCCAAACAACCAGAATCCGGAGAAAAGGTGGAAGAGGAGGTGGAAGGAGAAGTGGGAGATGAGGAACAGTCAGAACCTCCGGCTCCGATATATGAAGGAAAATGGTTAAAAAATCAAAATGGTTGGTGGTGGCAAAATCCAGATGGAACGTATCCTGTTTCCCAATGGAAACAAATTGAAGGGATTTGGTATTATTTCTCACCATCCGGCTATATGACCACCGGATGGCAGCAGATTCATGGAACCTGGTATTATATGAATGCTTCCGGAGCCATGGTTACAGGATGGCAATTTATTCATGATTCCTGGTACTATCTGAATTTCTCAGGCAAAATGACCACCGGGTGGCAGCAGATTCACGGAACCTGGTATCACCTGAACACCTCTGGAGTTATGGATACCGGCTGGATAAAATCCGGAAATGCCTGGTATTATCTGTCTCCTTCCGGAGCTATGCAAACCGGTTGGGTAAAATCCGGAAATACCTGGTATTATATGAATGCTTCTGGAGCTATGACTACCGGATGGCAGTTTGTCAATAATACCTGGTATTATTTAAGTTCCTCTGGAGCTATGCAGACCGGCTGGCTGCAGTTGGGTTCTTCCTGGTATTACCTTAACGCTTCCGGTGCTATGCAGACTGGTTGGGTAAAATCCGGAAATACCTGGTACTATATGAATGCTTCTGGAGCTATGGCTACCGGATGGCAGTTTGTCGATAATACCTGGTATTACTTAAGTTCCTCTGGAGCTATGCAGACCGGCTGGCTGCAGTTGGGTTCTTCCTGGTATTACCTTAACGCTTCCGGTGCTATGCAAACCGGTTGGCTACATACAGGAAATCAGTGGTATTATCTGACGGAATCCGGCTCCATGATAAATTCCTGCTGGAAAGAAATTGACAAGAAATGGTATTATTTTCATGGAAACGGCAGCATGGCTTCCAACACCTGGGTAGGAAATTGTTATGTGGATAGTTCCGGCGCATGGGTACAGGAGGCAAAAGCGCCTCAGTATGTCTGGCCTTGTCCCGGTTATCCTATTGTAACCAGTGATTTTGGCTATCGTGGTTCACCAACTGCGGGAGCATCTTCTTATCATAAAGGCATTGATATTGGCGCGCCATATGGGGCACAGATCGTTTCCATTTGTAATGGTAATATCTTAGCCTATGGATACAATTCCAGCATGGGAAATTACGTAAAAGTCCAACATGGAAATGGTCTGACCTCTGTATATATGCATATGAGCAGAATAGCCAATCTCTCCACCGGACAAAGTGTATCTGCCGGAACAGTGATCGGCTATGTTGGCTCCACAGGGATATCAACAGGCGCACATCTTCATTTAGGTGTTCTTAAAAACAATACCTATGTATCACCATGGAATTATCTGAAACGTCCATAAAGAGAACTTTTTTAGCCAGACACTGATTGGTAATCGCTGTCTGGCTATTTATTGTAGCGGATACTTTGCACTGTTATAATGTGAGTATATAGAGGATTTGAAAAGAGCTACCAACATAAAAACAGGAGCATTTTGTCCATATTTAGGAAATAAACGGGGATTTTAGTGTAATCTATTAAGGAACGTAATCTTCCTTGCAACCACTGCCTACGATAATACCGCTTCCTTTTTCGCCTAAAGCCTTAAAGAGTATGTTATAAGAAGCATCAGATTATCTAACGAAAATAATTCTTATATATTGACATAATAATATATTGGTGCAATAATGAACATTGTTCATTAAAGAAAGAGTAATATATGTAAGGATCATCTTGTACCAAAAGTAATTGCATTTTGTGCGGTGTGTCTGAAAAAGTATATAGTGTAGATCATTTTGATTGGATATAAAACGATGAAAGGAGAAATAATTGATCGTGAAAAAATATTTGAATATTTCCTTCATTTATGCGATTGCAGCAATGATTGGTGGGATTTTTTATCGAGAATTTACAAAGTGGAATGGGTATCATGAAGTAAGTCCACTTGGAAAAGTCCATGTACATTTATTTATGATGGGTATGATGGTTTTTTTGATTGTAGCGTTATTTGCTAAGAATCAGGAATTACAGAAACAGAAGACATTTCGTATCTTTTTGTGGGTATATAATATTGGTTTACCGATTACCATAATAATGATGGTACTACGTGGCATTACTCAGATTTTGCCGATATCTCTATCCATGACAGCAAATGCTATGATTTCAGGAATTGCAGGAATTGGACATCTTTTGACTGGATCGGGAATCGTCCTGCTCTTGCTTTCTCTAAAAAAAACGCAGAGAACGGTAGGAGATGTTATGAGAAGACCGTCTTTCTTTCATGTAAAAAAACGTACATTACTTGCCATTGCTGGCTGTGTCTGGATAATTGCCGGATTTAACGTAGCGAGGCTTGGTATACTTTCGTACAGAAAAATATTGCCTTTTTCAATCATACATATTTTGTTGTCTGTTCTTGTTTTTGTGGTTTTCGGATTGATGTTTTTTAAAATGACTATAAAACACACAAAACGAATTAAAGGATATAAAGAAGAATTTCGCCCGGTATGGCATTTTTTTGATCTTAAATCATATTGTATTATGGCGGTTATGATGGGAGGAGGAATCTGGCTTCGTAGTTCTGGATTAGTGCCAGATGTATTCATTGCAGTCTTTTATACTGGTCTTGGGTGTGCGCTCACAATGGCTGGAGTATTGTTTTGGGGAATGTTTACTTGTTTTAATCATAATGATTATGATTGATAAGTAAAAATCCGCTATGGCACAAAAAGATTTGCAGGTAAAATTATTGTTTTAGGCGTATCCTTCCTGCTCATGGATGCTGAAACTTAGCTAGAAGGAGTTATATCTGTTTCAGGGTTACTGGCTGTAGTTAGCATGGTTTCCGTATTGGTTACAAGGACAATTATTCTTGGAGCAGTAACAGAATGGAACATTTAATTATGGAAGATGAACGTAGCGTCTTATATCATTGTATGGTATAATTTTTATATTTGAATGATTCAAAATAAAATAGAAAGTGAGTAAATATCAGTGGATTTTATTGAACGATATGAATTTCGCCAGGTTGTTTTAGAAGATGCAGAAGAAGCGACAGCCATAGAAACAATTTGTTTTCCCCCAAGTGAAGCCTGCACGTTACCGATTATGAAAGAACGTATCCGATATGCAGCTAAGTCTTTTTTAGTTGCAGTAGATTGGGAAACAGGTATGATGGTGGGTTTTATAAATGCTCTTTGTACCAATGAACGGACATTGCGTGATGAATTATTTACAGATACAAGTCTTCATAATCCAAATGGAGAGAATGTGATGATCTGCAGTGTAGCAGTTCTTCCAGAATATCGAAGACAGGGGATTGCAAGAGAATTGATGTGTAATTTTTTGCGTAAACAGCAGGAGCTAGGCAAACAACAAGCCATTCTTACTTGTGTCCCGGATAAGGTGAGTATGTATAAAAAATTTGGATTTACAGATCGAGGTGAATCCGAATCCGCCTGGGGCGGAGAAAAATGGCATGAAATGTGGTGTACATTAGGTTGCTCCTTTTGGAACTTTTAGAACAAAGATTAGAAAATGGAAAAAGATAGTACTGTAGCATGAAAAGACTAGAAAGAATAAGACTAATGAATACTAATGAAACACAGTGGGATAAACTCCTAAAGATAAAATCTACAGGTCGAGATGATTCTCATTCCGATCAATATAGATATCCTTATGAACCAACTTCTTATATGGTTTTGGAACGTTTAGCAAACAGCGGACGAATCAGGAAAAACAATACCTTGGTTGATTATGGAACCGGAAAAGGGCGGGTATGCTTTTATCTTTCGTATCAGACCAGATGTAAAACAATAGGTATTGAATATGATGAACAAATTTATACGGGAGCTTTAGAAAATAAAAAAACAGCAGTATCTGGAAATCGTACGACATTTGCTTTATGCAGTGCGGAAAATTATGAAGTTCCGACAAATGTGGATCGATGTTATTTTTTTAACCCGTTTTCCGTAGAGATATTTCAGTCTGTTTTGGCAAGAATCTTGGAATCCTATTATGAAAATCCAAGAGAATTATTGCTATTTTTCTACTATCCATCAGAGGATTATGTAAGTAATCTGATGACGCAGGAGCAATTAATGTTCTGTGATGAAATAGATACATCTGATTTGTTTCCGGGAGAGGACAGCAGAGAAAGAATCTTGATATTTCAGGTGATCTAAACAAGAATTTGTTGCTTTAAAACAAACAAAACATTATATCTTTTTTATAAAACCTCTTGACTATACAGTTACTGTACATAATATAATTTCATTTGTTCAAATGAAACAAATTGAAATAGGAGGTTATTATCAATATGCAATTGAAAGAATTTGATGGAAAACAGTGGACAGAAATAAAAAAAATATATATGGAAGCATTCCCCAAAAGAGAAAGAAAACCTTTTTTTACCTTAAAACGTTCTGTTAAAAAAGGAAAAGCAAAAATCATGATAGCAATAGAAGAGGAACAGTTGTTAGGATTTGTTGTTTTGATTCCATATAATAATATGGTAATGGTTGATTATTTAGCTGTAAACTCAAATATCCGAAGTAAAGGAACAGGAAGTTTTATTATTCAAAATGTATGTAAGCTATTTGAAAATAAAAAAATTGTTCTTCTGATAGAAAGCATTGATAATTTTGCTGAAAATAAAAAACAAAGAATTGCACGCCGTAGATTTTATTTAAAAAATGGCTTTTCAACTTCGAGTATTTTTATAAAAGGAACAAGTGGTGAAATGGAGGTTTTAAAATATGGAGGTATTGTTTCTAATGAAGAATATCTTGATCTACAAAAATACGCACTTGGAACACTTTTCTATAAATTATCTAACATAAAAATCATAAAAAAATCGAGGGCATAAGAATGCATAGGAAGATTTTAGATTCTTGACATCAGCAGAATAACTTTGAAATTCTACTGATGTCATATATAATTATTTTTCTTCTTCACGAAGCCGAACAGCAGTAGCTGCCTTACGTCTTCGTGCATCATCAATAGCAGCATAATGTTTTTTGGTGGTATTTACATCTCTGTGTCCCAGTACATCAGCTACAAGGTATATATCACCTGTTTCTTGATAGAGAGCAGTGCCATATGTACTCCTCAACTTATGGGGAGTAATTTTTTTGGCTGTTGTCACCTCTCTGGCATATTTTTTGACTAGATTTTCAACCGCCTGAACTCCAATTCTTTTTCTCTGGGTAGAGTAGAAGAGGGCGTGTTCATGACCAGACACGGGAACAATATTTTCCCTTGCTTTCAAATATTTTTGTAATGCTTTTTCTACTTCCGGACCGAAGTATACGAACATTTCATTTCCGCCTTTTCGTGTTACTTTAATAGCATTATTTTTAAAATCCAAATCCTCCAGATCTAATCCCACACATTCAGAAACACGGATTCCTGTTCCAAGCAGAAGAGTAATTAATGCCAGATCACGTTCTTTTGTTTTTTCATAATAAACTTTTTTTTGCCCAGTCAAAAAATCTCCACAATGTTCTATATAATCCAGAAGCAATGCCACCTCATCTGCATCCAAACGAACAATTGCCTTATCATGGATCTTTGGCATATCAATTAAAACCGTAGGATTAGTTTTTATCATTTCATGTTTGAAATAATAGGCATAAAAGCTCCTCAGAGCCGATATTTTGCGTTTTAAGCCACGTTCTCCATTGGTGATATAAGAATCCTCACCATCAGAATAAACCTTCAAATATTCCATATATTCCTCAATATCAAGAGCCTGAATCTGATCCAGCATCTCTACAGTAAAGTCCTGTATCCGCATTCCACGAAAAGCAGGATTTTGTCCAACCAGGAATTGAAAAAATATTCGAATATCATAGGCGTAAGAAATTCTGGTTTTGGTGGTTGTCGTTGCGTCTATAGCGCGAAAATAATCTTTTGCAAAATCCGGAAGGGTTTTTAATACTTCACGGAGTCTTAAAATATTTTGTGTATCCGTTGCATCGTGATAAGTTGTACGATCCATAAAAATTCTCCTTCATGAAAATAAAAATTACGAAATAAAGATTGAAAAGTATCTGTTATAAAAATAGAATTTGATTCAAAATTACCGTAAATCCAAAGAAAAGTATACCATAGAAGCACTTTCCCGTCAATCTATTTGAAAAACTCGTGTTTGTCGTATAGATATATAGACCTATAAATAGTAGCAAAATAACAAAACAGCCTGCTTCAGAAACTTTTATGTCACTGCTGCAAACTGTCTTGTATAATATTATTTTATAGTATTGTAATTTTTGTATTTACATTTTTCTGCTATTGAAGATCTTCCAGTCATAATGATTACATAAAAAATTATTTCTTCCTATTTAAATTCATCTGAATAATATGGAACGCATATGGTTGTCCCATACTGTAGTTGTTCATCAGCCAAATGATTAATCTGCTTAACTTCCGTCATGTAAGCATAGATATCTGCATACTCAACCGTAATATATTCCTCGGCAATATCCCATAAAGTCTCATCCTGATCCACATATACCGTAGTATAATATTTATATCGGTTGCTTTGTTCATCGCCTGCCCCCACAGTAGAAACCTTGAATAAAAGTCCTGCTATAAGCAGGATACAACAGCATACGATTACAACCATACGTCTTTTCTTTTGTACAGCTATTTTTCTATTACTCCTTGTCATAATTAACCCTCCATGAAATCCGAAAAAGAAAATTTGTTCGGGAACATTTGTTCTTTATTTGTTTTTATTATAGTATTCGAACAAATGTTTGTCAATAGAATTATGACAAAAAATCGAAAATATGTTCTTTTTTGTTTGTGTAAAACCCTCCGGAGAATTTGTGTCCATTCACATTTTCTTCGGAGGGTTTTCATTAATTACTACTCTTCTCTTTCTTCAATTTGTATCCCAAAACAGAAACGCAAACCAACGCTGCCAGTGCAAAAATAATTCCTGTACCAAACACAGTATTCATTCCATACCCTTTTCCCGTAATATATCCTGTAAGCGCCGGCGCACCGCAATTGGCAATCACAATCCCCAGCATAACAAACCCATAATTTTCTCCCGTATGTTCAATTCCAAATATGGAGCTTGTAAAGGAAGGAAAGCTACCCATGATTCCGCCGTAGCAGCCATACATAACCACAATTGCAACAGTCACGGCATAAGATCCGGTAAAGGTAAGCAGAATCATGGCAATCACAGATACTGCCAACACTCCTTTAATACACAGAACTCTCCCCACTTTATCAGAAAGTGTGGGTAACACCAGTCTTGTTCCTGCATTCATAATAGAGCCAAGCATTACGGCACTCACCGCTATTCCTGTAGGAATCCCCAACTGAATTTGATACGTCTGAGAAACCGGGGAAATGAGGAAATAAGAAATCAATCCAAAAAACATAGTGGCAAGAAGCAGATAAAACTTTGAAGTACGCATCATTTCAGAAGAAGTATACTGCTTTTCTTTTCTGTTTTCCTTTTTACTAAGCGCTGCTTCTGTTTTCCTTCTCCATTCCTGATCTGGTACGCGGAAAAACATTCCACAGAGGATACAGGAAATTGCTATTGCTATTCCAATGATAAAAAAAGCTTTTTGTGGACCGCCTGATTCTAAAATCCGTCTGCTGACAGGCGCCATAAAGAAGCCACATAATCCATTGGCAGTAACCACTACTCCGGAGGCAAAACCTGTTTTATCCGGAAACCATTTTTGTACTGTGGAAATAATTACCGTATAAAGCAATCCCTGACCAAATCCCTGCATGACGCCATAAGTAATGTACATGGGAACAGGGGATGGGGTAATTAAAAAAGCGGACGCCAATATCCCAATAGTAAATATCCCTCCGCCGGTCCAAACTACAATGCCGGGATGGTAACGATCCTGCAGTCTTCCTCCCACAATATTCCCAAATACAAATGTACTGAGTGCAAGATAAAAGCACATTGATGCCTGAGTCTGACTCCATCCCACCTGCTCCATCACATATGGCTGATACACTGACCAGATATGAGGATATCCGGTAAAAAAAATTGCCAATGCACCGAATATCATAGTCAATAGCCGCTGCCTTTTCTGAATTTTTGTTAATTCCATACCTCTTCTCCTTACACATATTCTTCACTTCCAATATAAATTGCGTTAGTCCATTATTGGGAGTGCATTTTTACTATTATACAATATAGCTATCATGCATTTCAATAGATTTTCCTATGCCCGAACAAGTTTTCCGAATATTTGTTTGCGTTTTCCCGTTTTCTATGATATGATTAAAAAAATATCAGATGAATGATACATTTTTATGATTCAATATAGAGTATCCGGGAGGTAAGCATTATGACATATGGAAAGATCAGTAAAAAACAACAGGAAATTTTGGAATATATTAAAAACGAGATTATTAACAGAGGTTTCCCCCCAGCTGTCCGGGAGATCTGTGAAGCGGTTAATTTAAAATCCACCTCTTCTGTTCACTCACATTTGGAAACCCTGGAAAAGAATGGTTATATCCGAAGAGACCCAACAAAACCCCGTGCCATTGAGATTGTGGATGACAATTTTAATCTGGTTCGCCGCGAAATGGTCAATGTCCCTGTAATCGGACGTGTTGCAGCAGGAGAACCTTTATTAGCCATTGAAAATATTGAAAATTATTTTCCAATCCCTGCTGAATTTATGCCGAATGCTCAGACTTTTATCCTCAACGTGGCAGGTGAAAGTATGATCAATGCCGGAATCTTAGATGGAGATAAAGTGATCGTGGAACAGTGTTCTACCGCCAATAATGGAGATATGGTGGTTGCTCTTATTGATGATTCCGCTACCGTAAAGACCTTCTATAAAGAAGATGGGTATTACCGCCTGCAACCGGAAAATGATTATATGGATCCTATCATTGTTAAAGGTGACCTTCAGATTCTCGGAAAAGTAATCGGTGTATTTCGTTTCATGAGTTGATTTACATAAGTATATTATGTTAACTGCATTCTTATAAATAAAGTGTTGCAAAAGATTTAATTTCTTTTACAACACTTTACTTCCATTAACGGTTAATTTAAACCGTGTCTTCAATATTTCAGCTGCTTTTCTGCACATCATCATTCTTTTGAGGAAAATTTCAAAATATTCATACATTGTACATATATTTTCATCAATCTCTAAATCCAAGACAATGAGACTCTTTTCCACATGAACCTTCACAGTAGCATTTGTCACAGCGTAATTTACACGATCATGCTTGTCAAAATTAGCTTTATCTTTATTTCTGATTCGATTTCTTCTTACATCTGTTTTATCTGCCAAAATCAATGCAGCCGATACAGGATCTACGGCTTCTCCTGTTGATTCATCATGATTTCCAATTGCTGACATAATAATCACTCGATCTTCCAATGGAAGATTCATTTTTTCCAAAATAGAATATGCCAGAATTCCTCCGTATTCTCCATGATTCTTACGATTTATTACATTTCCTATGTCATGCATGGCTCCTGCAATCTCTGCAAGTTGGATTTCATGTTCCGAATATCCTAATTCTTTCAAGATCATCCCTGCCCTTTTTGCAACAATCGCACAATGCTTTTCCGAGTGATCTGTGTATCCTAGTATTCCAAGATTTTCATTTCCTTTTTTTAAAAATAGTTTTACTTCTTCGTTTTGCAAAATGTCTTTGTAATCCAATTTCTGTGTCCTCTTTATCTATTTATTTAATTACAACCGAAGAATTGCGTCAGTAGCTAATAGTGAACGTTCACATTCTTCTGGCAGCAAAGTTATTTGCCAACATAGCGAACTGCCTTTCATGTGTTCTGCAGCATAGCTCAATCCATTCGTTCTATCATCCAGATAAGGTCTGTCAATCTGATTGGGATCTCCTAAAAGAATAATTTTAGTGTCTTTTCCTGCACGTGTAATAATTCCCTTTATCTGTGCAGGCGTCATGTTTTGTGCCTCATCAATGATTAAATAAGTTTTGACTATAGATCTGCCTCTAAGGAATGTTAACGCTTCCGTTTGAATGATACCTCTGTCAAATATTTCCTGAACTTTATCATTTAATTCCTGTTCATTTGTATATCTCTCTTTTTCATTGGAATCTACTAATTGTTCCAGATTATCCATGATTGGCCGCATTAAAGGAGAGATTTTTTCTTGTTCGTCTCCCGGAAGAAATCCGATGTCTGTATCAAATAAAGCATTTGGTCTGCATACAAGGATTCTTCGATATTCTCCGGAAGGGCTATTCAACATTTTTTCCAACCCAACTGCTAAAGAATAAAAGGTCTTACTGGTTCCCGCCATTCCTTTTACAATCACAAGAGGAGCCTTATCAGCCGGTTGCATCAAAGCTTCTTGTAGAAAGTATTGTCCTGCATTTCTTGGACTCACCCCATATGGTGTGAATTTTCTGTATTCTAGTTTGCGTATAATTCCTTTTTCAACTCTTCCTAATTGAGTCTTTTTCGAAGATTGATCAGCTTTTAGTATAACAAATTCATTTTCATATAATTCCGGATATGTGCAATTTCCGTTTTCATCACAGCAATATACACTTTCTACAGGAACGCCTTTTCTCTTAAATTCTTTAAATAAATCTTCAGGAACAAAAACTTCTTTTCTACCCAAATACTGCTCTTCATGTCCTACTACTTGTTCCGTGGTAAAATCTTCTGCCAATATATTCAAAACCTGAGCTTTTATCCGCAAAAGAATATCCTTTGTTACAAGAATTACCTGACCTTCTTTATCTTTTGATAATCCAACACAAACTTTCAGGATTCTGTTATCTGATTTATACTCATAAAAATCAGATGGCAGTTCTACATTCAGATAATTCTTTTCTACTCGCAAAACACCACCCTGTTCTGTAGCAACGCCTTCCAATAAATTCCCTTTTTGTCGATAGGCTTCAAGAATACGAATAACCTTGCGTACATTTGCGCCTTTTTCACCCTCATCTTTTTTTTGATTGTCAAGTTCTTCTAAAACAGTCATAGGCAAAACAACTTCATTTTCTTCAAAACATTCCACCGCATATGGGGCTTGAATCAGTACATTCGTATCAAGTATATATGTTTTTTTCATAGAAAACTCCTTATTATATTCATTATTTTACACTTTCTATATATTTGAACCACTGTGTCTGAATAGTATCACAGTATCGTAAAATCTAATGGTTGGTTATTATAAAATTCCTGTAAATATGTATTTATGCGCAAAATATAAAAATAAAAAAGAGCTATCCGGTACATATCACCTTTTAGCTCTTTTAACGTGTCTATAAAAAATTGTTTTTTAGCAGATTATCTTAAACTTATTTCAAATCTGCAACTTCTATTGATTTTCCATCTCTCCAGATTCTCTCCAGATCATAAAATAATCTGTTTTCCTCATCAAAAAGATGGATCACGATATCGCCATAATCCATAAGAATCCAGTTTGCAGTAGAATAACCTTCTACCTGTTTTACCTGGTATCCTGCTTTGCCCAATACTTCATCCACATTATCAGACATTGCCTGTACCTGATTACGGTTTGTTCCGCTTGCAATAATAAAATAATCAGCAAGAGAAGAAACCTGTTCAATATCAATAACTTTAATATCTACGGCTTTCTTATCTTCCAATGCTTCACATGCCATGGCAGCCATTTTTTTTGCTTCTGTCATAGTATATCCCCCTTTTGGAAATTTTTATTCGTTGGTAAGCACTTTACACTTATAATAATCATAAGCTTTTTCTGTGGTGGGGTCAAGGTCTTCCGGATGCGTATTTAAATATTCCAGAGAATCTTTTAATATCTCATACATACACCGATCAAGATCCTGAAAAGCTAACGTCCGGATTTCTTTCAGCCGGGGAGCTTTATCCCTTGCAGGTTCAATATAATCGGCAATATAAATGATTTTTTCCAACACAGACATCTCCGGTTTTCCTGTTGTATGCCAGGTAATGGCTTCCAGTATTTCCCTGTCTTTTACCCCGTACTTTTCTTCGGCAATCCAGGCGCCTACTTTTCCATGAAGTAAAAATGGATGTTCTTTTTCAAAACTGCTGACAGGTATATGATTCTCGTTGCAAAGTTTGATTTTCTTCTTTGACGGGATACACTTTGCACAATCATGAAGAAGACCTGCCAACTGCGCTTTCTCCATATCTTCATGATAAACCATGGCCATGGCTGCCGCTGTGTGCATGACTCCCAGCGTATGCCACAATCTGTCTTCATCCAGATATTTTTTCAGTTTTTTCGTGATTTTCTGTAAATCAAATTTTGATTCATCCATGTGCATACCTCAATTTTTCTTATTGGTAAATTTTCTCTTCTGTAATATAACGGTATACCGCATCCGCTACATAATAGCGGATATCTTTTCCCGTTCTCAGCCATTCTCTCAGCATTTTAGAGGAAATGTCCAGATTGGGGACATCCAGAGCCTGAAAATTCCCCTGATACTTTTCTTCCAGATAATTCATCTGTTTTTTCAACAAATCCATACCCACATGATTTCGACCAGCCACCAGCAGATGACTTGCTTTACAGATTCTTCCCGGTTCTTTCCATCCATCAAAATCAAAAAGAGAATCTGCTCCGATAATAAAATAATACTCTGTATCTGGATTTCGTTTTTTTAAACGTTCCAGCATCAGATAGGTATACGAGTATCCGTCAGTATTCATTTCTTCCAGAGAAAGGGTAAAATGAGGATTTCCCTCAATTGCTCTTCGAACCATTTCCACCCGCTGTTCATCGGAGGCACGACCTTCTCTGTTCTGCTTATGGGGCGGATTCCCTGAAGGCATAAACAGAATCTGATCCAGATGAAACTGTTCGTATGCTTTTTCACCAAGGATCAGGTGACCAATGTGTATGGGATCGAAAGTACCGCCCATAATTCCAATTTTTTTCTTCATGTATCGTTCTCCCATTAAGGAAGCTGTATTTTTTTCTTCTCTTTTTTGCCTTCCTTATACAATACAATCTTCTTTCCGATTACCTGCACGACCTGAGATCCTGTTCTTTCCGCCAGCATCTGCGCCATCTGGCGGGGATCGTCCATGCAATTTTGTAATACGCTGATTTTAATTAATTCTCTGGCGTCCAATGCTTCTTTTACCGACTGTGTAAATTCCGGTGTTAGACTTGATTTGCCAATCTGAAGTATTGGTTCTGTTGTCATAGCCAGACTTTTCAGATATGCTCTTTGCTTACTTGTCATGGTATCCTCCGTTATTTGTAATAATCAAATTCAAAGCCATACATACGAACCGTATCGCCTTCTTCAATTCCTGCCTTCTCCAGGTCATCCAGAATACCGCCTTCTTTAAGGAACTTCTGGAAGAAAGCAAAACCTTTCTCAGAATCCAGGTTGGTGTATCCCAACATTTTTTCAATCTTCGGACCTTCCACCAGATAAGTTTTCCCGTCATCCAGTTTTTCTACCGTATAAGGCAGGTTTTCACTGATCAGAACATCTTCCGGGAAGAATTCCTGTGCGAATACAATCGGCTCTTTTTGAGTGGAATCCAAAAGTGTTTTCACGTAATAAAGCAGTTCTTTTACTCCCTTTCCCGTAACTGCGGAAATAGGAAATACTTTTACTCCCTGAGGTTCAAATTCATCTTTCAGTCTCTGAATGGGATCTTCCCCTTCCGGATAAATAACATCTGTTTTATTGGCTGCAATTACCTGAGGACGGGAAGCAATATCTGCATTATACGCTTTCAGTTCTGTATTGATCTTATATACGTCATCTACTGGATCTCTGCCTTCTGTAGACGCCGCATCCACAATATGGATCATAACACGAGTTCTTTCAATATGACGAAGGAACTGAAGTCCCAGACCAACCCCTTCGGAAGCTCCTTCGATCAGTCCCGGAATATCGGCAATAACGAACCCATCTGTGCCTTCCAGATCAACCACGCCCAGATTAGGGGTTAATGTTGTAAAATGATAGTTGGCAATCTTTGGCTGGGCATTGGTTACACGAGATAAGAACGTGGATTTTCCCACATTGGGATATCCCACCAGACCTACATCGGCAATTACTTTCAGTTCAAGACGAACTTCCAGTTCCTGTGCCGGCTGACCAGGCTGAGCATATTTGGGAACCTGCATGGTAGCAGTAGCATAATGCATATTTCCTTTACCGCCACGCCCGCCTTTCAGAATAATCTGTCTGCGGTTTTCACCGGACATATCCGCTATTACTTTACCGCTTTGTACTTCATATACTACAGTTCCCTCCGGAACACGTAAGGTAATATCTTTTCCATCGGAACCGTGGCATCTTTTCTTTCCACCTTCCTGACCATCCTGGGCAGAATATTTTCTCTTATGGCGGAATTCATTCAGGGTGTTTAATCCTTCATCCACTTCGAAAATCACATCTCCGCCACGGCCTCCGTCTCCGCCATCCGGACCGCCATTGGGGACATAAAGTTCTCTCCGGAAGCTGACATGGCCATCGCCGCCTTTTCCGGAACGGATGATTATTTTCGCTCTGTCTGCAAACATATATTTTCTCCAATCTAAGTATCTGTATCTGAAAATACCATTTCCAGAAATACGGACACTCATACATACAAATTTAGTGACAAAAAACAGGCTTCAAACCAAAGTGATTTGAAGCCCGCTGCATCTCATTACTCAGCTACCGGAACGATAGAAACCTGTTTCTTATCTCTTCCTTTCCTTCAAAACGAACAACGCCGTCTGTCAAAGCGAACAGAGTGTCGTCTTTTCCGCGTCCAACGTTTACACCTGGATGAATCTTGGTTCCACGCTGTCTGTAAAGGATATTTCCAGCTTTTACAAACTGTCCGTCAGCTCTTTTCGCTCCCAATCTCTTGGATTCGGAATCTCTACCGTTCTTGGTAGAACCAACTCCTTTTTTATGAGCAAAAAATTGAAGGTTCATATTTAACATGGTTTTTACACCTCCTCGAAGATTATATCAATAAATTCTGTGTACTGTCCATCTTCCATTCTCTGTAATCCGAGAATCAATGAATTCAAAAGCAGTCTGCATTCTTTAGAAGGAGTTCCTTCCACAAATAAATGAATATCTGCAGAATTCTCGTCCACTTGCAGGTCGAAGTGATCTTTTGTAAATGCTTCAATAGAATTCACCGTATTGATCACCAATGCGGAAATCGCTGCACAAACAATGTCTTCACCTTCCTGTGCATATCCGGCATGACCTTTCACATCAAATCCCACACACTGACTTTCTGCATTCTGATAAAACGTAACTTCTGTCATCAGATCACCTGATTAAGCGTTGATCTTTTCGATTTTCACTTTTGTGAACTGCTGTCTATGTCCGTTTTTCTTGTGATATCCAGTTTTTCTTTTATATTTGTAAACAATTACTTTTCTTGCTTTTCCGTTTTCGATTACAGAAGCAGTAACGCTTGCGTTAGCAACGTCTGCACCAACTTTCAAACCTTCATTGTTTACTGCAAGTACCTGGTCAAATGTAACAGTTTCTCCAGCTTCTACACCAAGCTTCTCCACTCTAATGATATCGCCTTCGGCTACTTTGTACTGTTTACCACCTGTTGCAATAATTGCGTACATATGGCACACCTCCTATTATCATTACTCGCCAAATATGGTGGTTCTTTCGAACACTTCTACCTCTTTGTGCGGCATCCTCCTGATTCTACCATGAAGTTTTATATTTTGTCAATACATATCCTACATTTTTTTCTCATTGATCCAGGCAGTGAGAACCGGCGATGGCAAGTACTCCCGGACCTGTATGGCATACAATACTAAGCGCCAGAGGATCCACCCGACTGATCTCTATGGCAGGAAAAGCTTCTTTGATTTCTTCCACCCACTGCTGCGCCTCTTCCTGGCTGGTAGTATATGCCACGTGAAATTTAAATTCACCTTTTTCCACATACTCCGCAAATCTTCCCTCTACGTCTTTTTTCATGGCATCCAACATATTCTTTTTCGCTGCTTTCATACCACGAACCTTTTTATATGCATCCAGTTTTTCTCCCTGAATCTGTAAAATCGGCTTCAGATTCAAAGCAGAACCGATCATAGCTGCTGCCGGCGTGATTCTGCCGCCTTTTTTTAAGTACTTTAATGTGTCAACCACCAGATAAATACTGGATTCTCTGGCTTCTTTTTCAAGAATTTCTTTAATTTCCACTGCATTCTTCCCTTTTTTTGCCAGTGCAATCGCATCCATCACTGACTGCTGCATGGTAACAGAAACTCTCTGATTATCTACAACCTGTACCTTTCCGTCAAATTCTCTGGCAAGCCCCTGGGCAGTTTCACAAGATGCGCTCAAACCGCTGGACATAGGAATATGTACAATTTGTTTATAACGACGCAATAAATCTTCCCACAAGTCTAAAATATCTCCCGGAGATGGCTGAGATGTAGATACATTCACATCCTCTGCCAGCATCTGATAAAATTGTGACTGTGTAAGATCAATATCTTCAAAATAAATTTTCTCATTTACAAAAAATGGCATAGGGATCACATAAATCCCCAGCTTTTTAGCTTCCTCCTGAGAAATTCCACTGTTACTGTCTGTAACAATAGCAACCTGACTCATGTTCTATTCTTCCTCCTTGTATTGCAGTCCAATAGTATAACTTTCACCATTTTCTATCATTTAAGAGCGCCGCACTCAAGATCACTCTCAAGTGCGGCAATCCCTACCTTACTTTTTATCTTACCATACAATTTACTTTGGGGGAAGAACTTTTTTAAATTCAAACATTTTCCTGCATTTCGTGCCGAAGAGAAATCTCCGGTGCTTTCAATATTCCCACCGGTTTCAGTTGATATTCATAAGACCAGGAAGTTCCTGTTGTCCTCCACGCATTAGGACCGCACCAATATGCATTTTCGTTACAGTTATGAAGAGTTCCAAAGGTATTGACACGATTTCCATATACAGTAATTTTCAGCGTATGAACACCTTTTTTCACCGGCAGTTGCGTCGTATAAGGTGAAAATGCAATTATTTTCCTTTCTTCATCGTCAATCTGAACACTCAGCAGCGGAACACGGAATTTTGTAATATCCAGCTTCACAACTCCATCCTGTTTTGTTTCCAGAGGAATCTGATATTCCAGATTTCCTCCGTAGAAAGGAAGTTTTTGTCGGGTAATGTCCCCAAAAGCAAGTTCTTTCACCGGAGCAGTAAGGACTGCGTTTTGTCCGGAAACTTCCACACCAAAGTTGCCAAGAAGAAACATATTTTCTATATTTTCTTTTCTTCTGTAAGGAATCTTTATCTCCAATACATTTTTGCCAAGCTGAACAGTACCTAAAGCACGACATAAGATATCCTGATCCGTATACCATCCTACAACATTCTCATCTGCCCGTTCCCCATTAAAAAGGATCTCTGCATGAGGATTTTCAAGAGCCAAAACTGCTCCCTCCACCACAACTTCAGAGTCAAATGTATAACGTAATCTCAGATGATGCTTCACTTCTTCGTCCTGCTGATCTACCCAGGGCTGGGCAAAAGCTTCCATACGAAGGGGATATCCCAAAACAGATCGAAAATGATTATCAATCCTTAATACTTCTTCTCTTGGCATCCATTCTCCATCGTCAAACGCATATTCTGCCTGATCCAAAACCAGTACATTTGGTTCCGAGAATTTTACAGGAACCTGATTGGGAACAGAAAGTCTCTCCCATGTATAGGTATTTGTTTCAGAAACAGATTTCAGACATTTTTCAGAAACAGCAGGTTCCAACCAAAGAAGTAAACTGTCATGATCGAACATTTCTCTATGAATTACAGTGCTGCCATTTTCCCATTTACAGGGAAGTTCCTCTTTCGTTCCCTGTAACGGATCATAGCAGATCACCCGAT
This sequence comes from Oliverpabstia sp., assembly GCA_034114925.1. Taxonomy (GTDB): domain Bacteria; phylum Bacillota; class Clostridia; order Lachnospirales; family Lachnospiraceae; genus Oliverpabstia. The sequence continues at coordinate 72,517 of JAXEUM010000076.1, forward strand.
AATTTCCCCGGACCCGTATCGTGAGTTCTTCTTTTTGCGGAATATCCGGCGTATGCATTTTATTTACATGAGCCAGGAAGAATATCGTGTTCTCTCCATCTTTTCTCATCTGATAAATAAGATTTTCTGCCAGCAATCCCTGACTGTTTCGAATCTCTACCGTCCGCACTGGGGCAAGAGCTGAGAGAATACTGTTTTTAGAAAACGGGATACAACTACAGGATCTGGCAAACTCTGTGCCTTCCGAAGAAGGAAGCGCATCCACATAAGTAGGAATATCTCCTGCAAAAATAACAGTACCGCCGTTTTCCTGCCATGCTCTTAATCTGTCCAGAGTAGTTTTTCTCAAAGTTACACAATTCGGCACCAGAATCACCTGATACTTCATTTCTCCCACCGGAAACGCACCGCCATCTGTCAAATCCTCTATCTTATTCTGTTCCGGAAGCAAAGACTCACTGATAAAATCAAAATCAAGAAAACCATATAAGAGCCATTGAATCAGATTCTGGAAATTCGTGTCCATTTCCTCACGGATACCGCCGGTTTTTTCTTCGGAACCCCAGTACAGCCAATAGGATTCAATAGGATGGAGCACTCCGATTTTCACATCGGCTTTTCCTCTTGTCAGCAACGTATTTACCCTTGCAAAATAATCTTCCACATATTTATATTCTTTATACCAGGGGGATTGATATCCGATACAGGCAGGATAATCACGTTTTGCCTCTCCTGCCATGGAAGTCCAGGTTAAATGATGTACCCGCACTGTTACTCCCAAAGCTGCCTGCCAATCACCCTGCAATTTATGTCCACGGAAATCAAAATCCCAGTTTGTCACACCGTATAATTCACTTAAAACCCCGGGACACCCAAATTGATGAGAAGCGCTCTGTGCCTGTTTTGCCGTGGATAATTCTCTGCTATCGCAAAGCATATCAATTCCGGGAAGCTGGAACGAACGATATGATCTCATAGCTTCTCCTAAGGCAGCCGTCTGTGATTTTAATGTAGGCTCTTCCATCATATGTCCCGTCAGCATCAGCTGATGTTCCTTACACCAGTCTCCAATGGTATCCGCAAAAGCGGAAGCAAATCGCTCACAAATATGGTCATGATACTGATACCGTATCTGGGAAACCATCTCTTCTTTTCTCTCCCAGAAAAGCTCAGGAAGTGCATCCAGAAGGCTGTGTCCGTAAGTCTCCACAAAAGTTTCTTCCAGATCGTCGGTATAGGGGATGATGACGTCCATCTTATCATCCGCATAATTCAATCGGGTTTTGTGACAAAATTGCGGTTCATCTGTAAAAATGGATGGAATAGATTCACCAAATTCTTCGCCCAACTCCTTATAATACTCCTCATGTGTAACCTCTATAAATCTTTCAATCGCTTTTTTATCCAGGGTATTTACATAGGACTGATTATTAAACCAGGGATTATCACCAGAGATTTCCAGATACGCAAACCAGGCTGCATATCCCTCCTGTACCTCTTCCTTTTCGCCCAGCCGTTTATAGTCTTTCAGCCATCCATCTTCCAGCAATACCTGATATTTAGCCAACAGTGTTCTGTTCTCACTTCGAACTGCCTGCCCGCTGGAAGAAAGACTGCTTTCCGGAACTCCCTCCAGTGGCTTTGGAGAAAATACAAGAAAACGAATCCGATATTCCTGATCTTTTGTCACCAAACCACCGCCGGCTCCTGAGGGCCAACGATCCTCATCATACAGCCAGGTAATCATTTTTCTTTCTTTGAATTTTTCATTGGCGTCCTTTACAAGATCCAGAAATTCCTGACTCATATAAGGATTATTCATACCGGTTCGGCAATGGATATGCCCTCCTCCCATACCCATATCCTGTAAAGCGTCTACAATCGTAGTAATTTTATCTTTTGTCATCTGACAATTCCACGCCCAGAAAGGAGTTCCCCGATATTCACTGGTGGGATTTTGAAATAATTCGTCCGTAAGGGGACTTTGATTTTTGGGATATAACATAGCAGTAATCCTCCTTATAGTTTACTTTTTATTATAAAAAATCTGATAATTTCCGGATCCTAATTCTGTCTTTACATTACCATTTTCTGTATTAAATTCCATCTTCTGCCCTTTGCAGGGAACGGCGCCCTCTTCTAAAATGACTGTAGCTGTAGTATTTACCGGAATCTCAAGTTGGAGACAAACTGTTTTCTCGTTCTCCTCCCAACTGCTTCCCACCGTACCGTAAACACTTTCGTAAGATGCTTTTACAAAAGTAAGTCCTCCACCGGTATGAGGTTGGAAAATAATATGCTTATATCCCGGTGCAGCAGGATCAGCCTCTATTCCGGCTACAGTACGATACAGCCATTCTCCTATAGCGCCATATGCATAATGATTGAAGGAATTCATATCAGGACTCCACATGGAACCATCCGGTTTCAACCCATCCCAATGCTCCCAGACAGTAGTTGCTCCCATCTTTACCTGATAGAGCCAGGAAGGATAATCTTCTTTCAGCAACAATTCATAGGCTTCTTTTGTACATCCATTCTGGCTGAGAGCATGACAAAAATATGGCGTTCCCACGAATCCTGTCACCAGGTGACCATCCTGTTCTTTCAGAAGCGTTAATAAATCCTGAATAATAATCTTTTTCTCATGTTTCAGCGCCAGATCAAAATATAATGTAATAATCTGTGCCGTCTGTGTCCTGGCTGTCATATGACCATCCGGTGTAATAAAATGTCTCCGGTAACTGTCTTTTACCGTGTCATACAATTTTTGAAATTCCTGCACATCTTCTTTTTTGCCCAATGCATTCGCCATCTGAACGAACAAACCTGTTGAATATGCAAAATATGCCGTACAAATCAAATCATTGGGTGTAGCGCCATAATAACTTCCTTCTTCTGCATCCAAGGCTACCCAATCACCAAACTGATTGCCAAAATGCCAGATACTGTCTTCGCTATGGTTCTTCATAAAGAGAATCCATTTTTTCATACTCTCATACTGTTCTTCCAGAATCCTCGTATCTCCATAGGATAAATATAAAGTCCAGGGAGCAATCACAGCTACGTCTGCCCAGGCTGTCGCACCGGCGCTGCCTTCTTTTATCAGGCGATTATTTCCAGACATTCCTGTTAAAATATCCGGCACCACATGAGGAACAGCTCCATCCTCTGTTTGCTCTATCTCCACATCCTTTAGCCACTTGCTGAAGAAAGGATATGTATTCTTTAAAAATGTAGCTGTCCGACAAAAGATCTGTGCATCTCCTGTCCATCCCAGCCGTTCATCTCGCTGAGGACAATCTGTAGGAATATCCAAAAAGTTTCCTTTCAATCCCCAGGAAATATTATGCTGTAATTGGTTTAATAAAGGGTTCGAGCAGGAAAAATATCCTGTATCCTCCATATCAGAATGCACTGCATACGCCAGAAAATTTTCTTTTTTAATTTCTCCCGGATAAGAAGCCACCCGGATATATCGGAATCCCTGAAACGTAAAATAAGGTCTGTATTCCGCCTCCCCGTTTCCATCGCAAATGTAAGTCAGCGTTTCTTTCGCCGTCCGAAGATTTTCCGTATATACATTCCCCTTGGAATCTAAAGTTTCAAAACAGTTTAAGACCACTTTTTCCCCGGAATCACCGAATACCTTTACATGAACCCATCCGGTAAGATTTTGTCCAAAATCCAGTACCGTATCTCCCTGAGGCGTCTGAAAAACTTCTTTTACATCAATAGGAATCAGTTCTCTTACTTTACATCCTGCCTGAGATACCAGTTGTTTGAATGGATATTCTGTCTTGTGTACCTTTTTCCACCTGCTATCATCAAATCCCGGCTGATTCCAACCTTTTTGTTCCTTCCTGGCGTCATATAATTCTCCGTCATAAATCTCAGAAAAAAGAACCGGACTGTCACAACCGGAAAAACTTTCATCTGTTACCACAGTTTCTTCTGTCCCATCTTCATACCGAAGGAGAAGCTGCGCAGAAAAAGCTGTAATCGGTCCATAAATATTTCTGTAATTTTCAAAACCCATACGTCCTTTATACCAGCCGGCTCCCACATGCGCGCCCAGCACATTTTCACCCTCACGCAACAGAGAAGTCACTTCATGGGTCTGATACAAAAGCCGTTCATTGTAGACCGTCCAGCCTGGCGCCATCTCATCATCTCCCACCTTTACCCCATTCAGATAAGGATGATACAACCCCAGAGCTGTAGACACCAGATACCCGTTTTTAATCTTTTTATTCACATAAAATTTTCCCCGGATATAAGTTCCCCTGGAATCCATTTTATCCGCTTCTTCTGTCTCTACAGAAATAAAATCTGCTTTCCAGTCTTCCGTTTTTTTCAATGCCGAAAGAAAAGAAACAGGGGCGCTCCATTCACTTTCTTCTCCCAGATTATTCCACACCTTCACTCTGACACTGTAACCGGTAAGCGCCTCCATCTCAAAATCTTCAGGAGAAATCTGTGTTGATTGTTCACTCTCCACTTTCTGACTGTCATATACAGGAGTTTGGAAATCTCCTTCTTTTCCAATCTGTAACCGATACGCCGTCTGGCGGACATTCTGTTTATCGGATTTCATAACCCATAAAAATTGTGGGTGTCCCGTAACTCCCTGTGGCTGCGGCAAATAATCAACTGCTATTTTTCCAATACAAAACATAAAAAAAGAACCTCCTTTCAGTGTATTTCACTGTTTTATGATAACTACACGTTACCCTAAAAAGAAGATTCTTTCAATAACGATTCTTATACTAAATACTGACCGATTTTAAGGTGGATTTCCGATACTCTCCAGGTGTACATCCATAAGCCTGACGAAATTTTCGATAGAAGAAATCCACATTGCTGTACCCTACCTGATCTACGATTTCTGCCACAGTCAGATCGGTCCGCAAAAGAAGATTCACTGCCTGAGAAAGACGTTGATTTTGCATATGTTCCACAAAACTTTTTCCCGTTTTTTCTTTCAAAACAGTTGTCAGATAAACCGGATGAAAACCGAACTGCTCTGCCACCTGAGAAAGGGTACAGGTAAGATAATTCTTCTCCATATAATGAAGAATCTCAGGAAGAGGAATTTTGTCTTTTTCTCCGGAATCTGCATGGTTGCTTCGGAAAGAACGAAGCATTTCTGTAAACAACAAAATCATATAACTGTCCAGAACTTCCTGACGCCCCAGATCGTCTCCGTAATACTCCAACAAAATCTGCTCCATAATCCAGGCAACCCGAGGATTTTGACTGGTGGGAAATTGAAGAAAATGTTCTTTATTTCTTTGTTTTGTTACTGCATTCAATAAAAAACGGGACAAGATTCCCTGCCCATTCATCCGCGCAAAGAAATGATGATCAAAATATCGTTTGGGCATCAACAGATTTACCAGAATATCGCCTTCTCCGCAAAGTCCCACCGAATGCTCTGCCTCCGAGTCCATCAGACAAATATCTCCCTGTCTGGTGACAATCCGCCTGCCCTGCACCTGCTGAGCACACCACCCGGACCAGACATAATTCAATTCAATATAATTATGTCTGTGTTTTCCCACAGGACGAAATCTGTCCTGACGGACAATCCCGATGTTTTCACCCGGCTGAAGAATCTCTTCCTCCAGAAGTTCCTGTGGCTGGGGAACCTCCACATGAAAATTGCCGTCTTTTAAAAACTGCTTTTCATTTTCCGTATAAGCCAGCAGTTTTTGAATCAATTCCTCTCTTTCCATAGTTCCACTAAAACCCTCTCATATATTGGTGAAATACAGGATCAAAAAGAATGCCGCCAAGAAAAAGAAATATTCCCAATACAAATATTACAATCGTCGGAATCGCAATACTTAATATTACAGTCCATCTGTTTTTTTCAGGAATAAAGCTTTTCCGAATTCCTTTTTTATAATGGAGCAGATAATTTCCCAAATAGAAACCGAAAGGCGCCGCTGCAGCTAAAATCATGTAAATACCGATTGACGCCACAGGGATCACCATACTGCTTCCCTCTGTCAACAATTCCTGCGCCTGCTGAAATTGTTCTGAAGAATTCATACCCGACAACGCCAAAGATAACACCAGGGGCAAAAAATTATTTATAAAGTGAAAGAAGGAGGAATACACCATATTTTCTGTTTCCAGCATAATGTAGGACATGATAGCGCCCAAAATCGCTGTGGGCAAAAAACGAAGGGGATCGGTATGGAAAACTCCGAAATATAATCCCATGAGTAAAACCACCACCCATTCTTTGGAAATCGGATACAGAGAATGAAGAATTACTCCCCGATGTACCGCTTCTTCACATATAGCCGGAAGTATGGATACAATGAATACGGATACTAAAAAAGGCGTACTGAAGATCACCTGATTCAATCCACTGCTTACCTGTGTCATTTGCACCGGAAAGAGCCGATATTGTATCAGCATGACCACCATGGTAACAATATATCCGCTTCCCCACATGACAAAAGTACCCAGTAAGGGAAGAAATTCCGGAAGTCTTACCGGAAATAAGGTTCTCAAAGAAAACCCCATAATTTTTGCAAACAATATAGCTATTACCAGAATAACAATCTCTGTGGCAGCAACGCCATAAAGTCCCCACGCCCACTGCATAGGAACGCACAGAACAAAAAATACTGCCATGATAAAAATGAAAAATATCAACCCATGCCAGGGTTTTAAAGGTCTTTTTTTCAATCTCATCGCCTCCGTTTTTCTATTCTTTACCCTATAATATCCTGTAATTGTTCTTTTAGAGATTTTTTCTCTTTTTGCCTGGTAACTTCCATAATTCCCAAAGCAGTCACATCTACAACCGTAGTTTTAATATGATCTGCTTTTACCAGTTTTTTCATAAGATGTATCAATTCTGCCCTGTTTTCCTGAGATTTCATATTAATAAAATCAATTAAAATGATACCATACAAATTTCTCAACTGTATTTGCCGGACAATTTCCTCGGCTGCTTCCACATTCATTTTCCAAAAGAACTCTTCCGGCATCTTTTTACTGCTGTATTTTCCTGAATTCACATCGATAGATACGAATGCTTCCGTCTGTTGGATCACAAGAAAACCGCCGGAACGGAGCCATACTTTTTCCCAAAGAGCCTCTTCCAGACCACATTCCAAGGAATATACTTTATACAAAGGAAGAAGAGCATCCTGATAAAGTTCCACCAGACAATCTGCCTTTATATTTCTCTGCTTTTTAAAAGAACATATTTGCTGGTATATCTGAGGAATATCTGTTACAATCTTTTCCATTTCCTCCCAGTCTAACCCTTTTAATTCTTCCAATAACAGAGAATCTCCCTCTTTTATACAGGTAAAGGGAAGACTGTAACTTCCCTTTTTTAACGTATTTTCTTTCTCTTCCAACAATATCCTGTATTCCTCTGCAATCTCTTCCGGCAAAGCACGAGAAGCATTTGTACGTACAACCACACCAAAATCTCTGTCACAGGGCAATAATGTTTCCATGAAAACTCTTAATCCTTCTCTCTTTTCAGAGGGAATCTTCCCTGAAATCCCCAGCTTTTTATTGCCTGTTGTAAGTACCAGGTATCTTCCAGTGAAACTTAAATTTCCTGAAACAGAAGGCGCCTTAAGCTTTAGCGCTTCCTGAGTTACCTGCACTAAAATCTCATCTCCTGCTTTTAATTCGGGAGATTTTTTCTCTTTTCCAACAAAAATAAGATTCGTTTTCCGGGAAAGAGGCAAGTAACAGGGAAGATGATTCTCTATTTCCACAAATGCTCCCTGAATGTTGGGAAGTACCTTTTGTACTTTCCCAACATGAATACTTCCCAATAATTCATTTTCCCCTTTTGCAACAGATAGAGACCACAGCTTATTATTAACTACTTGGGCCACTACACGGCACTGTTTTCCTTTCCAGGGAAGATCTGTAACAATTAACCGTTTCATAAAAACCTCTCTATTCTATAACAGTTCCCAGATCTTCCAGAGAAACCAGTTTTCTGGAATTTTCCGTACCTAAATCTGCATAAACCTCCTGACGATGAATCAGCAGAGCAAACGGATCTAATTCCGCCCCCAGATATTTCGCAAAAGCTTCCATTACAAGATCTGGCTTCAGATTATGGACGCTTCCGGAAGAAAGCTGCATAAATACTCCATCATCTTTTAAATCCAACTGGTAAATCCAGGGTTTGATATCCGTTTCCTTCTCGCTTCTTTTTGTCTTTCTGAGAATTACAATTTCCTCCTGAGCAAAAAACTCCTGGAGTTTTTCTCTCCAATTCGCTGTGGGCTCTTTCCCCTCTCGAAAACGCACAAAATAATCTGCCGCTGCCACAAGAGACATACAGGCGCTGGCTTTTCCATCGGGAATTTCTCTTACACTTAAGACCTTCATTCCCTCCACCATGACGTTATTAAACTTTTCCTCCATAACAGCAGAAGGTACCGCTTCCGTTAATTCCATATCAAAATACTCTCCACTGCTTGTCACACCCACTCCCAAAGGAGCAGCAAAAGACATAATCATATGGGGAGAAAAACCACCGGAAAATGCAATCGGAATATCTGCTCTACGAATGGCTTTTTGAAAATATCTCATAATATCCAGATGCCCAATGAACTTCATAGCTCCTTCTTTTGCAAACTTAACCCTTACTTTCAACACAGACACCTCCCTGATATTTTCCTGCGCCACAACCGGAACACTGCATCCGGCAATTTGGCGTTACTTTTTCTTCCTGTGCATGTTTCCATTCTCTCAAAAGGAACTTTTTACTTACGCCTGCATCAATAAAATCCCATGGGAAAATTTCATCCTCTTTTCTCTCACGGACGGTATAAAAATCTGTATCAATTCCACACTCTTCAAAGGATTCTCTCCAAAATTCCGGATGAAAATACTCGGACCAGGAATCAAAAAGCGCTCCCTTTTCATAAGCCTTCACAATAACGTCGCTGATTTTTCTGTCTCCTCTTGCCAAAATACCTTCCAGAATGGTCACATCGGCTTCATGCCAATTATATCGGATGCTCTTCTGATTTAACTGTGCATGGATCTCCTCCCGCACAATCCGGGCGCGATCTAAAAATTCTTCCTCTCTGCACATAGGCGCCCACTGGAAAGGAGTAAATGGTTTGGGAACAAAGAAGGAGGTACTTGCCGTAATCTGACATTTTCCATTTCTTTGCTCCTTCGGAATCTCATAATAACGTTTTGCGATTTTTTCACACAGATGAGCAATACCTTTCATATCATCCTCTGTTTCTGTAGGAAGTCCCAGCATGAAATACAATTTAACTTTTGACCATCCGCCTTCAAAAGCTTTACCTGCCCCTTCCAGAATTACTTCTTCCGTGAGTCCTTTGTTGATAACGTCGCGAAGTCTCTGGGAACCTGCCTCCGGCGCGAAAGTAAGACTGCTTTTTTTGATATCCTGAACTTTTTTCATAACATCCAGAGAAAAAGCATCAATACGAAGCGATGGCAGAGAAATATTAACACCCCGTCTGCCACATTCTTCCATCAGGAAATTCACCAGTTCCGGAAGCTGAGAATAATCACTGGAGCTTAAAGAACTGAGAGAAATTTCCTCATGTCCGGTAGCATCCAGCATTTCCACTGCTTTTTGTTTTAAAAACTCCACATCCCGTTCTCTGGTAGGGCGATACAGCATACCCGCCTGGCAAAAACGGCAGCCACGGATACAGCCACGCTGAATCTCAAGAACCACACGATCCTGAGTAGCTTTGATAAAGGGAACTACCGGCGCTTTAGGATAATAGGTGTTGGTAACATCCATTACTACCTGTTTTTCCACAGTAGCAGGAACATTCTCTTCTATCGGTTTAAATTCTGCAATAGTACCGTCTTCTTTATAAGATACTTCATATAAAGAAGGAACATAAATTCCCGGAACACCTGCTGCTTTTCTGAGAAAATCCTGTCTGCTTCCGCCTGCTGCCTTATTCTCCTTATAAAGATCCATCAACTGAAAATAAACGGTCTCTCCCTCGCCCATATAAAAAAGGTCAAAGAAATCTGCCAACGGTTCCGGATTAGAAGCACACGGACCGCCGCCAATCACAATAGGATCTTCCTCCGTTCTCTCTTTTCCTTTTAGCGGGATGCCAGACAAATCAAGAATCTGTAAAATATTGGTATAACACATTTCATACTGAATGGTAATCCCAAGAAAATCAAAATTTTTAACAGGCTCCTGGGACTCCAAAGCAAAGAGAGGAATTTTTTCTTCTCTCATAACCTTGTCCAGATCCGGCCAGGGAGAATACACTCTCTCACACCAGATATCTTCCCGCTGGTTAAACATATCATAAAGAATCTGGATTCCCAGGTGAGACATTCCTATTTCATAAACGTCCGGAAAGCACATAGCGAACCTAATATCCACTTTTTCCGGGTCTTTCATGACACTATTGACTTCATTCCCGATATACCGGGCGGGCTTCTCGATTTTTAGTAATATTTCATCATTTAAAGCTAGTTTTCTCATGAAAACCTCCTGTTTTTTGTACATTTTCCACAAAGTCCAGTTGTCCTGTTTTTTGTGTTTTTTAGGATTCAAAAGTTGTATTTATAAGCAAAAATCCCTCCTTTTTTAGAGGCAAAAAATGCAAAATGCGACAACTTTTGGAAAATCCAAATTTTAGGTATTATTTGGTACTGATTGATAAAAATGAATATAGTATAATATATTATAACATTTAAAGCAAAGAAGAAGAAGGATTTTTCTTATAAAAATACGAATTTCATTATGTATTTTGTTTTTTTATTCACTACGTAAACTCTGCAAAATATCCTGAAGACTGTCACAAAAAGGAATTTGACAGCAGACTTCTTCTTTCTCAGGAACAGGTTTTACGTCTTTCCATACATTTACTAAAACAGTACAATCATAAGCTACTTCCTTTTGAGTAATATAAACGTTTTCCGAAAATTCCGGTGAGGCATGACCAAGGAATTCAGAGATTGCTTTTAAATTAACCGCATTATTCCGGAGCATAGATGCGTAGATATGTCGCAAGTCGTGCCACCTGATCTGCTCGAAGCCACACATGCTCAGTAGCGGACGGAATAACCTTCCAAAATATGAACGATGGTATGGAGTACCATCTGCTCTGCATAGGATATAATCATTATCCTGAAAATTTTGGGATTCTCTGCGGGCGTTTTCATACCATGCCCGTTTTACAATGATCTCATCGATCACCCAATCGGGTATAGGAATATATCGATCTCCGGCATAGGTTTTTGGAACAATTTCTCTTTTTTTAACAATCTCTTCTTCTGGATCATATTCTTTTCCAATCTGGCGTGAAATATGGACAGTTTTACCAAGGAAATCAATATCCTTATATTTCAACGCAATTGTTTCAGAAATCCTCGTACCGAGTATAAGGGAGAGCAGTAAAGGCAGGTATAACTCAGGGTAGTTTTCCTTACTTTGAAGCAGGACATATTTTATTTCGTCCAGGCTCCACATGACATCCCGCTTTTTATTTTTGAATGTATACTTATTTTTTGCAAGATCGTAAACCATATTCCCCAGTTTTGTATGAATATAATTCTTTTCATAAGCCAGATTCAAGCTTGATTTTAGTAATACTGCCAGATGCTTTCGAAGATAATCGGACGGTGCTGCTTTAATCACTCGCATCAATTTTTCCAGAGTCAGTTCGGACAATTTCAATCCTTTCTTTAATTTCGGAAGTAAATGCAAACGAACTATAGAATAATAATTCTGAAAAGTGTTATATGCAAATTTATCGAGAACATAAGAAAACCAATAGTCATAATATTCTTCAACTGTAAATTCAAAAGGACAATAGTTTCCAGATAGAATCTCATGTACTAACAGTTCCTTTTTCTGATTCGCTTCCTTAATGGTCATAAACCCGGACTGCTGTTTATTTATTACTTCCCCGTTTTCAAAAGTCAATTCATAGCGAAAACGATATTTCCCTCTGTTTTTGGATACATTACCAAGAAAACGGTAAGAGATTACGGAACCATAAGAAAAGTATGGCGAAATTTCTGATTTTTCGTACATGATCACATCACACCTCCATTCGCTCACAGCTAAAAGGTGTAACTGTTTCCAACAAGTTCCTGGTGTCATTGCCGGCTTCGAAGACACCACAATAAATATTAAATGTTGTCATTGGAGAACTGTGTCCCATAAGACGGGCAATATATTCAAGATTTACACCCTCTTCTAATAAAAGCGTTGCAAATAAATGACGCAGGGAGTGCATACTGACAGCCGGTACACATGCACAATTACAAATCCGTTTTAAAGAAGCAGCCGAAGTTCCTTTCGCTTTTAATGTACCCATTGCAGTAATACTCACATACTGTTCATCCAAATTCGTCATTCCCTGAGACTTACATTTCCGAATGATCTCTTTATTTAATTTTTTTCGTTTTTTTAATTCATCAAAAATAAAATCTGGTATTTTTAGAAGACGATAACTATCCGCTTTTGGAGATTTTTCTTTTGGTATAGCAGTAAATGTATAAGAATCATTACCTTCTGCCAAAGCATAGCTAGTCGTATACTGCCGACAAATCCGTACTGTTTTTTCTTTTTCATTAAAATCACTGAACTTGAGACCACGGATTTCTCCGGAACGAAGTCCTAAAAAAGTAGCTGCCAAAATTTCAAAGTAAGTGGATGGATGCTTACTAGCTTCCTCCAACATCGCTTTTAATTGCGGTTTGGTTAATAAACGAATCTGTGGAATCTGACGTTTTACCGGATTCAATGCATCACGGATATCTGCCTTCAGGTATCCATAAGTATATGCGGTTTTTAACACATTCCTCATATACTTATAACTCATTTCTCCTGCTGATGGACAAACTTTTTTGCACCGGTCAATAATATCGTTGATGTAGTTTGCTGTAATATACCCTAACAAAACATCCTGATACACATGGGGCAAGATAATCTTTTCGATAGTCCACCTTCCTAAAACAAGTGTTGCTCCATCTGCTGTTTTATAAAAATATTCTTCCAGCCAGTATTTTAAGTATTCCTTGAATGTAAAGCGGATATTTGTCATTTCTTTTATCTTTTTGATGTTTTCTGTATACGCTTGATCGTACTGTTTTTTTGCCTGTATAGCGGCTTCTTTGCTGTTGAATCCTCCTTTCTCCTCATATGTGATTGTAAAATTCCGTGTATTTACTTTTTTGATAGAAATACGCCAATCTTGATTTTTAAAATAAACATCTGTGTTCATGATTAAGTCCTCCATTTGTTCCACACGTTTTAAAGGACCTGAACATCGGAATTATTGTACAAAATACTATGAGGTATGTCAAATCTTAATTGCCTTCAATTAGCCATTTTTCAAAACTCTCTTTCGGAATTCGATATGAACCGTTAATCTTAATTACCCGAAATTTATCCTTGGACAGATATGCGTCTTTGACAAAAGCATAGGCCTTATTTCTGCTTATGCCCAGGATTTCCATAAGATCCACCACGGTATAGACCATTTTTTCCATAAGCACCTTCGGTTTGTGTCTGTTTACGAGTTACAAAAATAATATGGGATTTTTTGTTACTCCATGCATATGGATGGGACAAAAGAAAAATACGCAAAAAAGTAGGCCGCCCCGGTATGGAACGGCCTGAAAGAAGAATAGGAAATGTATGAGTCGAAATGGAGGAATTTCCTCCGAACTTGTAATCAGTGGTGCGGCGGCACGTTCGAAAATTCAAAATAGGAAGAAGAAATAAGAACCATTTCCACCGCACCGGAAGTTCTTATTACAGTCGGTAGTATACCGTACTAATATAAATATGATATTTTTACAGATAAGAATTTTATGGTTCTATTATCCAAAAATGGAACCCGGTTCCGTTTTACACAAAAAAAGACACCATAAAGGTATCTTTTTTCATAGATTTGCAGAACATTAAACAATATATGCCAGGAACTCAATTATCTGTTCGTGTGAATATTTGTTCATATCCATACGTTTCAGCGCCTCTTTTGCAGCCGTCTGTTCATGTCTCAGGTCTGAAATATAGTCATACCCCAGTTCCTTGCGTACATCTTCAAAAATATCCATGATTGTTCTCCTTTCCATCTATTCTGGTGACATCAGCATACAAGCCCAATGCCCCCATTTTGGTTTCTCCTATTTTGAAATATACAAAAGGAACATGAAAGAACAGAAAGAAAAAAATTTTTGGCATCAAATTTTTAAAAAAGAGACACCTCAAGGGCATCTCTTTCGTAAATACCGTGTTTCTGACAGTCTCAGTAGTTGCTTGTTTTCTTACTGTTGATTATAAGTGCATGTGTCTGTCACACGATCATAATCACAGCCGAAACCAGACGTATCCCTTGCCGGACAATACGTACACAGCATCACACGATTTCCACAGTGCGGGCAGAAACTTTTCAGTCCATCCGTTTGCACATTCCAACTTAGTTTCGTTTCCCGGCCACAGTTAGAACAATATTGTGTTACTTCCTCTGTTTCGAGTAAAAGGCTAAAATCCATTCCAAGCTCTTCTTCCGCTGCATCCTGAATCATATCCAGTAAATTCAGTAAGCCTTTTGCCTGTTTTCCATTAGGTTGCGCTGCCTGTTTTGCCAGCCACGCTTTCTGATTTACAAACATATCCACATTGATTTTTTTTACCACTTCATTGATCTTCATTTTGATTTTCCTTTATTACATTTGTCTCCGATTCTGCTACTCTGCCTTTTGATGCCGCAAATACGGCATTCCCAGACGGAATAAGTGCAGAACAGGATAAAAGAAAAGCCAGCGTTCCCGCTAGCCATCTGTGTTTTCTATGTTTCAATTGCAACGCTCCTTTCCTGTTGGTTTTTGAGTGTGATTGTGTATTCTTATTTCCCCGAATCTTATGTAGGGCATTCCCGTATGTACATATGCTTTATCTCCTTTCCTCTGGTTCATAAATCAGGCCATAAAAAAACGGAACTGCCCTCTTACAGTTCCGCTTTTTTATCACCTGATTGTTTTGGGACGTATCATGAATCTGCCAGTTTTACTTTGCATCGTTTCATATAACACGCAATCCCGTATTTTAAAATTTTATCCACTCCGTTCTCCCGGAGTTCTTCATCATATTTCTTTTCCACTATCTGTTGTAGTGCCCGTTCACAAGCCTGATCAAGATTTCCGTCATTGGCATACTTAACTTCGATAAGGATAACTGTTTCACTGTTTTCGGTTTCAAAAAGGATATCGCTGTATCCTTCACCGCTTTCCTGATTGGACGATACGTACCATTCTTCCTTCACACCCAGGATTCCAAGCAGTATCCCATGATAAAAGTTCTCCTTGCTTGCTTTTTTCACAAACGTATCCCGGATACTGATGGTCTTTTTCAGGTAGCTTTCAAAAATTTCTCCTACCTTCGTTTCCTCACCGTTTTTCAGGGCATCACAGAATCGGCTTAATGTATCGCCGTCCTTTGCAACGCTCTCTTTAAAGTATTCCATGATCTGTGTTTCAAAAATATCCCGGATTTCCAGATTCGGTATCGCAAGTTTATACCGTTTTGCATCAACTCTTCCACGCTGCGTTAAATATCCCGTCATAAACAACAGGCTCCAGACGTTCTCTACCGACTGATACATTTCCGGATAGACAAGCTCCTGATGAATCTCTTTTATAATTTCCTCTCCGGCGAGCAAAGTTTCAATCTCACGCTTGGTTTTAAAATTACCGGACATTTGAATGAATTTCTTGACGGCATCATTACTGCTGGTGTTGATCCAATAATTTTCCGGGAAAGAATCTGCATGATCTTTTATTTTATCACAGTAGTTCAATACATCCCAGGGGCAGTACACTTCTACGCCGCCAAACTGATACCCGTCATACCAGTTCTTTACTTCTTCATAATGATCCTCGATTTCATAATACTTCAGCATTTCTCTTACTTCCGTATCTGTAAAACCAAAATATTCATCATAACGTTCATCTGTAATGGACAATACTTTCAGGTTATTAAGTCCCGTAAAGATACTTTCTTTTGAAATACGCATGCATCCTGTCATCACTGCAAATTTCAGGCTGTCATTCGTTTTCAATGCCTGTTCCAATAAACTACGGATTAAAAAGACCATCTGATCATAATACCCGTTTTCAAATGCTTTTGCTAATGGAACATCATACTCATCAATCAAAAGAACTACTTTTGTTCCGTAATGTTTCTCCAATAATTCCGATAATATTTTCAATCCACCACAAAATGCAGCCTCACTCATATTATTATTCAAAAGTTCCCTATATTCTAACTTGTCATAATCACTTAAGGCGTCACTCCCCAAAAGAAACTGAACATTACGGGCTACTTTTTTCATGATTCGAACTGCAAAATCAAATGCATCCTCATAAGTGGCTGCATTGATTCCTTTCAGGGAAATTGAAATAACCGGGTATTTTCCCATATACTCTTCACACAGTTTTGTATCTTTTGAAATTTCTAATCCATCAAAGATACTCTGATCTCTCTCTATGGAAAAAAAGTGTTCCAGCATACTTATATTTAAGGTTTTCCCAAAACGTCTTGGTCTGGTAAAAAGATTTACCATTCCACCATTACGGAGCAGTTCGGAAATCAACCGTGTTTTATCCACATAATAATAGTTATCATTAATAATCTGCTCAAAATTTTCCACTCCCACTGGAAGGCGTTTTCTTTCTTTAACCATGTCATTCACACTCCTTCTCTGTTGACCATATTATAACAAAGTTCCGCATGAAAGCCTATCCCTAACTTTCCTCATAATTCCCAGTCATCAATACCTTTGTAAATGTCCATGATTTTTATTTCCATTTTCAAATCCGTTTATCCTTAAAAGAATATCCAGATATCGTTGCAAAATTTCCATGTTCCATTTCTCTTTTGCAGTTGTTACCAATTCATAAATTCCTTTCTCGAATGCACCTGAATTTATTTCCCCATCATATAATTCTTTCTCTTCCAGAAAAACTGTCCCCCGAAAGCATTTTCTCCAGCATCGCATATTGATTTCCATTCAGAACCACTTCATATATTTTCATATCATCATCTGCTGTTGTCTCTCGCAATAGTCCGTATCTTTTTTATTTTTCTGATTTTTTACTTCTTCCATCCATTCATTCACAACATCGTATGCCGTTTTGGTTTTATGGTTACTATAAACAGATTCATATTTGTAATCCGCATGAACCTCCTTTGTATTTACATCATAAACCATTTTTATTTCTGTTGGCATTGGTCTGTTATGTTCTTTGCACAGGTTTACCATTTTTTTGATATCTTCCATTAAAATATTCAAACACGCTTTTTGCCGGTCAGGTGATACATCATAGACAAACCCATTGTTTGCATCATTTAGCTTATGTTTGTTTAATATAGTTCCACCGATATCATAGAAATAATTGGGTGTCATAACATTAGATTCAAATGATGCATAGAGATAGATCTTATCAGCTTTATTTTCTACATATTCCAAACAAATAGAAACCATATCCGTTTGTATTTCTGTAAAATAATCTTCAAATATTTTTTCTTTCACAGGCACATCTTTCTTAAAGAATTTATCAAATAACCCCATAGTTTTTTCTTTCCACCTTTTCCTTGAACTGTTCTTTCTAATATTTCTTCTTTCTTTTCCAAACCTTTATGGTTTAAATAATAGATATAAAGCAATGCATTATCATCGTTATTATCTTTGTTATCAGTAGCACCGATGCAAGCGGTAAGTCCAAATAAACTTTTCTCTGTCGAAAAATGAAGAAAATCTTTTATTCCCGTTCCCGTTTACTCCGCTTTTTTTTCCGGGTGTCTGACGGAGGGGAGAATGTCTGAATATACTCCTGCCGAATCAGCGTCACATCCTGAGAAAGAAAATCAGCTACACGATCCTGTTCGGAAGTTTGCTCCGGGAAAAAGGACGCAAATTTCTGTGCCAGCTGTTCTTCTTTTTCATACAGTCTAAGAGAGCTTTCGTATCCAATCAATTCTTTCAGTACAGCAGTAAATTCCTTGTATCGGTTTTCTTCAATCTCCAGATCGACTGTTACTTTGGCAGTCATGCCGTTAAGGTAAAGTATCTTCAAGGAAGTATGATTCCTGAACCGATTCATTGTGAACCATAAAGCCAGCTTTTTTGAGAGCAGCTTACCGCCAATCAGCATCCAGTTCTGGCTTTGGTATATTTCCAGATACTTTTTCATGCCTTCATCTTCAAACTCTATCGGTTCAAAGTGTTCTCCATCCAACAGCTGCTCCAACTGGTTTTTGCTGAGAATCTGATTCAGTACCGGTATGTTCCGGTAAGGCGCACAGACATAGCGTCTCATTTTCTGAAACAGAGCCACAACCAGAACTGCTGTGCCAAGTAAAAACAGAAAAAGCTCTTCATCCATTTCGATTTTCCCGGTTGCCGTTACCCAGATGCCACGCAGAACCAGCACGACGCCAAAGCCCCAAAGCCCGAAGATCAGCAACTTTTTCAACGGCTGAAAATGAATCCACTCGATAATCTGTACCTGTTGTTTGCCGTTCATGGGTTCATCACGCAAAAGTCGGCGGGTAATCCACTGATTCAAAAGTTGTGGAGTCCATGCAACTCCAAACAGGAAAACTGTAACGCCGGCATAAAGAGCAATCCCAATCCACCCAATATCCAGATAAGACTCCAAAAGCAAAAGAAGAATCATTGGCAAAATCATGGTAAGAAAAAGCGGTAAAAATGATTTTTTGCGTCCCTTCTGGAGATTGAGGTCATTTAGAGTGGAAGTGATGCAAAAGGCAAAAATCATCACAGCCGACATCCCACCGGATACCCAGTTTTTAAGGTCACCGAAACGCATCACATGCTCAACTCTGTGCATACCCGGAAATTTCCCGGTAATACCCGCATAGAGGCAAAACCCCAAATAAGCCAGAGCCAAAATCGCCCCTACCAGCTTCAAAATTGTTTTTCCTGAAAGTTTTCGTTTCTCCATCTTCGTCATTTTCCTATAAAATCACTGTTCCTGTGTCAATTTATTCTTCCGTATCTCAAACAAAGCTATCTATCATGTCTCTAGCGTCCTGTTTAGTGGTTTCTGAGCCGCTGAAATCCGTAAGCTGGATCAGGCAGAACCCATAATCCTTTACAATATCGTATTGTATAGTTACAATATCGCCCTGATCGATGGTAAAAATCTACAGCAGATCTCCCTGCTCGGTATAGATTCCATCCCCGTTCAATTGTGCTTCAATACCATCCAGCTGTCTCAAAATCTGTTGGACAATTAAGTTTTTTTCATTCTCCATTATTCTCCATACAATTATCGATAAATAAGTTTTCGATATGATTTTTGACAGCATAAATGTCTTTAAATTCTTCATATCTCGGAAAACCAACGACATTGTCGCTTGAATAGGTTAAATGAAAAATATAGTAAATATCTTCTCCAGATTCATTATTTGTAACATATAGTACATCATCATTGGATTCGCACTTTGCTACAGCAAAAATATTTTTATGATATAAAATGTGTTCTTTTCCAAGTTCTCTTTTTAGTTCCTCAACGAGGGTTTCTTTGGCTTTTGAAAGAGGAATTAAATACCAATTAAATTCTTCGCCATATTTATCAAATAAATCACAAAAAACTTCTTCTACTATCATTTGCTCCCTCCACTAAAAGTACACATTGTTGCTTCGTTTCTTCTATTGTATCACATTTCTGCAAGCGTTGGAATCCCTCTTACTTACGCCATTTTTCCTGCCTTTCGGATATACGGCACAGGGGACAAAAATGGAAAATACCTGGAGCAGGACGATGGGGACGCCCACACCTGTACCCAGTGCATTTTTTTATTCAATTTTACCTGCCATTTGTATAATTAATGCTATATGCTCTTTTATTTTCACCTTTTTTAAATTTTCTACTTTTTCACTACCCCCTAGCCCTAGTAAAGGTACATATCCAAAACATTCTTCAAAATTAAGTTTACCATTTTCAATTATAGCTTTCTTATATTGTGAATTATCAAGAAAATCTCTTACATATTCAGGGTCCATTATATCATCTAAAAAGTATTCGAATCCATCTTCAATAATATCAAATGTTCCTTTACGATATTTAACAATACCTAAGTATCTATTTTTCTCCCAAGTTATTATATCTCCAAATCCTGTAAGCATGACTGGAATAGATTCCTTTCCTCTAAAATATGAATCATTTAACAATTCCTTATATTCATTTGGATTGATAATTTTAATATAATTATCCATAAAACTTCCAAAACCATATTCTTTCCAAATATCTAATAACTTTTTAGGAATTTTATTCTTATATAAACTTATAACATCTTGTTCTACTTCTTCATAATTTTCAAAGTCCTCTAAAACCTTATATTTCATAGTTTTTATCACTCCTATGTAGCCGCCTTTTTTATAAACGATAATATCATCAAAAACAGATATCTATTGTCTCCTCCCTTATCCCATAATCGCCTCACTCAAAACCTTATCAAACATTTCGTAAAAATTACGGAATCGATGGATTTCTCTTCCAGATGGCCGATCCAATTCCATATAACATTGATTTTTATATTGGTAGACATACCAGCTAATATTACTTTCGCCTAAAAATAAATATTCTCTCTGCTTTTCATTTTCATACCATATGTGATTGAATTCCAATAGTCCATAAACAAGCTGTTTCATTTCATGCTCTAATAAATGCTGGTCCACACCATATAAAATAAATCCATTAAATTCTATTCCGTTTATCCTTGAAAGAGCATCCAGATATTGTTGCGGAATCTTCATGTTCCATTTCTCTTTTGCAGTTGTTACCAATTCATAAATTTCTTTCTCGGATGCACCGGAATTTATTTCCTCATCATATAGTTCTTTCTCTTCTCTTATCTGCTGTAAATAAATTTCCCACATAAAATTCTGGACTCCTTCGAGATTTCATAATCTAATATTTATTTTAAGAAGTCTATTTTCTTAGTCGATTCTGCATCACACAATCAAGTGAACTCCATCCATCTGTTACAGGAGTATAGATATCTCTAGTTATCAATGAGAAAGTTGGTTTTTACAGTATTCTCTCATAGCACTATTTATAGATATATCACCATTTTTAAAAACACCATCGCCTTTATCTAATAAATAATCTAATGCATCTTGATATTTATGATCATAAATAAATGATAATGCTTTTCTTAATTCGACATGGTATATAGAATTTTCTAAATTATTGTAAAAATCACAGATTGAAGATGATTGAACAGTTTTATAAAAATGTTCTAAATTATTATCTATGATTTCTTCTAATTCACTGATTGTCCATTCTTTTAATTCTGTTTCATTTTTAAACAATTCAGCTCCGCTAACTGTAAATGCACCAATAGTTCTCAAACTTAAAGGTGCTTCTTTGTTGTTTTCCATTTTCAATAAATCCCATAACAACTCATCTAACCACAATGGTTTGATTGTTTCTACGGCAGTACAATAACACTTATCATCTGACTTTACTTTCACATCAATAAGCAAATCGAAAAATAATTCTTTTTTGTTATACCAAATCATAAAGTCTTTTTTCTTAAACTTATATTTTTTAATTTTATCTTTTAATATTTTAGGCAACGCTTTTGTTAGTTCCTTATATTTTTGTCGTTCTTCCTTTGTCACTTGAAACACATCCCTTCAAATTCATATTTTTCAATTTTACAAACTGGAAGTTGTTGAAGGGTATCTTTTCTGCTCAAATGCCTAATAAATTGAACACTGTGTTATTTGTAATAGTAATACCAATTTCCATTATATTTTTCATCACATTCTTCTTGTGAGGCAAAATCACAATCTTTTATTCCTTGAATTGGATAATTAAGTTCTTTTAACTGCTCTTTATGATATAAATTTATTCTTTCAGTAAGTCCGCTTTGTCGTGCAGCTTTTAATTTTGCATTTGTGCGAAAAATGTAGGTTACAAAATAGTTTTCTGGCTGAATGTAT
>JAXEUM010000077.1:0-70645 GCA_034114925.1 Oliverpabstia sp.
TCCCCGTCGATTACCACCCATTGAATCGGTGCTGCTCCACGGTATTTTGGCAATAAAGAGGCATGCACATTGATACATCCGTAGGGCGCCAGTTCCAGAATGGATTTCGGAATCAACTGTCCAAAAGCAACTACCACGATCACTTCCGGATTCAATTCTTTTAAGACCTCTAAAAACTCCGGATCTCTCACTTTTTTCGGCTGATATACCGGAAGTCCCAGTTCCATAGCCGCTTCTTTTACCGGTGTGGGCTGGAGATTTTTTCCTCTTCCCTTAGGTTTATCCGGCTGACTGACCACACCAACAATCTCATGTCCGGCTGCAGCCAATGCTTTTAACGTACCCACAGAAAAATCCGGGGTTCCCATAAATACAACTCTCATTTATTCTTCATCCTCTTCCTCTTCATTATATACCGTGTCTCTCAGTTCACCTTCCACATGCTCCACATACATCACACCTTCCAGATGATCGCATTCATGACAGATGGCTCTTGCCAAAAGTCCTTCTCCTCTAAGAGTAAACGGCTCCATATTTTCATCATAAGCGTTCACCGTAACCACATTGGGGCGGGTAACCGTTCCTGATTTTCCCGGAAGGCTTAAGCATCCTTCATCTCCTGTCTGTTCGCCGGAAGTTTCTGTGATTTCCGGATTAATCAGTACCCAGGGACGATCTCCCACATCGATTACCACCACTCTTTTTAAAATTCCCACCTGGGGAGCTGCCAGACCAACTCCATACGCATCATACATGGTATCCAGCATATCATCAATCAAAGTTCTGATCTTCGGTGTCATTTCTTCCACCGGACGACATTTTTTGGTAAGAATTCTGTCACCCATTGTTCTGATTTTTCGAATTGCCATAATTATTTCCTCCTAATGATTAAAATCAAACTGTATTCGTATATTTTTAAATCCGCTGTTGATCTCTATATATTTCTCCAACTGATTTTTTATCCTTAATAAATATTCATGGTCTTCCTGTTTTACATACAGTACCTTTCGATACATATCTGCCACCTTTGCCACAGGTTCGTCAGCAGGACCTATGATCAATAATTTCTGCCCCACATCTGCCTTTTTTAAAAACCTCCGAATATAATCCATACCCATACTCAGAAGTTTTTCATCCATACTGCTTCCCCGCACTGCAAACAACTGAGCAACCGGCGGATAAGCCAGAAGCTGGCGATAGCCAATTTCTTCTTCATAAAATCCAGGATAATCCTGACGAATCGCCGCCTGAATACTGTAATGCTCCGGCTGATACGTCTGAATCACCGCTTCCCCCGGCTTTTTTCCTCTTCCGGCTCTTCCCACTGCCTGGGTAAGAAGTTGAAAGGTTCGCTCTCCTGCCCGGTAATCACTTACATTCAACGAAAGATCCGCCGCCAGAATCCCCACCAGAGTAACTCCGGGAAAATCATGCCCCTTTACAATCATCTGAGTACCAATAAGAATATCCGCCTCCTGATTGGCAAATGCAGAAAGGATTTCGCTGTGACTTTCCTTTCGTTTTGTGGTATCCAGATCCATCCGCAATACCCTTGCCTGAGGAAATCTTTTTTTCACCAACTCCTCAATCTGCTGGGTTCCCGCCCGAAATCCTCCAATATAAGGAGAACCGCATTTGAGACATACCTGAGGCTGCTTTGTTTCATACCCACAGTAGTGGCATACCATCCGTCCATGACGATGAAGGGAAAGGGACACATCGCAATGAGGACATTTCATCACTTCGCCACAGGAACGGCAGGAAAGAAATCCCGCATACCCTCTCCGGTTTAAAAACAGCATAATCTGTTCCTTTTTCGCCAGACGGTCCGCTATTTTCTCCTGCAAAGTCTCACTTAAAATAGAACGATTCCCTTCTCGTAATTCTTCCCGAAGATCTATCATGGTAACCGCTGCCATCTGTCGATTTTCATATCTTTGATCCATCTCAAACAAACGGTAGGCGCCTTGTTTTGCCTGATAATATGCATCCACCGACGGAGTGGCGCTTCCCATAACCAGATAGGCATCTTCCAGATTTCCTCTGGCTATAGCTGTTTCCCTTGCATGATAGCAGGGTGTGGTTTCACTTTGATAAGAAGTTTCATGTTCCTCATCCATAACAATCAAGCCCAACCGGGGAAAAGGAGTAAACAGGGCGGACCGGGGACCGATCATAATCTGAATCTCTCCTCTTTTCGCCCTTTCAAACTGATCCGAGCGTTCTCCCATGGAAAGCCGGGAATGAAGCACCGACACTTTATCCCCAAAGCGATGGTAAAACCGCAGTACAGTCTGATAGGTAAGTGCAATCTCCGGAATCAGCAAAATAGCCTGTTTTCCTTTCTGTATCACCTGGTCTATCAACTCCATATACACCTGGGTTTTTCCACTTCCTGTCACCCCCCGTATCAGACAGGGGCGGCTGTCATCCTGCTTCCATCCATTGATAATATCCTGGGAAATTCTTCTCTGATCTTCCGTGAGTACCACCTGCTCCTGCTCCCTTAGAGAAGCCGAAACCGGATTACGGTATACCTTCCGGGATTGAATCCGAAAAATCCCCTGCTCTTCCATAGATTTCCACACACTGGAAGTAACATGAAGCTTGTTTGCCGCAAGGCTGGTGGATAATTCCTTTTCTTCCAGCACCGCCTCCAGAATCCTCTGTCTTGCCACATGATGCTTTCTTTTGTATTCTTCCCGTTTTTCCAGCGCTTCCTCCTCCGAAATGTTCAGAGTGATCCATCGCTCTTCCTTTTGTTTCATCTTTTGTTTTACAGGAAGAACGGTTTTCAAAGCCTGGATCATAGTTCCGCCGTATTCCTCTCTCATCCAGGCAGCCAGAGAAATCAGACGGGATTCTATGGTATTTCCTCCCTCTGCCACAGAAAGTATATCTTTCATTTTCTCTATTTCATAGGATGGACAATCTGTAATCTGCAAAACATATCCCCGAAGCTTTCTGCTTCCATTTCCAAAAGGGATATTTACCTGCATCCCCGGTTTCAGCGTTTCTCTTAAATGCTCCGGTATCCGATACTGAAATGTCCGATCCAGCTTCTCACTGGTAATATCCACAATAATATCTGCAAACAATTTATCCATTCTTTCTGTCTTCTTCCAGAATCTCCTGAATCAACACTCTCTCATCCATAGGATATTTTTTTCCCTGAATTTCCTGATAATCTTCATGACCTTTTCCAGCCAATACTACGATATCTCCCGGTTCTCCGTGATGAATCGCATAGGCAATGGCTTCTTTCCGGTCAATGATCTCCACATATTTTCCTTCTGTCTTGCTAATCCCTGTCTTGATATCATCTATGATAGCCTGTGGTTCTTCATCTCTCGGATTATCTGAAGTGATAATTGTAAGATCTGCCAGTCTTCCCGACACCTCTCCCATCTCAAATCTTCTGTCACGGGAACGATTACCGCCGCAGCCAAACAGACACACCAGACGATGGGGGCGATATTCTTTTAAAGTTGTGAGAAGACTTTCCAGACTCATTGCATTGTGAGCGTAATCAATCATCAAAGTAAACTCATCGGATACCTTCACCATCTCTATACGCCCTTTTACTTTTGCCACTTTCAAAGCTTTGCAGATATTTTCCTCTGAAACCTGAAAATGACGGCAGATAGCAATTGCTGTCAGGGAATTATAAATACTGAATTTTCCGGGAAGATCGATTTCCACCGGGAAATTCAAAAGTCCTTCCAACTGATAGGAGATGCCAAGCGTTCCCTTTCCGGTAACCAGATGGGCATTCACTGCCCGCAGATCCGCTTCCTGAGAAAATCCATAAGTTTCCAACTGACAGGTATGACCTTCCACCATTTTTTCAAAATGCTCATCATCTCTGTTTACAATTCCTACTTTACACTGGCGAAGAAGCATCTTCTTACACTCCAGATAATGTTCAAAACTAGTATGTTCATGAGGTCCTATATGATCCGGCTCAATATTTGTAAATATACCGATTTCAAACGTAAATCCTGCTGTCCGATGCAGCATCAGTCCCTGGGAAGAAACTTCCATCACGGCACAGTCACAGCCTGCATCCAGCATCTGGCGAAAATATTTCTGCACCAGCAAAGATTCCGGTGTGGTATTCGCCGAAGGAATCACCGTATCGCCAATGATCGTCTCAATGGTACCGATCAGTCCCACCTTATAACCTGCATTTTCCAGAATCGATTTTACCATATATGTGGTGGTGGTTTTTCCCTTGGTTCCTGTGATTCCAATCACCTTCAGATGGTCTCCGGGATAACCGTAATAAGCGGCTGCAATCACTGCCATCGCATAGCGGGTATCCTTCACCAGAATCACCGTCACATCCTCCGGTACCTGAATCGGTTCTTCAACTACAATCGCTTTTGTTCCCTGTTTCACCACCGAAGGAACAAAGGTATGACCATCGGCCACTGCTCCCCGGATACAGATAAAAAGAGAACCTTCTTCTGCCTTACGGGAATCTGCCTCTACTTTCGTAATTTCCAGATCTGTACTTCCCTGCAGACAGGTATATTCCAAACGTTCCAATAATTGTTCTAATCGCATCGAATGCCTCCATTCTTTTCGGCTGCTTAAGCGCTGCCCATAGATAGTATTTATCATATCATATCTGAAAATAAATTTGAAGAGTGATTACAAAAAACTCCTTTTCAAAGTTCCCACAACATTTTCTCACTCTTGAAAAATGTATACAGCAAAATCTTTGAAAAGGAGTTTTTTTATTCACACAATCATTTTATTTACTAAAGCTTTGAATATCCGGATCCGTTTACAATGGCATCCAGTTTTTTCTGCGCCCTGCAATGAGGACATTCTCTCGTTGTATAACTATGGTATTCCGGCACTTCACTGGAGGTAAAAATCGAAGTAACAGGAGTTCCGTTCACCTTGGAAACCGCACTGAAAATAGCGCAGGCTCCCTGAAGTTTTCCTCCATAATAATTTACGCAGTCCATACACGCCTGAAGAGCGCCTCCTGTGGTGATGGACGCCATCAAAATCAACACATTTTTATTCCGAATCATAGGCGCCATATTATCTTGGAAAATCAACTGTCCATTGATGTTGATTTCAGGAGATACTACATAAATGGTATCGTGGGCATTCATAGACATGATACCAGCATGTCCCAGCTCTTCTGCCAGATAAGCTCCGATCACTTCCGTGTGATCCATACAAATAATCGTATCCACTACTGTACTCAATTCGTAATGGCTGGACAATTCCTGTGCTACCGCAGAAGCTTCCGACGCTCTGGTACGCAGCGTAGTCATATCAAAATAATGAGTGATATGAGAATGAGGTGTTGCAAAATGTCCCTCATACACCTTCAACGCAATCCGTTTGTCCTGTTTTGCATAAATCTTATGCATTCTGTTCTCCATAAATCTACCTCCCTGCTTTATTTTTTACAAAACATTTTTGATAGACTTATTATACCATTACAATTTGTGTTTATAAAGCACTTTTTTCTGACAATTATAGTTTTTTCCGCATTTCCTGGATCTTTCTCACGATCCGATTACGAGCCTCCAGCGCCTGAGATTTTTCCATAGACGCTACACCTTCCAATGGATAAGGAATTCCCATAGCTTCGTATTTTTTTACTCCCATGGTATGATAAGGAAGCACTTCCAGACCTCTCAGATTTCCAAAGGAAGCCAGAAGTTCCCCCAGCCGTTCCAGATGTTCCTCTCCGTCTGTAATCCCAGGAACAGCCACATGACGGACAATCATAGGGATTTTCGCCTGCTCCAGTGCATGAGCAAAAGAAAGAACATATTCCTGTTTCTGTCCGGTAAGCACAAGATGTCCCTGCGCCGTACTATGTTTCATATCCAAAAGTACCAGATCCAGATATTGAAAAAGTTCCTGAAACTCTTCCTTTTTTTCTTCCCGGTACACAATACCGGAGGTATCCAGACATGTGTGGATTCCTCTTCTCTTCGCTTCCCGAAACAATTCCGTCAGAAAGGAAAGCTGCAGCAAAGGTTCTCCCCCTGTGGCAGTGATTCCTCCTTTTCGGTAAAAATTCTTATTTTTCTCATAACCTTCCAGAATTTCATCCACTGTCATCTCTTTTCCTGCTCTCGGATCCCAGGTATCCGGATTGTGGCAGTACTGGCATCTCATAGGGCATCCCTGAAAAAATACCAGAAAACGAATTCCGGGACCGTCAACGGTCCCGAAACTTTCTAATGAATGTATTCTTCCTGTGGTTTTTCCTTCCTTACATTGCATCATGGAAGGTTCTGGAGATAACTTCATCCTGCTGTTCTTTTGTCAGTTTATTGAAGTTTACTGCGTAACCTGACACACGAACAGTAAGCTGAGGATATTTTTCCGGATGAGCCTGGGCATCCAGAAGGGTTTCTTTTGTGAATACGTTTACGTTCAGGTGATGGCCACCTTTTTCTGCATATCCATCCAGCAAGTTTACAAGGTTGTCGATCTGTGCTTCACTAATATTCATAGATAAAATCCTCCTGATTTTTCATATTTTCGTAACTGTTCAGTACCCTCGCAGTTACGAGGGTTCTGAAACCTAAAGTTGGGGCAAAAGCTGCCTGACCTATTCTTCTCCTAAATTGGCATTCGGCTCGCAGCAAGCGCAATCTGGTTCCAGTTCAAAAGTAATATCATCAAATACAATCGCATCATCTTTTCCAAGAGCTCCCGGAATGATGGAGAAAGTATTGGAAATACCATCCTGCGCATCTTTAAATGGCAGTTTGGAAACAGAACTCAGGCTGGCAACCGCACCCTTGCTGTCTCTTCTGTGCATTGGGTTAGCGCCCGGTGCAAATGGCTCACCTGCTTTTCTTCCGTCCGGTGTAGATCCGGTAGCTTTACCGTAAACTACATTGGAAGTAATTGTCAGGATTGATGTAGTAGGAATTCCGCCTCTGTATGTGTGGTTTCCTTTGATATAAGCCATGAAATCATGTACGATATCGTATGCAATATCATCTACTCTATCATCGTCATTTCCATATTTCGGGAAATCACCTTCTACTTCATAATCCACTACGATACCATTTTCATCTCTTACAGTCTTAACCTTTGCATATTTGATTGCAGACAGAGAGTCAGCTACTACAGACAGACCTGCGATACCTGTTGCAAACCAACGGGTTACCTCTTTGTCATGAAGAGCCATCTGAATTCTCTCGTAGCAGTATTTATCATGCATATAATGGATAATGTTCAGTGTATTTACGTATACCTGAGCCAGCCATTTCATCATCTCATTAAATCTATCCATTACTTCATCGTAATCCAGATATTCAGATGTGATTGGACGGTATTTCGGTCCTACCTGTTTCTTGCTCACTTCATCCACACCGCCGTTGATTGCGTACAACAGACATTTTGCCAGGTTTGCACGTGCTCCGAAGAACTGCATTTCTTTACCCACTCTCATAGAAGATACACAGCAGGCAATCGCATAATCATCACCGTGAGTTACACGCATCAGGTCATCATTTTCGTACTGTACGGAAGAAGACTCGATAGAAGTCTTTGCACAGAAACGTTTAAAGTTTTCCGGCAGTCTTGTAGACCACAGTACTGTCAGGTTTGGTTCCGGAGCTGTTCCCAGGTTTTTCAGAGTATGCAGATAACGGAAGGACATCTTTGTTACCATAGAACGTCCGTCGATACCCATACCACCGATAGATTCTGTTACCCAGGTAGGATCTCCTGAGAAAAGTGCATTGTATTCCGGTGTTCTTGCAAATTTTACAAGACGAAGTTTCATAATGAAGTGATCGATAAACTCCTGAATCTGTTCCTCTGTAAATGTTCCGTTTCTCAGGTCACGCTCTGCATAGATATCCAGGAATGTGGAAGTACGTCCCAGAGACATAGCTGCTCCGTTCTGTTCCTTGATTGCTGCCAGATATCCAAAATACAGCCACTGGATAGCTTCCTGTACGTTTGTAGCCGGTTTGGAAATGTCAAATCCGTAGATCTGTCCCAGTTCTTTCAGCTCTTTCAGAGCTTTGATCTGTTCGGACAGTTCTTCTCTCTG
Source organism: Oliverpabstia sp. (assembly GCA_034114925.1). Lineage (GTDB taxonomy): Bacteria > Bacillota > Clostridia > Lachnospirales > Lachnospiraceae > Oliverpabstia. The sequence goes on from JAXEUM010000077.1 coordinate 8,057, forward strand.
ACGAGTTACATCAGAGTACATAATAATTCTTGTAGTATCTTTCTGATGCTGTTTATCCTCGATCAGACGATCTACACCGTAAAGAGCAACTCTTCTGTAATCGCCGATGATACGTCCACGACCATAAGCATCCGGCAGACCGGTGATAATATGGCTGGAACGGCAAGCTCTCATCTCTGGTGTATATGCATCAAACACACCCTCATTGTGAGTTTTTCTATGTTTTGTAAAGAATTCCACAACCTCAGGATCTACATGATATCCGTTATCTTCACAGGCTTTTACTGCCATACGGATACCGCCATAAGGCTGCAGGGAGCGTTTGAAAGGCTTGTCTGTCTGAAATCCGACAATTGTTTCTTTATCTTTGTTCAGATAGCCGGGACCATGTGAAGTGATGGAAGAAATAATTTTGGTGTCCATATCCAGAACCCCACCTTTTTCTCTCTCTTCCTTTGTCAGTTCCATAACCTGATCCCAAAGTTCTTTGGTTCGTTCGGTAGCATCTGCCAGGAAAGCATCGTCTCCATCATAAGGAGTATAATTCTTCTGAATAAACTCTCTTACATTGATTTCTTTTTCCCAGACTCCGCCACTGAATCCTTCCCATTCTTTTCGCATTCCGCGTCCTCCTTGTCATTCTTGTGTTTTATTATTATGATGTTAGGACCAAAAAATCATAAACTGCCTTGTGGTAATGCGCAGCACGAAACAATTCGTCAAGCATCCTTTGACCTTAACATCTATTTTACGTTCTTATCATAATAAATTGTTAAATTTCAGTCAATATTATTATCCTATGTTTTTAATAAAATACAAGATTTAGTGGTACAGTTACAAAAATGACCAGATATTGTAATTCTTCTTTTTCCTGGTATGCTCCCTTTGGGTATATACGATTAGCTTCCCCGTCCCATACCCGATTTTTCTCCCTTTTGCCTCTTCTTTTGATCCAATTCGGGCATATACAAGCAGCCGTCTCCCCCTATGCCCACAAAACCCCCTTTTCACGGGACGGATTTCTCTCCTTTAACTCCTATATGCCCAAAACACTGATTTTCTCTGCTTTTTTCTTCCCTTTTTGGGCATATACGATTAGCTTTCCTGTCCCTTGCCCAACTTATCTCCCTTCCCATATACCCATTCTCCCCGTAAGCAGGCCGTCAACCCTTTATACTCAAACAGGAGAATCCCCTATGAGAGATTCTCCTGTTAAGATTCGGAGTTTAACCATCGGTATCCACCGTCAACTCCTTTTTATCCTTTTCTTTTTACGGCAAAATAGAGAAAGCAAACGCTACTTTTCCATCGTTCATTCTATATTTGTCCATCATTTCCGGTCCGCAGCTGGCTGATCCAATACCACTCACTTTATAGTCTATACGAACATTGGTGTACTCATCTTTTACCAATTCAAAATCATGAGCTTTTTCAGTCAGTTCTCTGGAAGTGTATTCAGATACATTTGCAGAAAATCCCTGCTCAGATACAAAAGTATAAGCGCCCAGCTTCATATATTTGGTATTGTAATGACTGCCATGTTCCTGTGGTCTGATATAAGGAACGTATTCTTTTTCAGCATTGCTGTGGAACATTCCCATCCAGGAGCCATGATGCATATCAATATAAGACTCATGAGGTCCATAGCCAAAGTAACTGAATTCTTTTTCTTCTGTCTTAAATTCAAATCCCAGTCTTGGCAGGAATACTCTGTCCTGACTGAAATCGCCTTCCAGTTTCACATCGATTCTTCCATCTTCAAAGAAGGTGTACACAACTTCATAACGAAACAGCGGACTTCTGGCAACCGGAGCAACAGAAGCTTTCACTCGGATCTGATTTTCTTCTACGGTACAATCATATACCTTTGTATGTGTCTTATCGTACTTTTCTTCATACCACTGACGTTTTACACGGCGTTCATTATCTGTTGGCGCTTTCCAGATGGTCAATTCCATAGGACTCTTCAGATATCCATTCAGATCTTCCAGGTATCCGTAATGCAGGTTAAATTTGTAAGAAAATCCTTCTCCTGTGATTACCGCAGTTTCTCCTTCCTGGGTAATCTGTGCTTTTCCCTTGCCTTCCGGAATAGCTTTTACCATCTTGGGCAGTTCGAGCTGCTCAAATGCCACTTCTTTGCCCTCTGCATCTTTCATGGAGATTCTGAGATAAGCTCCATACTGACTTTCCGGAACGTTCAGCTCCAGAGGAAGGCTCACCGTCTCCTGACCTTTTGCTTCCAGTTTGAAATCTCCCTTAGCTGTCACTTCACCGTCTGCTGTTACTTCCCATGTGAAAGAAAACTCTGACAGATTTTTAAAATCATGTTTATTCTTGACAGTAAGCACCCCATTTTCCCAGGAAGCAGCCATTGGCTGATAAGCATATTTTGCTTCCAGAGAACCTGCCTTAAAACTTCTGTCATGGAATACAAGACCGTCACAGCAGAAGTTTCCGTCATGGGTTTCTTCTCCAAAATCACCGCCATAGCAGTAATGTCCCTCTTCATTTTTTGCCACATGATCTGCCCACTCCCAGATACATCCGCCGATCATATAGGGATGCTGCTCAAATACCTTCCAGTAATCTACCACATCTCCAGGTCCATTTCCCATAGCATGACTGTATTCACACTGGAAAATCGGTCTGTTATCTCCTGTCTGCTCATGGTATTCCCGCATCTGATCCACTGTCCAGTACATACGGCTCACCACATCTACCGTATCCGGATCTTTTCTTCCCGGTTTGTTGCAGTAGGCATTTTCATAATGTACCAGTCTGTTCATGCCCTGACGCTGTCCTTCTCTTTCCCGGACAAATTCGCTCATGGCAGCAAAATTTTCTCCGTAATTGCTTTCATTTCCATGACTGAACATAACCACACAGGTATGGTTTTTGTCTCTTTCATATAAGCGGGCGGCCCGGTCTACAAAAGCATCTCTCCAGATCGGATTGCGGCATGGCCAGATTGGATTCGGATCATAACCACAATTTGGCTGTCTGGAACCAAATCCATGAGTCTCAATATCTGCCTCATCCACCACATAAAATCCCAGTTCATCACAAAGCTCCAGGAAAGTTGCCTGTGGAGGATAGTGAGAAGTCCGGATTGCGTTGATATTCAGTTCTTTCATTTTCAGAAGTTCACTCCGCATATCCTCGTAACTGAGAACATATCCGTTATCTTCGTGTGTATCATGATGATTTACACCCTTTAATTTCACACTGACTCCATTGATCAGAAGTTCTCCTTTTTCGCTGATCTTCTGATCTCTGAGACCTACTTTGACAGGAATATATTCTCCTGCTTCTTCGATCACCACCGTATACAGATAAGGCTGTTCTGCATTCCACAAAATCGGTTCTGCCAAATCTGTTTCTTTCCCTTCTGCATCAAACACCCGGTAAATTCCATCATAATAAATTCCTGACGCATCAAATCCCACATTCACATCTGTAAGATGGCCTACCGGTCTGCTCAACAGATACACATCGCGGAAAATTCCATTATTTCTCATAAAATCCTGGTCTTCCAGGTAACTGGAAACACACCATTTATACACTTTTACCAGAATCTCATTTTCTCCCTCATGAAGCTGCACCGGAAACTCAGAAGTAGAGTGAGAAACGGTAGAATATCCCACATAACTGCCATTTACGAACAGTTCCATACAGGGAGCCACACCCTCAAACACAAGCGTGTTATCTCTGGCAGCTTCTTCCCCTGTCACAGTAAGAAATCTTCTGTATACACCCAGCGGATTGTCATCCGGCACATAGGGCGGATCCACCGGATAAGGATAATTTACATTAGTATAATACGGTTTTTCATAACCGGTCATCTGCCAGCAGGAAGGTACCGGAACTTTATCCCACTGAGTAATCTCTTCCGGACAATCAATGTCTCTGGAAAAATATCGAAAATCCCATTCCCCATTCAGCAGCTTATAGTATGCAGAAGCCTCTTTCTTTCCTTCCAGAGCTTTTTCCAGGGTATCATATGGCACATAATGAGCTCTCGGCGGAAGAGTATTTTCATGAATCCTTGTTAAATCTTCATATTTTCTCATCATTACACTCCTTTTCAGCTTTTCACAAAATAGTCAACTTATTTTTGACCGCTAATGCAATGATACCATAATTCTCCCAGAAATCAAATGGAATTTTATGAATTTTTCGTCATTTTTACAAATTTTATAACCCTTTTTATTCCTTTTCCATATCTGTCATATACTGATTAAATCCATCGATAAACAAAACATTTTGCTTCTTATACTTCTCACTATCCCGATACAGTACGGCTTTTACCAGCGGATCCTGCTTTACTGCTTCCCAATCATTTCCTTCTATATTCCACACATATGTATTGGAAGTAAATCCCCAGGATCGATAAGCTTCTTCTGGATTTTCAGCATTCTCAAAAACATTTTCCACTTTTTCTTCTGTTCCCCACAACTCTATTCCATTGCCTCCCACTACTTTTTCCAAAAATGGCAACTCATTGATATGCGAATTTGCTTGACCTTCCCATATCTCTCCCCAATATCGAAATCCCGGCAGAGAACAATACATTTCACTCTTCTTTTCTCCAAAAGCTTTTGTCAGCTTTTCCGCTGCCACATCCACTTCTTTCTCAGAAGGAAATTCTGCATAGATCAAAACTAATTTTGCCTGTTCCCGTTCTTCTCCCCATAAACTGAAGAAAAACCCTTGAAGCATCTGTTCCCAAAAGTTCCACATCCTCCAATTCCACGGAATACCCAACTACAATTTCATCCTCATAATATGGCTCTATCTGCTCTTTCATCTGATCCGTTTCCATTTCCCATCCAAAATTCTTCTTCACCTCTGAAAAAGTAGTTCCAAACGCCTCTTTTACAAGTTTCGGAGACCGGGAGGCCTTGGAACCGCTGCATCCGCCAAAAAAAACTACTAAAACTAAAATACCCGCCAAAATTTTTTTCATAACACTTCACCCACTTTCTCATGAAGCGCTGACTCTTTACCAAACTCATTGATTCTACAGTTTCTTTACTCCTCCGCCGGAACAACCACTGCCCTTTTTTCTACAAGGATTTGCATAACCCGTTCATTCCAACACTCTTCCTTCGATACAGGAAACGTTCCAATTTCCACTAATTCTCCGGAAGTTTTTGTATAAGCGACTTTCAGATAAATGGTATCTCCTTCTCTTGCCTGAATAGCTTTTCCTGGGATTGAATGTTTATATGTTTTTCCAATCTCCAGCAAAACTCCCTCTTTATTGTAATCCTCCAGTATCTGCACACCGGTAAAAAAACCCACTCCCCATTTTGTATTTTCTTTATCACTCACCTCTATATCAATTCCGATCACATCCGGTACCCGATTTAAAACCTCGATTTGCAGATCCGGCATAACGGCATTATCTACTGCTGTCACCTGCTCCCATATTACATACTTTTGCACCTTATCACCCTGCCACTCATCTTTAGAAACTGAAGACCTCTCGCTTACCACCGTATCTTTTCCCTTTTGTTGGTAAGAAAACTCCAATTCAAAAGTATCTATATCCTCCATGGCAGCTTTGTCGATGGAAAGCTCCTGCTTATATACCTTTCCTTCTTCCAGGAGGCTTCTTTCACCCTCCTCCTGGATTTTCTTCACATCCAGCCAGATGTCTTTATTCTCAAAATCACGCACCTGCACGATAATCCATTGCAGATCTTCTAACTCGTTTTGGATCTCGATTTTTAAATTACTCTTTGATGCTTCCTCGGTAGAAGTAGTCTGTTGACAGCCGGATAAACCTATAAGAAAAAGTATCACACTTACCATTATAATTAAGGACAATTTGTTTTTCTTTTCCATAAAATCAGCCCTTTCTTAAAATCATTAATCTTTATGCAAATATTGTACCATACGAATTTAATTTTGCGTCTATTTTTATTTTACTCCAAAATAATTTGTGTTATTTTATATTGGATTCATCCGAATACAAAAGGGAGGAACGAAAATAAAACCGTATTTCCCTCCTTCTAATTACACAAATAATCTCTCGGAATCTTTAAGTCAATAAAATCAAGACTTTCAGATTCCCTTTTTATTGAAATCCCCCACTTTTTTGTCAAAAAATGCTTGACAAATCGCCCAAAATTTGCGGCGAAGCCGATTGAATATATTTTATTTTTTTCGACTGGAGGCGATTTTTTTGTTACCTGTAAATTCTGGCGGTCACACCGCCTATCAAAACTTTGTTACTGAAAATCTTCGTAAATATTACCCTAATCCAAATGCACTGGCTCGTTCTACTTGGGATATCATTGAACGATTCTGGAACCTTGATCTCTCCTATACAGATGAACTATTGGCTGATAAATACTCTAAGTTCGGTCCGGCTCCAAGAACACCTTCCTATATGCAACTCTCTTATCTCTTATCCATTGATTTTAAGGTATCTTCTCTGACTCAGTGGGCTGCGCAACTTAAGATCAACCCTCTTTATGCCATTTTGAGTGGTTTTGAGTTTGGCAACACTCCTGGTGTCGGTACTTTTTATGACTTTCTTGATCGTTTATGGGATTCTGATTCCAACAATCTTTCCCCTCACAAACATCCCCTTAAGGTGAAAAAGGTGAAAAAGGTCAAAAAACCAAAGCAGAATGGAACAAAAGCCGATTCCATTGAAAAATTGACTGTTGCTGAACTTCTTCCGCAACTCGAATCCACAGAGTTTAAACCGCATGACCAGCCTTATGCTTCGCTGTTTGAAATTTATAAAAGAGAATTTCTGGATGTTTCTGTTTCCAAAGAGCTAATTCATAAGGCTTCTCTTGCTATAGCCGGAGATGGTACACCTGTTGTAACCTCTCGCAGAGAACGTAAAAAACGTATCTGCAAATGTAAAGAAAATGGCATTACCGACTGCAATTGTGACCGCTATTTTTCCCAACCGGATTGTGATATCGGATGGGATTCATCCCGTGACTGTTTTTATCATGGATACGATCTGTATATGCTTGTCGACTCTGAAAGTGACCTTCCAATATTTCCTCATTATTCCTGTGCATCCAGACATGATTCGCATGGATTTTTGCATGCTTTTTTCAGGATGAAATCATTTCTTCCCGATTTTAAAGTTTCAAAGCTTCTGCTTGATTCTGCCCACGATGCAATGCCTTATAAAGATGATTTCACCATTGATACTGATGGCGTTCCCATCTGTAAAGCTGGATGCCGTATGCGACGGGATGGTGTTGAAAAAGCAAAAGGACGTTCAAAATTTAAATGCCCTAAGATGAACCGGATTGACGGTTGCCTTACCTGTACTTGCGAGAATCCTTGTTCTGATGCGAAATACGGAAGAACCGTTCATTTAGTCATGCAAGATAATCTTCGGCTATTTAATGACCGCCTCGAAGCAGTAAAGAGTGGAAAACGGAATATAATGCCAGCACTTCGGCTGAACGTTCCAATAAACGTGAGAAAATAGACTTTCAATTAGAAAGCGGCAGACACCGTTCTACTAAGATGTAGTACTGCCGCCTCTATCACATCATGATGCTCCAACATCTTGATGCATGGGATATGCCATCTGAATCTCCCCTGAGAAAGTTGATTTTGGATGCAGCATAATCCTATGAGAATTATACTATACATTTTCAATTTGGCATAGCAACAGTTATGTCTTTTTTCCATGTTTATTTTTATTTATTTCGGATAATATTCACCTTTCAAAGTACAATGCCAGCGCTAACTGATCATAAATCACTCAGGATTCCGAGAGATCATACAAGAGACATTTAGTTTTGATTAAAGGCGAAAAATTTCAATGTTTGAGAATATATGTTATTTTCTTTCTTAAGTACTATAAATGAGCAAGTTCGTGATTTTGCATAAAAGAAAGACACCTTAAATTCGATTATGTTGTATAATGAAAGTGACCAAACAAACATTGCAACATTTACGAAAGAAGGTGTCTCTCTCAAATACTATACATCATTCTACATTCATATACAACCAGTTTAAGAAATTAAATTTATGCAAATCTTTTTCAAACAGGGTGATCCGCCATCTCATGAGCATCCTGATCAGTATTTTTATCTCAGGTTATCATGGAAAGACCACCGACTTTGCACAAAACAGTTCCTGCCACAGAACTACAATCGCCCATTTTCTCAATTCCGGGAAATGGGATGATTCCTTACTTGAGGATGCTTTAAAATCCTCCATGGCTGAAATTATTTATTCAAAAGCCCAGCGTACCGGGAAGCCTGTTTTCTGTATTGTGGATGATACCATAGCTTCAAAGACAAAGTCTCCGTCACAGGCTCTGCATCCAATTGAAGATGCGTATTTCCACCAGTCCCATTTAAAGGGAAAACAGGATTACGGCCACCAGGCAGTTGCCGTCATGCTTTCCTGCAACGGCATTGTCCTGAATTATGCTTTTGTACTGTACAATAAATCCATTTCTAAAATTGATATTGTACAAAACATTGCAAAAGAACTACCTGAACCTCCGGTCATGTCATATTTTCTTTGTGACTGCTGGTACGTTTCTGAAAAAAAAATCAACACATTTGCACAGAAGGGATTCCATACCATTGGAGCTTTAAAAACAAACCGTCTGCTATACCCATCAGGAATGAAAAAGAAACTCAGTGAACTTGCCGCTGAATTATCGGTAACACGGGAGGGATTTGACCTTGTGACAGTCAAAAACCGAAAGTATTATGTGCACCGGTATGAGGGAAACCTTAATGGCATAGAAAATGCAGTTGTTCTTTTAAGCTATCCTGAAAAGGCATTTGGAAATCCCAAGGCACTGTGTGCTTTTATCAGCACAAACGTAGCGTTATCAACACCAGAAATCCTTTCCTGCTATGTGTGCCGATGACCAATCGAGGTATTTTTCAGACAATGCAAAAACCGTCTGGCACTAGATACATACCAGATACGTTCCTCAAAGGGGATCCAGAGATACTGGTTGCTTATGTCAATGGCACATTATATCTGTGTTACAGGCACTGGGAAGTATCAGTCTTTCCAAGAAGGATATCAATTGATTCGCAGTACCATCCAGCAGGAAAAGTATCAATATCTGTTTCAGTGTGCAAAATCCAGTGCTGATTTTGAAGCATTTATGAAATTAGCAGGATAGTTTTGTGCATTTTTTCAAATTTGCTCATTTATAGTTAAGTAATTAGCCTTTACATTATAATATTTATTATAGGCAAAGTAACTGACGCACTGCACAGAGTAGTCTTACTTCTTAAGTAAACACTTGATCCAGTTCCAGCCGAAATTTGTACCCACTCAAATCCTACTGATAGATCAGCAGAAACAGTATTCGCTGTTTCCAACTGAATCATCTGCCTCACAGACATAGTTGCTCCCGAATTTGTAATACTATACACTGGAGATCCCGTTCCACTTGCCTGAACATATGAATTAGTCTCTAAACTAAAGTTAGATTTTGCTGAAAAACTTACAAACATTGCATATTCTTTTCCTTGGTGAGTTACAGTTGTCATATTCATTTCTACCACCCAGTACACACGAATATTCTGCCCTGCAGGTCCTTTCATTGAACTATTTAAAGTGTATGATTTTCTATAATTTCTAGGTTCTACCCCAAAACATTCAACATTTTTTTCATTTAAAACGGATTTAGACTTTTTGATAAACTCTGGAGACACTTCTTTTTCTGTTGCTACATATAAATTATTTTGACCATATACCCCAAATGCTTTATCAAACTCTTCTGTTACTTTATCTTTTGTGACATTTTCAAAAAAATAGCCATCCACATCTTCTAAATATTCAACTGTTTTCTCGTTTGCCTGATAAATATATCCTTCATCCGTTTTGCCAACTTGAACATTATCTTCCTCTGATGCATACACCGATGTACCCATAGTAAACACCATAACTACACTACTTATAAACACAAAAAACTTTTTTATTCTATTCTTCATATCAGAACCTCCTCGTATTTTCTGGTATAATAATTTATTTCCCTAAATCATCCATTTATGTCATTGGAATCACTCCTTCATTTTTTATAAAACATTAACGACAACAACACTGTTTCTGCAAAAACTGGTAGAATTATCAACCATCTTATATTGGCCTTGCAAAAACTCATGATTATCACATTACACACTAACCATAAAAAGCTTCCTTTTCTTTTCCGCCTTAAAATTTTTTCGTCCGTTATAGGATTTTTTTCTGAATTTCTTGGCGCATAACGATATATCATCCAGACAGAGTGACAAATCATCAGAAATTGTACAATCACTGCACCTTCAAAATTTATTTTACTCACAAGCGCCGCACCGAAGCATACCAACGCCATTACAGAAAAGCACCCAATATGTGTTTTACAATGATACCCTCCAGTCCAATGTCTCATTCCGCAAAAAACTGCCATTGCCAAAAAAACCTCTGCAAACATTCCCAGAACAGCTCCTATCGCCAATATTCCCACTACCTTAAGAGTCGTATTTAGAAAAAGTTCAATTCCGTAGATAACAATAGAATATTGGCTCTCATCGATTCCGTCATTGCGCAAACACCACAGAGCTAATTTTCTACTGATCACTTTCATCTTTTACTTTCTTTCGCAATTCTTCCGGTACATCAATTTCATGCATACACATCGGTGTGCTTCTCCCAACCGACTCTCTCGCTTCTTTAATTGCCTTTTCTCCAATTATTCGTGCTATTTTTTTTAATTTCCCCACGTTTGTTACCTCCTTATATTTTGACTTTTTCACTCCTTCTTGTTATAATGTTTACACGGATTATATCATATTTTTAATCATTACGAATATTTTCGTCATGAACGTTTATTTTTTCGACATGAGCGTTCATTTTTATAAATCTGGGGGGAATAGATTTGCTACTTTCAATATTATTTTCGGCTTTTTATCTAACAATAAGTTTTTTGGGGATATTTATTCAGCATATTCATTTAAAGAGTATTTTTTTGTTTTATATATACTACATTTTGATTTTAATTTTTTTGAATCCATTATTCGGACAATTCACCACCATTTTTGTTATTTTAGGAGTCTGTGGCATAGTCTGGTTCTCCAAACGACATCTTTTGTATATTGTACTGTGTTTTATAGGATACTTTATCGGATTACTGATTAATCACTTATTCACCATTCCTCTCGGTTTATTAGGATTTACTATTCAGGATATTGAAAACGGTAACTATATATTGTTTCTTTCAGTATGTATCCTACTCACCGCCTTGGTAAACTGTCTGATTGGCCGTTTTCTTATCACACCACGCATCACCCTGTTGGAAAACTGCCCTCCCCGCTTCCTTCGGGCGTTTCTTCTGGAACTTTTGTTGGGAGCGTGCCTTTCCACCTTCAATATTATCTACGGTGAGATGGTACATTACCCCATACAGGTATTGACTGTCAATGGTATTCTGGTTTCCGTACTGGTTCTTTCTTCTGCGGTGCTTTTTTACATCCTGTATCAGATTCTTTTGCAAAATCAGCAGCTTGCCCTGCAACAGCAGGAACAGGAAATCACCCGGGAATATATGACACAGATGGAAGATCTCTATCAGGATATGTGCAGTTTCCGTCATGATTACAAGAACATTCTCAGCACCATGGAATATTATATGGAACATAAAGAGCTGGATAAGCTGGAAGAATATTTCCGCCAGGAGATTCTCCCCACTGCCTCTTCTCTCCCCGGACAGGATTTTATCCTGGGAAGGCTGACACAGGTTCAGGTGACTCCCATCAAGAGCCTTCTGTGCAGTAAGCTTTGTTCCTGTCAGAATAAACAAATACCTTTTACCTTGTCAATTCCGAAACCTGTAACACACTTTCCTATGGACGTTCTTTCTCTCAGTCAGATTCTGGGGATTTTGTTGGACAATGCCATGGAAGCTGCCCTGCAAACAGAAAAACCTTATCTGGAGATTATTCTGTTACCTCAGGAAGAACATATTTACATAGAAATCAAAAACACCACCCTTCCTCTGACTGTACCAATCTCAGAACTTTCCCGCCGTGGGTTTTCCACGAAAAAAGGACACACCGGACTTGGTTTACATACGATACAGAAACTCCTTGCTCCCCTTGAGCATGTACAGTTCTCTCTGGAGGTACAGGATACTATTTTTTCTGCCAAACTGATTTTAGGAAAGGATTTCTTATGATACCTATTATGATTTGTGATGATGACACGCTCTGGACGCAGATGCTTGCCAGAGAAATCGAATGCTTTCAAATTGCAAGTGACTGGGAAGTATCTCTTACCCATATTTCTCAGGAGCCGGAAGAATTCTTACAGTACGTAAGACAGGAACGCCCCCAGATGGGGATTTATCTTCTGGATATTGATCTGAAATCAGAGATTTCCGGTATGGAGCTGGGAAGTGAAATACGTCGACTGGATTCTTCTGCCCAGTTGATTTTTATTACCTCTCATGATGAATTGGTATTTCCCACCTTATCTATGGGATTTGGTGTTTGCAATTTCATCGTAAAAAGCCGACAGGACTGGAAAAAGCAATTACACCAGACTTTTCAGATTATTGAATCCTATTATCATGACTGGAACCAGCCAAAAACTCCATCCCTCACCCTAAAATGCGGAAATTTCCGGGAAACTCTGATCAAAGATGATATTTACTTTATTACCTCCGTCAAAAATACCCACCGGGTTCAAATCCATCTAAAAAACGGATATCGAGACGTTCCTTTGTCTCTTACCGAACTGAAAAATCAATTGGGAGAGGATTTTGTTCTCTGCCGCCGGGATTGTCTTGTCAATCTGAGCCATATTCAACATATGGATCATCTGAAACACCAGTTGCTCCTGGACAATCAGGAAAAATTAAATTGTTCTGTACGGGGATGGAAAACGCTCAAACTGCAGCATCCCTAAATTCCATCTACAACTCTTTTATTCATATCTATAGGAGGACTTATCTTATGACTTTATCTCATCGTATTCACACAAAGAAACTTCAATTAGAAGAGGAACTTCAGAAAAGCAAAGCATTTCTTGAAAGCGCCCCAAAAGGCGCCCTGATCTGCCAGAAAACTCCCCACGGAGTCCGATGGATGCAAAAACAGGAGGTGAATGGAACAAGAAAATATATTTCTCAAAAGAACAGAAATCTGGCGGAACAGTTGGCTTTGAAAAAATATCACACCTATAAGATTCAGGAAATTAACGAAGAATTGAAAGCTCTCAATGCATATCTGAAATATCACAAAGAAAACCCCTCAAAAGCTGCTCTTAAAATTATCAATGCCGTTGGTTTTCAGGAGTTACTCCAACCGTTTCTCTTTTCTTTATCTGATGAATTGGAACAGTGGCTCCACAATTCCTATCATCAAAATCCATTATATCCGGAACAAAGAACTATCAAGACTCTCTCCGGTCAGAAAGTACGCTCAAAATCAGAAGCTCTGATTGCCATAAAGCTTACAGAATTTGGAATCCCCTTCCACTATGAAGAAGCTCTGCATCTGGATGAGAAAGTATACTACCCTGACTTCACCCTTCGTCATCCCGAAACCGGAAAGTTCTTTTATTGGGAACATTTTGGAATGATGGACAATCCTTCCTATGTCCAAAAAACTTCTGATAAAATAGCAACTTATACCAAACACGGAATTTTTCCTTTTGCAAACTTTCTTATGACTTTTGAATCTAAAGATCATCCCCTGGATTTGGAACAAGTGGAAGAATTAATACAATACTACCTCACTTAATACGAAAACTTACTTTTCTAAAAATTTTCACTACTTTTTCCCAAAAGAGCGAGGATAAATACGTACATTTCAGTGTAAAATATATACAAAAACTGAATTTTGAAAAAGTTTCACTACTTTTCCCTCAAAAAAATAGTGAAACTTTTTCATATTCATTAAAATATGCACTTTTCACCCCCAAAACAGGTATTTCAGAGGAAAAATAGGCCAAAAAGTAGTGAAGAATTTTTAAAATCCGCAGAATGTGTACTTTTCCAAATACCCGCCCACCCAAAAATCAGAAAAAACCCCAGCCACAAGGGCTGGGGTCTTATTTTATCTATTACTCTTCGCTTCCGTACAGAGTAACAAGTTTTTTCAGATATGTGTATCTGTCTTTTGCCTGCTCTTCGTTCAGTGCGAACAGTCTTGCAGCTTTTTCCGGATTGGAACGTTTCAGAGAATTGTAACGAACCTCTCCATCCAGGAATGCCTGGTAATCATCTGTAGGCTCTTTGGAGTCCAGAGTGAATTTGTTTTCTGCTGCAGGATTGAAGCGGAAGTTATGCCAGTATCCACATTTAACAGCCAATTCTTCCTCAGTCTGAGCTTTGCTCATACCTTTCTTGATACCATGGTTGATACATGGAGCGTAAGCAATGATCAGGGATGGTCCCGGATATGCTTCTGCTTCTGCCAGAGCTTTTACTGTCTGGTTGAAGTCTGCACCCATGGAGATCTGAGCTACATATACATAGCCGTAGGACATAGCGATGGAAGCCAGGTCTTTCTTCTTGGTTTCTTTTCCGCCTGCTGCGAACTGTGCAATAGCTCCTGTAGGTGTGGATTTGGAGGACTGTCCACCTGTGTTGGAGTAAACTTCTGTATCAAATACCATGATGTTGATATCTTTTCCACTTGCTAATACGTGGTCAACACCACCGAATCCGATATCGTAAGCCCATCCGTCACCACCGAAGATCCACTGGGATTTCTTAGCCAGGAAGTCTTTATTCTTAACGATATCACGGCATACGTCACAGTCAACACCGGAGAGAACCTCTACCAGTTTGTCTGTTGCAGAACCGTTTGTAGCGCCTACGCTGAAAGTATCCAGCCATTCTTTACATGCAGCTTTTACTTCTTCAGAAGCAGCTTCGTTAGCCATTACGGATTCAACTTTTCCTTTCAGGCCGTCACGGATTGCTTTCTGAGCCAGCAGCATACCATAACCAAACTCTGCGTTATCTTCGAACAGAGAGTTGGACCATGCCGGACCCTGTCCTTTTGCATTTACAGTGTAAGGTGTGGACGGTGAGGAGTTACCCCAGATAGAAGAACATCCTGTAGCGTTAGCGATGTACATTCTGTCACCGAACAGCTGAGTGATCAGTTTTGCGTAAGGTGTCTCACCACAACCTGCACAAGCTCCGGAGAACTCAAGGAGAGGCTGTTTGAACTGAGAACCTTTTACTGTATTCTCTTTGAATTTAGCGATAACATCTTTTTTCTCCGGCAGAGTTACTGCATAATCGAAGAATTTCTGAGATCCCACATTTGCTTCCATGTTTTCCATAGCCAGTGCTTTTGCACCTTTCTTACCAGGACAAACATTTGCACAGGAACCACATCCGGTACAATCCAGAGCAGATACTGCGATAGCAAATTTGTATTCTTTCATACCTGTCATATCCAGAGATGCAGGAGCTTTTTCTGCTTCTTCAGCAGTCATAGCTACCGGACGGATAACTGCGTGCGGACATACATATGCACAACGGTTACACTGGATACAGTTTTCCGGATTCCATACAGGAATATTAACTGCGATACCACGTTTCTCGTATGCGGATGTTCCGGATGGAGTTGTTCCGTCTACATAATCTTTGAATGCAGATACAGGCAGACTGTTTCCTTCCTGAGCAGATACTTTGGACTGGATGTTGTTTACAAAGTCAACAGCATCTTTTCTTCCGCTTTCTGCATGAGTCATAACAAGACCTTCATCTGCTGCATCTTTCCAGCTTTCCGGTACCTGAACTTCAACGATCTGTTTAGCGCCTTCATCGATAGCTGCCCAGTTCTTAGCAACTACGTCGTCACCCTTACGTCCGTAAGTAGCTTTTGCTGCTGCTTTCATCAGTTCGATAGCGTGTTCTTCCGGAATAATAGCAGCCAGTTTAAAGAATGCAGACTGCAGGATTGTATTGATACGGGTTGGTCCCATACCTGTTTCGATACCGATCTTAACACCGTCGATGGTGTAGAACTTGATACCGTGGTTAGCAATAAATGCTTTTACCTGTCCTGGCAGATGTTTCTCCAAACCTTCCATATCCCATGGGCAGTTCAGCAGGAATGTACCGCCGTCTACCAGTTCCTGAACCATGTTATACTTGTTCACATAGGATGGATTGTGGCAGGCAACAAAGTTAGCCTGACGGATCAGGTATGTGGATTTGATTGGTTTCTTACCGAAACGCAGGTGAGACATAGTCACACCACCGGATTTTTTGGAGTCATAATCAAAATATGCCTGCGCAAACATATCTGTGTTGTCACCAATGATCTTGATGGAGTTTTTGTTGGCACCTACAGTACCGTCTGCTCCCAGACCCCAGAACTTACAGTTGATAGTTCCTTCCGGAGTAGTAACCAGAGGAGCGCCAACTTCCAGAGACAGATTGGTAACATCATCTACGATACCGATTGTGAATTTAGCTTTTGTTGTGTTCTCGAATACAGCTACGATCTGTGCAGGAGTTGTATCTTTGGAACCTAATCCATAACGTCCTGTAAAGATAGGTGTATCATTGAACTTGGTACCTTTCAAAGCTGCAACAACATCCAGATACAGAGGCTCGCCCAGAGCTCCTGGCTCTTTTGTTCTGTCCAGAACAGAAATCTGTTTTACAGTCTCAGGAATAGCGTCAACCAGCGCCTGTGCACAGAATGGTCTGTACAGACGAACTTTAACAACGCCGACTTTCTTTCCTGCTGCCAGCAGATAATCGATAGTCTCTTCGATAGTATCGTTCACAGAACCCATAGCGATGATAACGTGTTCTGCATCTTCAGCGCCATAGTAGTTGAACAGTTTGTAGTTTGTTCCGATCTTTTCATTTACTTTGTCCATGTATTCCTGTACTACTGCCGGCAGAGCATCGTAGTATGGGTTACATGCTTCTCTTGCCTGGAAGAAGATATCCGGGTTCTGAGCAGAACCTCTCTGGCAAGGATGATTTGGATTCAGAGCATTTTTACGGAATGCATCGATAGCATCCATATCAGCCATATCTTTCAGATCTTCATAATCCCATGTTTCGATCTTCTGGATCTCATGAGATGTACGGAATCCATCAAAGAAGTTGATGAATGGAACTTTACCTTTGATCGCTGCCAGATGAGCAACCGGTGTCAGGTCCATAACTTCCTGTACGGAAGACTCACACAGCATAGCTGCACCAGTCTGACGACAGGCATAAACATCAGAATGATCTCCGAAAATAGATAATGCATGGCTGGCCAAAGCACGAGCAGATACGTTAAACACACCCGGAAGCTGCTCACCAGCAATTTTGTAAAGGTTAGGGATCATCAGCAGAAGACCCTGAGAAGCTGTATAAGTAGTTGTCAGAGCACCTGCTGCCAGAGAACCGTGTACTGCACCAGCAGCACCTGCTTCAGACTGCATCTCAGTTACCTGAACTTCCTGTCCGAAGATATTCTTTCTTCCCTGAGTTGCCCATTCATCTGTAGCTTCTGCCATAACAGATGATGGAGTAATTGGGTAAATGGCTGCTACATCTGAAAATGCATATGATGCATGAGCAGCAGCATGATTACCATCCATGGTTTTCATTTTTCTTCCCATTTTAATTTCCTCCTTAGATTATAAAAGTTAACCTTATCAAACCTCCGCAAAAGGAAGGATTTCGATTTAACCCTTGTGAATTATTATAACACTCTTTCTTCTGCATGTCCATTTTTTGTAGAAAAATCATGGAATGTTTTTCGAAAAATACATTATTTTCACTCAAAAAACATGGCGTCCATGTAAGCCTGCTGAAATACAGGATGAACGGACAGCTCCACCTCTTCGGCTTTTTTGGCCAGAACTGCTGCTGCCTCACACCTTCCCTTCACCAGAAGTTCCTTTGCCCCCTGCAGAGAACTGTTTCCCACTGCCTGTATTTTCCCCCGGAATTCTTCCGGAAACATTCCGATTTCCACTGCTTTTTCATAGTCTAGCCGATACCCGAAACCGCCTGCCACATAAACTTTTCCCACATCCTTTGCAGTAATCCGGTATTCTTCCAGTAAAGTTTCTATCCCTGCCCGCACTGCCGCTTTTGCCAACTGTATTTCCCTTATATCCTTCTGGAACAGGCGGATTTCTTTTCCCTCTTTTGTATGCGCCACCGGATACCCTTTTGAAAACCAGGGTTCTTCCAGCCGCCCGGTCTCGTCCACTTCCATAGCTTTTACCAGCTCCGCCACCAGTTCGATCACTCCCGTTCCGCAAATACCCACAGGAGCCTCCCCCTGTATGGTAGTGATCTCCAGCTTTTTGTCTGTCCATTTTGCATGACAGATGGCTCCCGGAACACTTCCCGTTCCCCAGATAATATTTCCGCCCTCAAACGCCGGTCCTGCTGCCGTAGAAGTTACCAGTAGTTTTTTTTCATTTCCCAACGCCATCTCTCCATTGGTTCCCAGATCAATCAACAGACAGATTTCTTCTCCCTGTCCCATGGAAAGGGCACACATACCGGATACGATATCTGCTCCCACAAATGCAGATATGCCCGGATATATTTCCAGAACTGTCTTCTCCTCTAATCCGGGAAAGATTTCTTTCCCCTTCATTTTTATTTCCTGTATGTGATAGGGGGTAAATGGCACGCTTCCCAGACCGTCGCAGGGATATCCCATCAGCAAATGAATCATGGTAGTATTTGCGGCAACCGTTATTTTCTCTATCTGCCCCCAGGAAAGATTTCTTTTTTGAAGCAAACTTTCCATACACTTCCACAATTCCTGCCGTATCTTTTCCTTCATTTGGCTGCCTTTTCCATCCATAGAAGCCTGGATTCTGGCGATTACATCTGCTCCGTATATCCGCTGCCCGTTTAAAGCGGTGCAGGTATCTTCCACCTGCCCTGTTGTCAGGTCTACCAGTTCCACAGCCACCGTGGTCGTACCGATATCAATAGCAAATCCCTTTTCTTCTCCAGCCGGTTTCTGACTTTTCTTCTGTTCTTCCCCTGCTTTGTAATACCCGGAAAGCACCTCCATCTGAGATTCATTTTTCCATCCTGCCCGAATCGTAAGATTTTCTTTGGGATATGCTCTACATGCCAGTCTCCACCCCTGCTTTAGTTCCTCTTCCCCGAAAAATCTCCTGTCTTCCTCCGTAATGGAAAGCCACCCCTCGACTACCTGAATTTTACATTTCCCACAAAGACCTTTTCCCCCGCAAAAAGCAGGAATTCCCTCTGTCTGATTTCGCAAAGCTTCCAAAAGACTGCCTTCCTGGTAAATAATTTCCTCCACTTCCTCTTTTTCTTCTGTAAACATCCGAATCTGCAACGGTTCCACACGGCGAAGACCACAGGTAAGATTGGGACAGGTACGGCAATTATGCTGTGCCTGAAACACACCTTCCTCCTCGGTAGTAAGATAAATCTGACTGCTGGTTTTTAAAGGCCGGAACATATACCCCTGAGACAAAGTAAGACCCAGAAGTGTTTCTCCCTGCGTCTGTTCCAATACCTCTTTTTGAATTTCCATGGAAATATCCTGAGGGGCTTCCAGGCGCTTTAAAACTCCCAAATGCCATTCCCCACAGGCTGCTTTTAGTTCTCTTTGTATATCTTCCTCCAGAGAAAATAGTGCCGCGTCTGCCATGGCATCCGCCAACATTCCTTTTACATAATCTCCCTGTGTAAAAGCCTCCGTACTGGTATCACTGATTTCCTGTCCCACAGTGACCAGCACAAATATAGCTTCCCGTTCTGTTTCCTTTCCGTTTACAGCAAACTTGGACGGAATCTTTCCCCTGCTCATAACTCCCACAGGGTTACACAACTTTTTCATTGGTTCCAGCAAATTTTCAAATGCTTCCTCCATCTCTTCGTATACCGGAGATTCCGGATAACAGTGAATTTGCCTGAAAACCATTTCCTTATCGATATGCAAATGAAATTCTTTTAAAATCCGGAGGAAACTTTCCCCCCGGACTGTTTTTTTCTCTATCTCCATGATGTTTCCCCCGTTTCATGGTTTTTACTCTGAATCTACGAACATCTATGCAGTTTTCTTTTCCACTGCCGCTTTTGCCACCTCCGCTGCTGTTGCTGCGTCCGGTGTGTAATAATCTGCTCCGATCTGCTGGGCAAAACTTTCATTCACTGGAGCGCCGCCCACCATCACAATATATTTGTCACGGATGTTTCTGTTTTTCAGTTCATTCACTACTCCTTCCATATTTACCATCGTAGTGGTAAGAAGTGCGGACATACAGATAATATCTGCTCCCTCTTCTTCTGCTTTTTCAATAAAGGCTTCCGGTGTAACATCCACGCCCACATCATAAACCTCAAAGCCTGCGCCCTTCAGCATCATAGCCACCAGATTTTTCCCAATATCATGAAGGTCACCCTTTACTGTGCCAATGACTGCTCTTCCAATAGGTTCATTTCCAATTTCAATCAATTTAGGTTCCAGAATATTTAATCCTGCATTCAAAGCTCTTGCAGCCACCAAAACCTCCGGTACGAAAATTTCATTTCTCTTAAATTTTCCTCCAATGATCATCATTCCATCCAATAAACCTTCATTTAAAATCACTTTCGGATCCATTCCCTCATCCAGCGCCTGCTGCACCAGTGTTTTCACATTTTTTGCTCTTCCTTTTTGTAAAAATTCTGAAATTTCCTGAATCAGTGCCATGTTACATTCCTCCCATGTAAATTAGTATAAATTATAGATTTTTTTAGGAGACTCCGCATTCTCCTTTTCTGCCCCCTATTTTATACACTCTTCTATCAAAAATATCGGATTTTTTTTAGAATGCTTGTACTTTTTTTATCCTTTTATGCTATGATTGTAATAAGATACTTTATGACCTCAGTATTATGTTTGGTAAAGGAGATTTTTATGACCCCCTATTTGTACACCATTATCGATAAACAACGGATTTCTGATATGTTAAAAGCCTTTTACGCCTGCGTGGAGCTTCCCATTCAGGTTATTGATGATACCGGCGCCTTACTGGAATCTCAGGGAGATATCACCTCTTTTTGCAGCCGTTTCCATCCTTTTCTTCCGGAAAATGATAAATGCAGCCGCCTCCATGCCAAGGCGGGAAAACGCGCCATGGAACTGGGAGAAACGTATATCTTTTCCTGTCATGCCAACCTGAATCATATTGTATTTCCGCTGATCAACAAAAATGCTTTGTTTGGTTCTATTCTGGTGGGACCTTTTCTCATGGACAAACCGGACTCCCTGTTGATTTCCGATCTCAGCCGCCGCTATCCCATTCCTACGGATTCTCTGCTGGAACTTTATGAGGAATCTCATTCTCTTCCGGTGGTTCCTCCCGCCAAAGTTACCCAGATCAGTCATTTGCTTTTTTATATGTTTTCCGGACTGATTTCCGACAGCTACCAGCAATTTGTGATCAATCAGGAAAAACTCCATCAGCAATCTCTGATCAACGAATCCATTCAGCGGTACAAAACTTCTGCTTCTTCTTCGGAAACAGAATATCCTTATGAAAAAGAAAAAGAGCTGATTACCCGGGTAAAGACAAGAGACGCCGCCCAGGCAAAAGCTCTATTAAACGATTTGTTAGGTTACGTGTTTTTTGCAGAGGGAAATAATCTGGAAATCATCAAGGCAAGAGCCATCGAACTTTGCTCTCTCCTCTCTCGAGCAGCCATTGAAGGGGGCGCCACCAACAATATTATTTTGAAAATGAATAATCATTTTCTGAAAAAGCTCCAGGAAATCAACAATCTGGACGATCTGTGCTACAGCCTTCAGGAAACCCTGGAAGCCTTTACAGAAAATATGTTTGATTACATACCTACCAAAAACCATGAACTGATCAAACGGGCAATTCTATATATTTCCCATAATTTTTCCGGTGAACTCACATTGGAAGAGGTGGCGGATCACGTTCATCTGAATCCGGCTTATTTTTCTTCCCTATTTAAACAATCCACCGGTTCCTCTTTTAAAGAATACCTGAATATGGTCCGCATTGAAGAGAGTAAGCGGCTCCTTGCCAATACAGACTATTCTGTAATCGATATTGCCGTAGCTTCCGGCTTCGGGGATCAGAGCTATTTTTCCCGGGTATTCAAAAAATACACAGGACTGACCCCACGCCAGTATCGACAATGACGCAATATCTCCATAAAATAGATATGCGCCATCAAACGACAGGATTTTTCTTATTTATAAAACTCTTCGATGGTTTCAAAAAATGCATCCATATTTTCAAATGGTGTCATCGGCGGAATATCACATCCGGATGCGATCACGAAATTCGGATATTTTCTGCAGCGCTCCAGAAGTTTTTTTGTCTCTTCCCGTACAAGTTCCGGCGTTCCATTCCGCAGCACTCCCGCAGGATCGATATTTCCAATCACAAGGCGATCCTGGGGAATGACCTGCAATGCTTTTTCCATATCAATGGCATTTCCAAAGCTATAGGCCTTTGCATCCACATCCCGGATCTGTCCCAGAAGAGGTTCAATATTTCCACAATTGTGATACATCACCACAAAAGAATCATCCTCCACTGCTTCCCGCACCTTCTTTACATAGGGATTAGAAAATTCCTCCATCAGACCGGGGGAAAGAAGACCTGCTGCCGGTTCTGCCATAACTACGCCGTTCGCCCCTGCATTTTTAAATGCTTTCGCATACGCAATCAGAAATTCCGTTGCCTTCTCCAGTACCGTTTCTACCATTTCCGGCTCTTCATAACAAAGAATCATAATTTCTGTCATATCAAGCAGCCTTCCGGCCAGTGAATAAGGACCAATGATCCCTGCAAATACAGGACGATCCGTAATCCGTTCACAGGCTTCCCGGATTCCCTTCACACATTCTCCTGTTCTCCCTGCACCCACCGCAGGCACCTTCAGTTCTTCTGCCTCTTCTTCATCATGAATCAGCGCTTCCCGAACAGTGGGAACTTCCTCTGTCTCAAACTGTACCGGACTGCCAAAAGCCTCTGCCTCTACAGACAGATCCATTAAGCTGACCGCCATTCCCATATCATATTTTTTTGCAATACTTTCCATACACAGCGCCTGAAGATGACCGTCCTTTACCAGCTCATCCACGGTCACATCCAAAATCTTCGCTCCGGGGAAAGACAGAATCGGCATACCTTTTTTCTTATCCTGTGCGATAACTTCACGAATCCATTCGTTCATATTTCTCTTCATAAAAAATACCTCCAAACATATAAAATAGCGGTAACATTCCTCTTATCAGTCTGGGAATATTATAAGAATTTCTGTTTGTTGGATTCTTGTATTTTTTTTGGAATACTTGAAAGATTATTAGAAGTTGACAGAGATATACGAACTTCTCATTTTCCCAAAATAAAAACCATCAAATATATCACCATGTAATATATTTGATGGCTTCCTACAAATTTATTTATTTACAATCTGAGCCATGGTATCCCATTTCTCTTCCATATCTTTTACCAGTTTGAACTGTGTTCTTGCCCGATCCAGGTTCTGACCTTCATAATGAGTTTTAAAATAAGTATCTCCCTCCAGATAGTCAGTGAGGAAACGCATACCACACTCAAATGTCATGATTTTTGCTCCCATAGGAAGTGTCTCAACTTCTCGCTTCGTAAGACTTCCCCGGCAGCCTTCCATAAATCCGTCAAAGTAAGCTTCGAAAAGTCCCATATCGCAGGATACTTTATCCAGATCTTTTTCATCTTCTGCCGCTGTGCTGGCTCCAAACCGTATCGTATCCCCAAAATCATGGGCTGCAAATCCTGGCATTACTGTATCCAGATCAATCACACAGATTGCTTTTCCTGTATCCTTATCAAACAATACGTTGTTCAGTTTTGTATCGTTATGAGTTACACGAAGAGGAAGTTCTCCTTTCTCCAACAAATCGCCAAAAAAGTGACAATCTTTTTCTCTGTCCAGAATGAACTGTACCTCATCTGCTACTTCTTTTGCTCTTCCCATTACATCTGCTTCCAGAGCTTTTTTGAAGTTTGCAAATCGATTTACTGTATTGTGGAAATTAGGAATCGTCTCATGCAGTTCTTTTGCAGGAAAATCAGACAGCAGGTACTGGAAATTACCAAATGCAATACCGCTTTTATTCAGTTCTTCTTTTCCTCCTGCATCATAGCTTACCGTATCCGTAATAAATGGATAGATTCTCCATCCGTAATCTTCAGAATCTGTATAATAATCTTTTCCATCTTTTGTAGGAATAACCTGCAAAGTTTCCCGATCCGGATCTCCGCCCTGTTCCAGAATCTTCTTTTTCAGGAAGCTTGTCACCCGCATTACATTTTCCATCAGCTCATCGCTGTTTTTGAATATCTCCCTGTTCATTCTCTGAAGGATGTAATGTTTTTCTTTTCCCTCCTGATTCATGATCAGAAGAAATGTGTCATTAATATGACCATTTCCATAGGGCGTCACACTTGTTGCTTCACCAGTCAGGCTAAAATTGGATACTACGTTTTTCAGTTCATCCTGTGCAAATGTTCCCATTTTCCTATTCCTCCCACAATTTTTCCGGATATTTTCCATCGTCTTTCATCTTCTGAATCGCATTTACAACCACTGGTTTATCTTCTTTATAAGTAACTCCATACCATTTATCCAGAGATTTCAGCACCTGAACATCTGCTTTATCTTCTGCCAGAAGTTCTCCCACTACAGAAGGAAGGAAATATTCTCCCTTCATAGGATTACTCTTCATCGCTTCATCCAAAAATGCCGGGAAACGAGCTGCCAGTTCTTTTAACAGACTTGCAGAAAATCCCCACATATTCATAGATACGGTACTTCCTTGTGGAATGGTAATCCATGTTTTTCCTTCGTCTTCTGTATAAGCTGTTTCTTCTCCTCTTCTCTCGATTCTTGTCCGTTCGTGGATTCCCTGAAGATAACCATTTTCATCAGTCACACAAACTCCTCTTGCCACGTGGCCATTCTCTGTAAGTGTATTTTCCAGAACGTATCCCACCATGGTATAGTGATATTTTTCATCGTCTTCATGGGTAGTAAGGAAATCATAGATCATCTGGAATGCATGGCTTCCATAATAATCATCTGCATTGATAACAGCAAAAGGTGCATCCAGAGTTCCCAGACAACTTAATACCGCATGACCTGTTCCCCAGGGTTTTACTCTTCCTTCCGGAACCTGATATCCTTCCGGCAGATTATTAATATCCTGGAATACATAGGAAACTTTCATAATTTTGCTGATACGATTTCCGATACATTCTTTGAAATCTTCCTCATTTTCTTTTTTGATAATGAAAATCACTTCTTCAAATCCTGCTTTTTTCGCATCATAAATGGAAAAGTCCATAATGATATGTCCCTGACCGTCAATCGGATCGATCTGTTTTAATCCGCCGTAACGACTCCCCATTCCTGCTGCCATAATTACCAATACCGGTTTTTTCATTTTACATCCACCCTTTCTGAACATTGCCCTGTCTCAATTTTCCTTTGTTTCTGCTATAAGATTAGCACTTTTTTTCAATTTTTGATTTAGACAATCTTTACTTTTCTTTGCACAAATATACTTTATCTTATATAATAGTGTCAAGATGCATCTATGGCTGACTATTACTTAATACTATCCGAAGGAGGTTATACGAATGCCTTTTGAAAGTCTGAAGCTCCGGGAGGAGATACAAATATCCGAGATTATAACCATCCATTATTTTGAATATACCAGTACGTATCATTTTTCCGGAGAAGCTCATGATTTTTGGGAATTTCTCTGTGTAGATAAAGGAGAAGTGGAGGTTTGCGCCGATAAGAAAAACCATACATTAAAACGGGGGCAGATTATTTTTCACAAACCCAATGAATTTCACAGCGTACAGGCCAATGGAAAGATTGCTCCTAATCTGGTCGTGATTTCTTTTCGCTGTCAGTCCCCCTGTATGAAAAAGCTGAAAAATCTGATCACCTCCATAGGCGAAAATGAACGCACTCTGCTTGCAAAAATTATTCATGAAGCAAAACAATGTATTGCCACGCCGCTGGATAATCCTTATACCAAGAAAATGGAGCGAAAATCTGTCGTTCCTTTCGGTTCCGAGCAAATGATCAAACTTCATCTGGAACTTTTGATTCTTTCGCTTATTCGCCAATTGGACAGCGGAGAGCGTCCTGCTCCCACTGTAAAATCTGTCAAAAAGAAAAATGACGCCCTTCTATACGCCAGAGTTACGTCCTATCTGTCAGAGCATGTATGTGAGCGTCTGACCATAGAAGAAATCTGTCAGGCAAATTTGGTGGGCAGATCTCAACTTCAAAAACTATTTCGTGAAGAGAATCAATGTGGGGTGATTGACTATTTTTCCCATTTAAAAATAGAAGAGGCAAAGCAGATGATTCGGGAAAATCAAAGTAATTTTACAGAAATCTCTGATTATCTTGGTTATACCTCCATTCACTATTTTTCCAGGCAGTTTAAGAAGCTAACAGGAATGTCTCCTTCCGAATATGCCTCTTCCATAAAAGCTCTTTCTGACTGATTCTTATTTTGCTCTTGCTTTTTATCCTCAAATAGGCTACCTTTATAGTAATACAATAATACGTAATTGCAAAGCAATTGCGCCGACACAAATACGAAGGAGGTCATTCCAATGAGAATTATTGTAACAAAGAATTACGAAGACATGAGCAGAAAAGCAGCGAATATTATTTCCGCACAGATCATCAGCAAACCAAACTGTGTGCTGGGTCTGGCTACCGGTTCCACTCCTATCGGAACATATGATAATCTGATCGACTGGTACAAAAAAGGGGATCTTGATTTTTCTGAAGTTTCCACTGTAAACCTGGACGAGTACCGTGGACTGGATCACGAAAACGATCAGAGTTACTACTATTTCATGATGAACCACCTGTTCAAACATGTAAATATTGATGTAACAAGAACTCATGTACCGGACGGAACAGAACCTGATTCCGAAAAAGCGTGCAGCGATTATGAAGCTATCGTAGAAAGCTATGGCGGTGTTGACCTTCAGCTTCTGGGACTGGGCCACAATGGACATATCGGATTTAATGAGCCTGCTGATGAATTCCCGAAGACTACCAACTGTGTAGATCTGACAGAAAGTACTATTCAGGCAAATGCCCGTTTCTTTGAAAAGATTGAAGACGTTCCCACACAAGCTTATACCATGGGTATCGGAACTATCATGAAAGCAAAAAAAATCCTTCTGGTTGCCAGTGGAAAAGATAAAGCAGAAATTGTGAAGAAAGCTTTCTTTGGTCCCGTTGTTCCTCAGGTACCTGCATCTATCCTGCAGTTCCATCCTGATGTAACGATTGTTGTGGACGAAGACGCTGCTTCTCTTCTGTAATTATTTTAAGATGGGGCAGAATTGTGGAAGTGCGTAGCACGAAACAATTCTTCAGGCATCTTTTGACCTTAACATTTTTACAAAGGAGAAAAAAGATATGTTTCATCCCATCAATCTGGAAAATTGGGACAGAAAAGAGATTTATACCGCATTTGACGGATACACTTATACTCTGACTGCTGAACTGGACGTCACAGAGTTTCTTCAGACCTTGAAAGAAAAGCAGAGAAAGTTTTATCCTTCCATCTGTTATTGTATTGCCAGAACCGTAAATAAAAATCAAAATTATCGTTATGCCAAAGTATCCGGAGAAGTGGGATACTGGGATCAGGTACAGGCACATTACACTGTTTTGCGGAAAAATACCGATCATCTTTTCACCCATCAGCGGACGCTTTACACGGAAGATTTTTCTGATTTTTATAATCGTTTTCTGGAAGATAAAGAAAAAGCCGAGAACGGCGACAGCCTGTATTTCGACAAAAGCGGAGCCATGGATAATGTCCATATTTCCATCATGCCAAATACCAGCTTTACCGGACTCAGCTATTCCAAACCAGCTTCCTTTACAAAATACGGCACTCCCAACACCAGTTTCATTCCCTTCGTCATGATCGGAAAATACCATGCTGCAGGGGATCGGATGAAAATGCCGGTGACTGTGGAGTTCCATCATGCCGTCAATGACGGCTATCATGCAGAAGTATTCTTCCAGCAATTGGAAGCGTGCTGCAAAGAATTTATCGGCTGACGCCTCTTCCCGGAAATCATTCCCCGAAGAAAGCCAGCCAGATCATTGCAATACCGATCAGCAGAATCACAACACCCATAACGGTGCGAAGGGTTCTGCTGATTTTTTCATATCTGGGATCATACATCCATTTTTCCACCACACTGTAACTTGTTCCTGCTGCCACAAGAAGAATACTATGTCCCACTGCGAACATGGCGAGAAGAAAAATCCCCCAGAAAGCTCTGCCGGACTGTGCCGCCATAGCCAGCAAAGCGATCATGACCGGAGTGGAACAATGGGAAGATACGGCACCACTGATCATCCCCGCAAATAAAGCGCCCAGATACCCTCGTTTACTCACTTTAGGACCACAGTGACATTTTCCATGATTTTCCTCACAATCTACAGGATGATGATGGTCTTCCTCATGATGATGGTGGTGGTCATGGCACTCACACCCATGTCCTTCATGCTCTTCTCCCTCACCGTGATCATGGGGATGGTTGGGAAGCACATGAATCACATCCCAGATCTGAAGAGCCATCAAAATCATTACTGCTCCTAAAAATACAAACCACCAGGTACCGATCTTATGCATAAAATGTCCTAAAACCGATGCCACAGAACCAAATGCCAGAAATGTTACCGCCAGTCCCAACGCCATGGTAAGCGACAGCCGAAATGCCTTTTTTGTATCTTTCTTTGCTGAACCGCTAATATATGCGATCACCATAGGCACGCTGGATAAAGAGCAGGGAGTAAATGAGGTGAGAACCCCTGCCAGCAGTGCCAGCAAAGGAGCTACCCACATATACTTTTGAATCATTTCAGCTAATACATTGAACCATTCTGTCATAAACATACTCCTTCTTTCTTTTCCATTTTCCATGAACATATGAACCATTGTTCATTTTCTCATAAAAACAGACAAGGGGTCTGCCGGAATCATCTCCGGGCAGAACCCCTTTATCATCTTGTTATTTTTTAATTATCCTCTTCCTGCATCAGATATACCTGACGTTTTCTCGCCATTTCATCGCTGGCCAGATATTCGTCATACGTAGTAATCTTATCGATCAGAGAGCCGTTTGGCATAATTTCCATAATACGGTTTGCTGTAGTCTCCACAAACTGATGGTCGTGAGATGCAAACAAAAGCACACCTGAGAATTTAATCAGACCATTATTCAGCGCTGTGATAGATTCCATATCCAAATGGTTGGTAGGCTCGTCCAAAAGCAAAATATTTGCTCCTGAAATCATCATTTTAGATAACAGACAACGAACCTTCTCTCCACCGGAAAGTACTTTTACTTTTTTCACTCCGTCATCTCCGGCAAATAACATTCTTCCCAGGAAACCACGAACGTAAGTAACATCTTTAATCTCTGAATACTGAGTCAGCCAGTCTACGATAGTCAGATCATTGTCGAATTCCTCTGTACTGTCCTTGGGGAAATACGCCTGAGATGTGGTAACACCCCATTTATAATATCCTTCATCCGGCTCCATCTCGCCCATGAGAATCTTGAACAGTGTTGTTTTTGCCAGTTCATTTCCACCTACAAAAGCCACTTTATCTTCTCTTCCCAACGTAAATGTAAGATTGTCCAGAATCTTCACTCCATCAATCGTCTTGGACAGGTTTTCCACCATAAGAACTTCATTTCCGATATCACGGTTTGGACGGAAATCAATGTATGGATACTTTCTGCTGGACGGACGAATCTCTTCCAACTGAATCTTCTCCAAAGCTTTCTTACGGGAAGTTGCCTGTTTGGATTTTGATGCGTTGGCGCTGAATCGGGAAATAAATTCCTGCAGCTCCTTAATCTTTTCTTCTTTCTTCTTGTTCGCTTCCTTCATCTGTTTTACCAGCAACTGACTGGATTCAAACCAGAAGTCATAGTTTCCTGCATACAACTGAATCTTACCGTAGTCGATATCCGCTGTATGAGTACAAACTTTATTCAGGAAATAACGGTCATGGGATACCACGATCACGGTATTTTCAAAATTGATCAAAAATTCTTCCAACCATGCAATCGCATCCAGATCCAGGTGGTTGGTAGGCTCATCCAGAAGCAGGATATCCGGATTACCAAACAATGCCTGCGCCAGAAGCACTTTCACTTTCTCACTACCGTTCAGATCTGCCATCTGTGCATAGTGCATATCTGTAGGAATACCCAGACCGTTCAAAAGCTGTTCTGCATCGGACTCCGCATTCCATCCATCCATCTCTGCAAATTCAGCTTCCAGTTCACTGGCACGAATACCATCTTCCTCTGTAAAATCTTCTTTTGCGTAAATGATCTCTTTTTCTTTCATAATCTCATAGAGACGGGCATTTCCCATAATTACGGTATCCAATACAGAAAATGCATCATATTTGAAATGATCCTGCTGCAGGAAAGACAATCTCTGTCCCGGAGTAATGATAATATCTCCATGCGTAGTTTCCAGCTGACCGGACAGGATTTTCAAAAATGTAGATTTTCCTGCACCGTTAGCGCCAATCAGACCATAGCAGTTGCCTTCTGTAAATTTAATATTTACATCTTCAAATAAAGCTTTTTTTCCAATTCTTAACGTTACATTATTTGCTGCAATCATGTTATCAATCCTCTTCTTTTTTGTGCGTGTGCCTTGCACACATTCCTGTTTCCCATACGAAAACCGGTGGACTTTTCAGACCGCCGGCTTTTATCATTTGCTAAAACCGCTACTGTTCACAGTAACATAAACTCCACTGCTTCCGCCTGTTAAAAGACAGATACAGTCGCTTACTATTGTACATGAAAATTTAGGATTTGCAAGAGGTAAATCAAATTTTTTACAATTCTTCTGGACAGAACCAGCGATTTTGCTATAATACATATAAAAATGAGAATGAAACAATTCGTCAGGCATCTTTTACCCTTCACATCTAAGTAATATTTTACAGAAAGGACGGTACTCTTATGAAAACAATTGGAATTTTATGCGCCAACACTACAGAACTGAAACCATTTTTGGCTTACTTGGAAAATCCCATAATCACAGAAAAGGCTATGTTGCAATTCCACTCTGGTCAGTTTCACAACCTGCAGCTTATTGCTGCATACAGCGGGGTCTGTAAAGTATTTTGAAGCAGACAGAAATCTTCTGGAGGCCGCGAAAAAATACCAGCTCACCTCCCACTATCCCATACATTTTGGTACCATGGTCACCGGAGAACAATTTATTGTGGATGAACAGCGAGACAGCATCAATCAGCGATATGCTCCCCTCTGTGTAGATATGGAAACTGCCAGTGTTGCTCATGTTTGTCACGTAAATAAAGTTCCTTTCCTTAGTGTACGCACCATCACAGATACCGCTGAACATAAGGGTGAGGAAAACTTTGCCCAAAACTGCAAAACCGCTTCCTGCCATTCTGCCGAAATTGTTATGGGGATTCTGGAACAACTCATCTGAGGAAAATGAAGATTGGAAATTGGGCAAACAAAGAAAATATAATTTTTTATGAAACTATTGATTTTATCATCCATTCTGCATATAATATTTGTAACAGAGGGTGTATCTCAGCCCATAAATGAGAAAGTTATTTAGTGGGTTTCTCTTGGCCCACATTACAAGAAAGTTACAAGTGAGTGTTTCGCCACTCCAAGTGCGAGTGTAACAATGGGAACGAGGCAACTTGTTCCCATTTATTTTTATAGGAGAATTCAATGGACAATATTAAGTTTTATGAGGTATCGGCGGATTATGTAGACTATTTAGTTCCTCATGCACCTCACCTTTTTCGCAACAAAAAACAAGGACAACAGAATAGCCGAAAGTACATAGGTGTAGTTCTTCATATCGGAGAAATGGACTATTTTGCCCCGCTTTCCTCATTCAAAGATAAACATAAAAAAATGAATGAGACCTTAGACTTTATAAAAATTAAAAACTATTCCGTCATCAATCTTAATAATATGTTTCCCGTTCCAAATGGTTGTTATTCCTATGTAGATATTTCCAAGGAATGCAATCTGAAATATAAATCACTATTACAGGCGGAGTACCGATTTATAAAATCTATACAAGAAAAAATTCGCAAAAACGCTGCCACGCTTTATAGATTAAAAACTAAAGGTGAAAAGTCTGCTCTGACTAAACGTTGTAATGATTTTTTGCTTTTGGAAAAATTATGCATAGAATATAAAACAAAATAATTCATTCATTAATTTCAGCTTGTTTCTCTCCCAGCTTTCTGTGAAGTGAGTTTTCCCCATACTTAGCATCCCTATTTTTTACTTCATCTTGATATGATTTACTAGTATTCAGTGGTAAGGTTGAAGATTTTGAAGCAAAGGGATATACAAAGGATTATGTCCACTCTTTCTCGACAATATTGCAACAGTCATTTCTGCGGTATTTCCAAAACAGCTCATTACTTTCAATCCAATGCAGTATATTGTTCTAAATAAAAAGTCTGATGATGTGGATTTATTTGCAGATGAAGATGAGGAATTAGATGACACTACTCCAATCACTTATGAACAGTATTTACAACTTATGGACAAAGCCAATTCAACGAATACCAAGGAGGTTTCTATTCTCTATGAATATAACAACGGAACTTGTAAAACAATTGATTAAAGAACAATTTCCCCAATGGAAGGAGTTGGAGATTCGTCCCGTTGCCAAAAGCGGGCATGACAATCGCACCTTCCATCTGGGCGATACAATGGCTGTGCGTCTTCCCAGTGGAAGGGATTACGCTGCCCAGTCTGCCAAGGAAATGCAATGGCTTCCCTATTTACAGGAACATCTGGACTATCCCATTTCCAAACCTGTCGCTGCCGGAACTCCCACAGACTACTACCCCTTTCCCTGGTCCGTAAATCTATGGCTGGAAGGGAATACACTCTTAGAGGAAGACTCCCTTGACAAAGAGCAATTTGCCCAAGATCTGTCCGGCGCTCTGAAAAAATTACAGTCCATCGACTGTAGCAAAGGACCTCGGGGCGGACTCCATAACTTTTACCGCGGCTGTGATCTGAAAATCTACCATAAGGAAACCGTAAATGCAATCTGTCAGTTATCAGATATTTTACCGGCTTCTCAGCTTACCAAAATCTGGGACAGATGTATTTCCAGCATTTACCAGAATCATGCGGTGTGGGTTCACGGAGATATTGCTCCGGGTAATATTCTACTTCAAGATCATCATTTTTATGGTTTGATTGACTTTGGCGTTATGGGAACAGGTGATCCCGCCTGCGACTACGCAATGGCATGGACCTATTTTGATAAACAATCCCGTAAAATATTCTTAGACGGGTTGAAAGAAGACATGATTGATCGTGCCAAAGGCTGGGCTTTATGGAAAGCCCTGATTACATACAGAGATAAAAATCCCGTTTCCCGGGAAAATGCTCACTTTACAATAAGAGAAATATTGTTGGAAGAGACGCAAAACTAAAATTACTTCTTGCGCCGTCCTTTGCAATTCATTTGGGACGGCGCAAGAATACCTTCTATTCTTATACATCTTCCTCTGCTCTGGCTAATGACTTCTGAATCTCAAAACCATCCGGATATCTCTTCTTTAATTTATCAAGATTTGCCTGAAAAATATCTTCAAGAGACATATCTATTGCGGTAGCCGCTTCCGCCAAATACCAGGCAATATCTCCCAATTCTTTTGCCAGATGTTCTTTATCTAATTCATGGCCCTGTGCCATCCATTTTTTTACAATATCAATGGCTTCCCCTGCCTCTCCGCATAATCCCATTACGCTATTAATCAAAACATCCTTTTTATTCAGTTCCGGATTCAGAGTAACCATAGCCAACTTTTGATATTCATTCACGTTCATTTTTTCTCTTCTCCTGCAAAAACACTGTACTAATTCACAAAACTTCTGTTACTTATTTACCTCATCCACATGTTCTTTGCTTCTGGCAGTAAGTTCTACCCAAGCTGGTCGAAATCCACACTTGATCGCATTGCGAACAGATTTGATATTAGACCATGCCGCACAGTAAAATGGCACTTTTCCCAGTTTGAAAGTCTCTATGGCAAGTCTGCTTGTGATTGCCGATGCAATGCCCTTTCGTCTGTATTCCGGAAGTACATCCACCCCAATCTGATACATGCTTTCACAATCAGCGGAACAACCTGCCAAACCTACCAGTTTTCCCTGGTCAAATGCTCCTACAGCAATTTTATCCAGATGTTTTCTCTCCTTACACAAAGCGTTTCCCCATTGTTCTGTATAATAAGATTCAAAATCCTGAGGAAATAAAACTTTCAACTCATAATCGCAGGGAAGTTCTTTCATCTTATTCACATCCGGCAAAAAATACTCTGCCATATAGCAAACTTTATAGCCAAATTCTTCCAGCCTCTCATGAAGGGCAATTACATTTGGCGATTCAAAACAATGCTCCACAGGATATTTATTTATGTACCATTCCACACATTCTTTCATTCTCGGGCTGACCTGAGCCACAATATTATTTCCATAGGATACCAGATCACACTCAAAGGGAAGCGGCAGGTACGCCCTTGCTTTTTCATTTTTCTTTGATAAAACCACTTTATTTTCTGTGGATAAAAAATCTTCCGCATTGCAGTTACAGTCATAGGCCGACTGCTGCAAGGCTATTTGAAATATTTCCTGATTTGTCATTCTCATCTATTTTCCCTTTCTATTTTCTTAATATTTTCTCCAAATCCTTCCCCTTTGCAAGTTCATCCACCAGTTTATCCAGGTAACGGATTTTCTTCATCAGAGGATCTTCGATTTCCTGTATCCTGACACCGCAAATACTGCCTGTGATTTTTTCACAATTGGGATTCATCTGGGGAGCCTCTGCAAAAAACTGTCCGTATAACATATTTTCAGCGATTCTCTGTTCCAGTTCTTTCGGTGTATAACCGGTAAGCCAACAAGTCACCGTATCCACTTCCTGTTTTGTCCGTCCTTTTCTCTCTGCTTTTGCAACAAGAAGAGGATATACTTTGCCCATACGCATGGCAAATACTTTTTCATTTTCCATTTTCATCTTCTCCTACTTTTATATCCACCATTTTGGTGTCAGCTCACCCAAGGTTACAATTTCCTTTTCTTCCCAATCCAACATAATTTCAACGGCAAAATAATTCTTTGGCATAAGCTGTATCATCAGTTCCCGACATGCTCCGCATGGAGGCATTGCCTTTCCTTCCCAGTTGATAGCAATTACCTTT
This sequence comes from Oliverpabstia sp., assembly GCA_034114925.1. Lineage (GTDB taxonomy): Bacteria > Bacillota > Clostridia > Lachnospirales > Lachnospiraceae > Oliverpabstia. The sequence continues at coordinate 43,375 of JAXEUM010000077.1, forward strand.
TTGATTTCATTTTCACCATTTGTAAGCATATTAAAAATTGCATTCCGTTCTGCACAAATACCAAGAGTACAAGCGCTGTCCACACAAATACCTGTATATATTTTTCCAGAAGTTGTTTCTATTGCGGCAGCAACACCGCCAACTTCTATCCATTCTGAAACCTTCCACGGATGCAGCACTTTTCTTGCTTCTTCATATAAACGACTCCATACAGGATCATATTCTTTTTTCATGATAGCCATTTTCCTTCTCCTTCTTCATAAATCTATACTGCAAATTTCTTCCATAAAAATTGCTCCTTCTATTACAACAAATTTCCTTCTATATCATAAAATGCTCCGCAATAAATCAATTTACCACCAACTTTATCTTTTACTGACTCATTTAAAAATAAAATCTGTATATGCTCATTGTCAAACTCACTATCTGGTACTGTAATTCCGTAAGATTTTCCGCCTGCAAATCCATCCTTACAATACCATAATTAATGTTCCTAACCCTATAAAGATACATCCAATCAGCGATTTTACCGTAAATTGCTCGTGTAAAAATACAAATGCCAAAATCAATGTAATCACCACACTGAGCTTATCAACAGGAACAACCTTAGAGGCTTCTCCTATCTGTAATGCCCGGTAATAACAAAGCCAGGAGGCTCCCGTTGCCAGACCGGATAAGATCAAAAATATCCAACTCTTTTTGCTGATCTGGGAAATCCCACTCTGCACATTTGTAAGAAAAACCATTCCCCATGCCATCACCACTACCACAACCGTTCGAATTGCGGTAGCAAGATTAGAATTTACTCCTTCTATTCCGATTTTTGCCAATATCGACGTCAGCGCCGCAAAAATCGCCGATAGCAATGCAAATACAAACCACATAGCAATTCAACCTCCTTTACAGCAATGCAATCTCATCTGCAATCTCTTTCGCAGTTTTCCTCCCTGTTTCTATCTTAACCGTATGTAATTTCTGATACTGAGGAATTCTGGATACACTTTTCTCAATAATCTCTTCTGCTCTTAGTCCCGCCGCTATATCCTTTCTTAACCGTTCCGTTAAAACATCCTCATCACATAGCAACGAAATCAACTTGATTTCACATTCTTTTGTATCAATATTCTCTACTATGGTATCAATAATCTTTTGTTCATGCATTACCCAGCAAAAAATCACATTTTCATAGGCAGAACAATGAAGAAATTGATTCAACAAAAAACAAATATTCTGCAGAACCATCTCTTTCGTTTCCTCCGTTACCTGAAATGGTTCTGCATCCCAACACCAGTCTCCATCTAAAAATACACTGTTTTTCAATTTTCTTTTCAAAATTTGACACACGGTTGTTTTACCTACCCCCATGGTGCCACCGATCAAATACAACTTTTTCAATCTCCTACTCCTCTCCTTTTTCCCATTTCTCAATCTGTATTCCATGCTTCCTGCTGCCAGTAAAGCTAATCCACAGTGTGGATAAAAATCACCACACCTCCTGAAAAACCCCCTTCAGAAAATGCCTGTATTCTGGATGATCCTCCGCCTCCCGATACTCATCTCTAATTGTTTTCCGATTCCATTCCCGCATTTTCTCAGGCATATCTTTATACCTCATAATTCTGATAAGCTTCTTTCGCTCCGCTTCCAAAATAGCTTCGTAAGCATCCGGGATAATACTCCTCCAATCGTATTATTCCATCAGGATCAAATCCATAAGGTCCCCACTTTTTCCATGTTCCTGTATAAGCAAAACCTGTTTCCTTACAATATTTTTCAACAGCATTGCTTAAATAAACCAGTACATTTTCTCGCTTTTTTGAAAAATAAATCAATGGTATTCCATGATTGGAAATTCTTGGTTGCAGTTCTGATAAATTTCCAACCGCAGAAGCGTGATAATACATATAAATTCCTCCCTTTAGTGGCATAAAATATTATTTCCTTATTTACTCACCATTTTTTTCTCAGAAATCTGTTGTAAAAACTCATTTTCCATGCTAAATGGATACCAAATTCCTGTTTTTTGAAAATACTCACCACTTTTTGTCCCCAAAAAGTGGTGAGTATTTTCAAGTTTTCTTATTTATGTATACTTTCTTAATCTATATATTTCTTTACAAGATATATTCCATCTGTCTTTTCTTGGTTTTCATTCCCATCTTTTCATAGAATTTCTCTGCGGAAGTATTTCCAGTCCATACGTTCAATGTTACTTCGTAGCATCCCATTTTCTTTGCTTCCTGTTTTACATATTCAAATATACTCTCACCGATATGCTGTCCTCTGACCTGTTTATCCACACACAAATCATCTATAAAAAGCGACTTGAAATGCACCATATTGTTTGAAAACGGCTGTTCCTTCCATTGACAGAATGCATATCCCACGCACATATCTTCCTCATTCACAGCAACATATATGGGATTTTTTTCACTTTTCAAAAGCTCTGTTAATTCGCTGACCGTATATTTTGTCGTATCAGGAATAAATATATCAGGTCTTATCTCTGCATGAATTTGCAACACCTGCCCTAACAACTCGATAATTCTGGGAATATCTTTTTCCTCTGCTTTTCTAATATTCATTTGTAGTTTCTCCCATTCAAATATTTCCAACCGTAATATGTTTTATCTTATCACGAGTAAACTAGTTAAGCAAGCTTTACAACCATGCACGAAACAACTTTCGCCACAAAAAAAGCGCCTCTTTATGTTAAGATTACCTTTCATAAACGTAATCTTAACATAAAGAGGCGCTTTTTCTTTTAATAGGAATGGAAAGATCCCTGATCGGTATGAATATTTCCCCTACAAACATTTGCATTTCGAACAATCATAGTATTTCCATTATCATCGTGATACACCACATGATCATAGTTTCTGTGCTGAAGCTGCCAGCGTACATTATTGTTGTCAAACATTATGTTCGGTAAAGCTTCCAGTCCCCCCTCTGTCCCTGACTCACTTTGCGAAGAGGTTTCCTCGGACGATTTAAAAAAGTCACCAAAGAATGCCAGACCTATCAGCACTCCTATAAAGTTGATCACTCCCACTATGTACTTATACAGGAACGCTCCTACGATCCATATGAGGATGTGGCCTACCAAACAGATTAGTAACTGCTTTTTATCCGCTTTGAACCACCCCAGCGATTTTCCTGTTTTCCATAGAGCAACCAGAAGCAGGATGATCCCTACAAACAAATCCTTTTCTGCAATAAAGTGGGATTTAACAATTCGAAATTTGTTAAATTTCACCTTGTTGCAGCATTTTCTTCTTTTTCCTATAATGCCTTTAAATTATTACAATATTTTCAAAAGGAGATTTCAGATTATGAAAAAGAAAATAATCACTCTACTTGCAACTATAACGTCTCTATTCCTTCTTACCGGATGCGGTGGTTCTGAAATCGCAGAAAAAGCGAAACCTTCCAAATCCGGCGAAAGCTCTTCGTCCGAAAAAACAGAGAATAAAGAAAAATCAGAGGAATCGCCAGAAGAACCAGAAAAAGTGGAAATCACCTGGAGCTGGGGAACTCTGCGGGGACTATATGGTGATGCAGAAATCACCTTCAACGAAGATGGAGGTCGGGAAACCATCGTCATGAAATATCCAAACGGTCAGACCTACCGAACCATCGAGTACGATTATGGAGAAGCTATGATTCTGGACGGTGTTCCCCAGGAAGGGTATCTCAGTGACAAAAAGGTATACCCCTCTGTAAAGACCACCAACGATGAAAATGGGACCCCAATTTATCAGTACAATTACGACTGGATGCTTTGTCAGAAATCCCTGGAACAATGGGGAGCTGGAATTGCTTCAGATGTTACCCCGATTTTAGAAGCCGGTGAGTTTATTGATGAAGGAAATGACAAAGAACTGGCAAAACTGAGGGAAATTCCGGAACGGTATTTTACCTCCTATGAATATGGCTGGGATATGACAGAAGATGAAAGCACCGGAAATATCAGCTATCAGGAACTATCTCATTTGACATTGGACGGTAATTACATGGATATCTACAATCATGGCAAAGGCTACTGGATAACCAAGAAAGAGAATGGAAATCCTGCAAAAACCTGGTTTTATGCACCAGACGGACGGTTGGATGAGGAGCTGACCCTTACCTGGACCTATGAAAACGGAAAACCCATCAGTTTGCAGAAAGGTCAATATTCTATCTATACCTACACTGCAAAAGTATCTGACGACGGACGCACCACCACCTATACCTTGGATGAATCTCACGAAGCCGAAGGAGCTGACGGTCAGCAAAAATATCTGGAACAGGTTTATCAATATACCCTCAGCTATACTGAAGATGGGAAACCCGCCTCCTTCCAATATGCTTCCACAAAAGACTACCTCAATACGGAAGAACCGGAAAAGAAATCCTATACCATTACCTACAGCTATGAAAATGGCGTTCAATCCGGTGCAGAATATCGAATTGAAAAATCAGATCAAATTCCGGAGGTCTATACCATTACCTGCAATGAACAGGGCATACCGGAAAGTGAGGAATAACTGAACTTTCACTTTAGACAATAACAGAGGACTTGCAAGTTTTCTGACCTTTCAAGTCCTCTGTTATATCCTGATGCTGTTAGTTGTGTCCGTTCCGTCAATGACGCCCTACGGCATATTGGCTTCGCCTTGTTCCTTGATCCCGCTACGTTTTCTTTTTTTCTTAACATAAAAAAGTCTGCAGGAATTTTCTTCAATCCGACAGTCTCTCATTCTTTCACATCTCTATCAATTCCTTTATTCCATAATCCAAGTAACTGCACAGTTTACAGATTAGTTGTGCGTCTAATCTCTGAAATTCATTTCTGCAATAACGATTAAAGTTAGACCTCAGTATATCCAATTCCTTACAAATGGTATTCTTACCAATTCCTTTTTCTTTCAGCACTTCCTCTATGTGAAGTTTCAAATGTCCATACTTCATTGACTCATCTCTACATAAAAGTATATTCAATAAATCTTTATGTAGTAATTCATTATATAGAAACAGAGGTATGCCAAAATGAAAAAAAATTATTATTTGTCACTATTATTCTAGTCTTGCTTGTAGGCATTCTCTATTACATTAGCTTGCTCGATTATCTTGTATTTAACAGTATGTCATTCATCAATGGGTAGAATCATGATACTGAATTACAAGTCATCGTATATCAATACTGGAATACAGATGAAGTGCTAGCAGAAATCGAAACAGAACATAAGTAAATCAACGGAACTCCTACTACTCTTATAATCAATCCATATCACTCTAAATGTTCTTTTCACAATGGATATAAACCATTTTACAGCATCACTATCAATTATGATTGAAAAGAAAAAGCAGACAGTCCTATCAAAAAACTGTCTGCTACAAACTGAAATTTTCACTTCCTAAAAATTGAAATTTGTTTCATCTCCTGTAATATAGAACTGCTTAGTATTCACAGCTACCTGGCGTTCTGTGAAACGGAATTACATCTCTAATATTTTCCATGCCAGTCACATAAATCAACAAACGCTCAAAGCCCATACCAAAACCAGAGTGGTCACATCCACCATATTTACGCAAGTTTAAATACCACCACATACTGTCTGCAGAAATACCAAGCTCATTCATTCGTGCCAACAGACGGTCATATCTTATCTCTCTTTGGCTTCCACCCATAAGCTCACCAGCTCCAGGTACAAGTAAATCCACCGCACCAACAGTTTGCCCGTCATCGTTCTGATACATGTAGAACGCTTTTATGTCTTTAGGCCAATCATAGATAAAAACAGGTGCCTTAAAATGTTTCTCCGTAAGGTATTTCTCATGTTCCTTGGCAGTGTCTTCACCATACTTCGGTTCAAACTCAAAATCTTCGCCAGAATCTCTCAAAATGCGGATTGCTTCTTCGTGGCGCACTCTGACAATTTTAGAATCAATCACCATGTGCATTCTTTGTCGAAGCGGCAATTTAGTATATTCTTCAAGGAACATTAATTCATCATCACAGTGTTCCAGAATATATGCAAGAATATTTTTCAAGAAATCTTCTTCCACATCCATCAGGCGTTTCAAATCGCAGAATGCCATTTCAGGCTCAATCATCCAGAACTCTGCCGCATGGGTCTTAGTATTAGAGTTTTCTGCACGAAATGTAGGTCCAAATGTATATACATCGCCAAATGCCATTGCAAATACTTCAGCTTCAAGCTGTCCAGTTACAGCAAGAGACGCAGGTATTCCAAAGAAATCATCCTTGAATATTTCTTCAGGTGTCTTGTCAACACCGTCCTTCATATTAGCTATATCCAATGTTGTTACGGTAAATGTGTTTCCAGCGCCTTCGGCATCATTTGCAGTTATCAAAGGTGTATTTACATACAGAAATCCTTTATCCGTAAAATAGGTATGAATTGCCTGTGCTGCTACGCTTCTAACACGAAATACTGCTTGGAATAAACGTGTTCTTGGACGCAAATATGCATTTTCACGCAAGAACTCAATCGAATGGCGTTTGGGCTGTAGAGGATAATCTTCTGGACAATCACCCAACAGAATAACATTTGTCAAATCCAATTCAATCAACTCTTTCTGGAATCCCTGTTGGACAATACCAGTCACTTCAATACAAGCTCCATTGTGCAATGCTTTCAGCTTACCGTCGAAATCTTTTTCGGTTGTGTAGACCAACTGCAAAGACTTAAAACAGCTTCCATCGTATAATTCAATGAAACCCATATTTTTCTGCTTGCGGTGGTTGCGAATCCAACCACGAACAGTAACCTTCTGTCCAATCTGTGTCATTTGTTCTGAAAATAGCTCTTTGATTTTAATATTTGTGCTCATGTTTCATCCTTCCTTCCATAATTTAACTTGGGACGAAATTCTAAGCATAAAAAAATCCGTCCCTGTTTCCAAGGACGGATTAGTAATCCGCGGTGCCACCTCAGTTCGTCTGTGTCTCACAACATAGACCTTGATAAGTACGGATGTCTATGCAAACTCAGAAAAAAGTACGGACAGCCATCGATACCCCTGCGCTGTAATGGGCGCTCCCATCATAGTCTCAGCATTATTATAACAATGCAGTCGGTATGCAGCTCCAAGGCGTTATTCGATTCCCACACGGGAACTTTGATTACTCAAAATACCTTTCCTTGTATCCACTCTCAGCAAACGGGACTCTCTGTAACAATTCCAGATACCTACTGGTTCTCTTCATCGCTTTCTCTTATTAATATGTTAGTATACCACATTTTGAGTTAGAACACAAGTAGTCTTTTATTTTCTCTCATACATTACCCTCGCAAACTCTAATACTAACTGTTCACAATCAGATGGCATATATTCTTGGATTAATATTCTGTTCAACCTCGTAAAATACTAATTTATTTATTACTGCCCTTCTATCACATTTCCTAGTCTTTAGCATTACTTTTCTCAAAAATTTAAGGGCATATTGCACTTACACAATATTTGACATCATTTTACGATACTTTGATTTTTTCAACCAATCCTTTAAAATCCCGCCTTAAAACGGCGTCCCGTCCAGATCATACGGCGTGCATTGGTACACGTAGTAATTCAGCCAGTTGGTATACAGGTTATTGGCATGGGCTCTCCACAACAGCAATGGTCTGTTTTCCGGATCATTTTCCGGATAATAGTCTTTGGGAAGCTGGATTTCCAGACCTTTTCCCTTATCCCGCTTGTATTCTCCATCCAGAGTTACCCGGTCATATTCCGGATGCCCCATCACAAAAATCTGTCTTCCATCCATTGCCATGCACAAGAACACGCCTGCTTCCGCTGATTCTGCCAATACTGTCAAATCTTCACACTGATGGATATCCTCTGATGGCACTTCTGTATGGCGGGAATGTGGTGCGAGGAAGGCATCGTCAAATCCCCTCACCAGAGGAATTTTTCTGTTTTTTACCCGATGCCAGTACAGACCGAACATTTTCTGAGACAATGGCTTTTTCTTCAGTCCATAGTGATAATATAATCCTGCCTGGGCGCCCCAGCACAAATGGATCGTAGACGTCACATGGGTTTTCGTCCACTCCATAATCTCCGTTAATTCTTCCCAATAATCCACTTCTTCAAATTCCATCTGTTCCACCGGCGCTCCGGTAATGATCATTCCATCAAATTTTCTTTGTTTCACCTGCTCAAATTCCAGATAAAATTTATTCAGATGACTGGTAGAAGTGTTTTTTGATACATGGCTTTTGGCAGCCATGAAAGTCACATCCACCTGCAAAGGAGTGTTAGAAAGAGAACGTAAAAGCTGCAGCTCTGTCTCTTCCTTTAAAGGCATCAGATTCAGAATTAAAATCTGAATCGGACGGATATCCTGATGCAAGGCACGACTTTCATCCATCACAAATATATTTTCCTTTTCCAGAATCTCTCTGGCCGGTAAATCTTTTTGAATTTTAATTGGCATATCTTCTCTCTCCCGTCTCTACATTAATGGTGCAAACAAACGAAGAAATCTTCCGTAAAACTTTGTCCAGAGCTTCTCTGACTTTAATGTTTCCAATGTGATTTCCCGACACTGTTTTAACGTTTCCTGGAAATCCTCCTCAATGGCATCAATTTCTTTTACCTTGTACATCATGGCAGCACATTCAAAATGCAGGTACAGACTTCTGTAATCCATGTTAATGGTTCCTACCACAGCTTTTGTATTATCTGAGGTAAATACTTTTGCGTGTACAAAACCGGGAACATACTGGTATATCTTTACTCCCGCCCGAATCAGTTCCGGATAATACGTTTTTGCCAAAGCAAACGCATACGGTTTGTCAGGAATATCCGGCATGATAATCGTCACATCCACTCCACGCTTCGCCGCATAAGTCAACGCGGTGATCATTTCATTGTCAATGATCAGATACGGCGTCATAATATGTACATAATCTCTGGCTGTATTTAAAATATCCATATACACCAGTTCGCCTACATTTTCTTTGTCCAGAGGACTATCTCCATAGGGCATTACATATCCGTCTGCCACTCCAGATAAAACCGGCTGTTTCACATCCAGGTATTTTCCATATTCCTCTTCTTTTACATCAATATCCCATAATTGAAGGAACATCCATGTAAAACTACGGACAGCTTCACCCTTGATCATCACCGCTGTATCTTTCCAATGTCCAAATCGTTCTTTCTCATTAATATACTCATCTGCCAGATTTACCCCTCCGGTAAATGCGGTATGCCCGTCAATCACCACAATTTTTCTGTGATCTCGATTATTCTGAGATGTTGACAAAGCAGGCTTGATAGGATTAAATACCTTGCACTGAATACCGGCAGCTCTTAACTTATCCGGATAATTATGAGGAAGCAAAGCAATTGTACAGGTTCCGTCATACATAAAACGAACCTCTACCCCTTCTTTTACTTTTCGTTCCAGAATTTCCCGGATTGTATTCCACATACGTCCTTCTGCCACAATGAAATACTCCATGAAAATAAACTTTTCTGCTTTTTCCAGCTCTTCCACCAAAGTTTTGAACTTATCCTCACCCAATGGGAAATATTTTACAGTGGAATTCTGATATGTGGGGAAACCACCTTTCGTATATACATAGCGAGATAAATTCCCCATCTGACGATCTTCCTGATTCAATGCATCCCCTACCTGAGAATCCTGCACCTGATATTTTCTGATTTTTGTAGAAGTATCACAAATCTTTTTATTCATGATCCTCACACCCAACTGCGTTTCCACAAAAATATACATCAAAACACCAAACACAGGAATCAGAGTGATTGGCACCATCCATGCCAGCTTAAACCCAGGATTTCCCGGTCTGTTGATGATAACAATCACTGTAATTGCCGAAAGAATACCAAAGATTCCATATGCATACACACTGTATTCTTCCAATTTTCCAAATACAACAAATAAAATTCCTATCTGAATCAGAAGCAAAAGGAAAATAATACCGGTACGCCCAAACACAATATGAGCAATACCCTTTTTACCTTTTTCCACAATTTGCTGTCCTGTTTCAGATTCTCGTATTTCCTGAACTTTTCCCATAATACACCTATTCTCTTCCTGTTAAATCATCATAAAATATACACACTCATTTTAATCAAATTTTTCCTGAATGTCAACGATACCGTCGGGTTTTCTCCTGTTACTGTTCACTCTGTATTCCCCACTTTGTCATAAACTCTTCCTCAGAAATCACAGGAATTCCCAATTCTCTGGCTTTCTTGTTTTTTGAAGAATTGGAAGTAGTATCATTATTAATCAAATATGAGGTTTTTGATGTAACGCTTCCGGTAACCTTTCCTCCCCGCTTTTCAATCTCTGCTTTCACCTGATTACGGTTGGAAAAATACTCCACACTCCCGGTAATCACAAAATTTAATCCTTCCATATTCTGTTCTGTATCTGTTTTCGGTACTTCAGCCAATTCCAAATGAGACAACAGATGATCAAACTTCTCCTGTCTTCCCTCTTTCGCAAAATATTCTACAAAACTTTTTGCGATCACCGGACCAATTCCATCAATGGACGCCAGCTCTTCTTCTGTCAGATGACGGATTTTTTCCACATCATATCCAGATTTTTTACAGATTACCTTTGCATTCGCCAGTCCGATATTAGGGATTCCCAGCGCATAAATCACCCGGGGAAGTTCTGTTTTCTTTGCTTTCTCCAAACTCTCTGCTAAATTCTGAAAAGATTTTTCCCCAAATCCTTCCATAGTAATAATTTCCTCTTTATATCGTCCAATTTCAAAAATATCTCCCAGATTATGGATAAATCCTTTTCCTATAAATTTTTCCAGAGTCGCTTCCGAAAGTCCGTCAATATTCATAGCGTCCCGACTGACAAAAAGAGTAAATCCCTTAATCGCTTTCGCCGGACAATCCTGATTTTTGCAATACAACGTCTCTACATCATTTACCATTTCTATTTGAGTCGGACCGCCGCAGGCAGGACAATGCTGTGGAATATCTTTTACCCCACTTCTGGTAAGGTTTTCTCCAATCTGGGGAATGATCATATTGGCTTTATACACCCGGATACGATCCCCAATTCCCAGTTCCAGTTTTCTCATAATACTGATATTATGGACACTTGCTCTGCTGACTGTGGTTCCCTCCAACTCCACCGGAGTAAAAATTGCCACCGGATTAATCAGTCCGGTTCGTGAAGGACTCCACTCAATCTCTTCTAATGTAGTTTCCGCCATCTCATCTGCCCATTTAAATGCATAAGCATTTCTGGGAAACTTTGCAGTTCTCCCCAGAGATTCTCCATAAGCAATATCATCATACAAAGCTACCAAACCATCCGACGGAAAATCATTCTTCTGTACCTGCCCGGCAAAATATTCCATGGCACCATCCAGATTATCTTCTGTAACCATCCGATATTCTACCACCTCAAATCCCTGTTCCCTCAGCCACTCCATCTTTCTTCTGTTAGAATTTTCAAAATCTACCTGTTCTGCTTTCACCAATGCAAAGGCATAAAATTTCACATGACGACTGGCAGTAATCTGATTATTCAACTGACGAACAGAACCACTGCACAGATTTCTTGGATTTTTATATTTCGCATCCACATCCTCAATCTGCTGATTGATCCGTTCAAATTCCGAATAGGTAATAATCGCTTCCCCCCGAAGAATCAATTCTCCTTTGTAGGGAATCTTCAAAGGAATATTATCAAATACCTTGGCATTATTAGTAACAACTTCCCCGATCACACCATTTCCTCTTGTAACTGCCTTGTAAAGTACTCCCTCCCGATAAGTAAGTACAATCGTCAGTCCATCCATTTTCCAAGAAAGAAGAGCGGAACGGTCTCCAATAAAACTTCGAAGTGTTTCCCTGTCTTTTGTTTTATCCAGAGACAACATAGGCGCTTCATGTGTCTCTTTGGGAAGTTCGTCTACCGCTTCATATCCCACCGAAACCGTAGGACTTCCTGTCAGCACTGTCTGAGTTTCTTCTTCCAGCGCCACCAGTTCATCATAAAGTTCATCATATTCCCTGTTGCTCATAATCTCCCGGTCTTCCTGATAGTATGCCTGAGATGCCTTTTGCAAAAGAATTACTAACTCTTTCATCCGTTCTATTTTCTCTGCCTGTTTTCCTGTACTCATAGATTTCCTCCCTGTTGTTTTCTTTCCTTTCGTTCTTTTACCGACAGCGAAGAGGAGGCTGACAACATTTTCACCAGTTCTTCCTTCTCTCTTCCCTGAACCTTCCGATAACTTCCCTCTTTCAGATTTCCCAATCTGATATTCATAATTCTCACTCGCTTCAAAGTAACAACCCGATATCCCAATGCTTCACACATTCTTCGTATCTGGCGGTTCAACCCCTGAGTTAAAACAATCTGAAATGTGGTATCATTGATCTTCTTTACCTGACACGGTCTTGTCACCGTGTCCAAAATCGGCACACCGGACGCCATTTTCTTGCAAAATTCCTGATTGATGGGACGATTCACCTGAACAATATATTCTTTTTCATGATAATTCCCCGCCCTCATGATTTTATTCACCATTTCCCCGTCATTGGTCATCAAAAGTAAACCTGTGGAATCTTTATCCAATCTCCCCACGGGAAAAATCCGAAGAGGATACTTTAAAAAATCAATCACATTATTCTTTTCCCTTTTTTCAGCAGTACAGACAATTCCCACCGGTTTATGAAAAGCCAGAAGAACTTTTTCTTCCTGACATTTTATTTCCTTTCCCCGAATACAGATTTTGGCTCCAGGATCGATTTTCATTCCCAAGACTGCTCTTTCTCCATCCACGGTTACCAGTCCTTTTTCCGTAAGGCGGTCTGCCTCTCTGCGAGAACACACTCCCTTATCGCTGAGATATTTATTCAAACGTATCTGTTCCATCTCGTCCCTCTCTCCTCCAGATAGATATTCTTCTTTTGCATTGGTAACAAATAAGGGGTGCTGCATTGATTACCATCTCATCAATTCGTGCAACATCCCCTTATACTCCTATAATTTCACAAACCACTAAACATCTGCGAAAATATCTTATTTTTACTGAAATAAATCACCTCGGACATAGCCTGTCTGCCCGTTGAATTCGATCTGAATCCAGTCTCCTTCTTCTCCGGTCTTCTTCACTTCCTGACCGCCTACCAGTTCGCCAATTTTCTCTGATTCTGCGGAAGCCTGCGCCCGCACATTGCAATTAGATTTCGCTTTGACAGTATCACCAATCTCAGCTTCCATAGCCGCTGAACCTTCCACACCCAATTCAGACAGATATGTACTTAAAGCCGCATCGGATGCTAAGGCATCATCATACTCCTTTTGCTTTGCCGCGATCAACTCCTGCGTATCTTCCTGATTGGTCATCTCATTCATCTGATTCTGCTGTTCTTCATTGGGTTCCGCTACAATATACAGACTTCCGTCTTCCCCTGTCTCCACATACAGACAGCTTAATCCGGGAAGAATCGTATCATATCCTGTATATTTATGACCATAACAGGCAAATACTACATAACTTCCTTCTGTCAATCCCTGCTTTGTATATACTTCCACATTGCTATATCCTTCAATATAATGGGAGTTAAGAATTGATTTTTCTTCTGTAGGATCCAACTGATCCACCAATTCCTTCAGTCCCTCCACATCTTTCTTTCCTAATGCGGTATAATATTTCTGCATCAGTGTATTAACTGTAGGATAAGCGTTTTTCTCAAGAGAATTCTCTTTCTCTGATTCTAATGCAGGTTCCGGAGTAGTTTCCGGAGCTTCCTTATCTTCTTCCACCGGAGTCTTGTCGGTTTCTTCTTCCGGTTTCTTATCTTTCTCTTCTCCTGTATCCTTCTGCTGCTCTGTTACTTTCTGGTTATCCTTTTCCTCTTCTCCAAATACGGAAGACAGGAAACGTATTCCAAAAAACAATACCACCAAAACTGCTATAATAGCCAAACCCAACAGAATATATCTCAGGTTATCTGAAAGCCACTCTCTAAAATCATCCATATGTATCTCTCCTTTACCGGGCAATCTGAAGTAAACGGTAATAGAAAAACGCATCTGGAGGGATTCGAACCCCCGACACATGGTACCGGAAACCATTGCTCTATCCCCTGAGCTACAGATGCGTACTTGTGAGCTCTCTGCTCACTCACCTCACTATACCATATCTCAGAGATTTTGTAAAGGGAAAGCTTAAATTTTCATAACTGTGTGCTAAATATATATTCTTTTGTCTTTTTTCAGATAATAATACGCCTGATCTGCTAATACCTCCCCTGGCTCCACATGTTCTTCGTTGATTTCCGTCACCATAGAAACCAACTCTTCCTGCGTATAATTGCCCTTTTCCGGAACCAGAATACATTCGTGAACACTGCTGGGCAAAATATAAAAATGATCTCCCAGAATACTTTCAATTAATTCTAAAATTCCCGGATAAAAAATAACTCCTGCACCAAACATTTTCTGCTTATTGGTAAGAACATACATAGGCAGGGAATCCTCCTCCAAAAGCTCACTAAACTCCTCTTCTCCCATACCTGCAATCTCGTCCATGGTAATAAACTCTGCCGGTTTATTCAGCCAGGTGTATTTTTTTGCATTAACCTCCAGTTCTTCCTGGGAAATCTTCCACATTTTCAGATGACTGTTTCTTATGGTCACTGTGGAGGGAAACTGGCTGTCTGCCATCTCATAATAAAATACCATAGCCAGATCTAAAATCCTTTTATGGGGAATATCTCTCAGTTGTTCCCTGTTTCTCTCATAATTAATCACCTTATAATAAATATGCGACTTCATCTTATCATAATTTTGAAATATTTCCTGAGTCAGACGAACCCGGGGCTCACACTGTGTACAGCTCCAGAGAATTTTTTCCACAATCTGTTCCATGGTAACGCCTTTTTTCCAAAATTCAAAATACTCCTGTATATAAATAATAGGAGAAATATTTTCCTCTTTCTTTTCAATTACAATAGCTTCTAACATAATTCCATTATTTTTAGGAATCTGCTGAAAGGAAAGTTTCACCTCCTGTTCCATTTCTTTGCTTAAAACTTCCATCAATTTTCTTTTAAATTCTTGATAATCCAAACTTTTATTCTCCTTTATCATTTATTGTCTGGATATTTCATGGGGAAATTTGCACGAATGTGCGGAAAATAGAATGAAGCGACTGTTTGCTTCCTTTTTATCATACTACAATTCTCAAATGATTACAAATAAACTTTCTTTAAAATTTGTAAAAAAACGGAATCACCATTCTATGGCAATTCCGTTTTTCTCTCAGACTTATACTCTGGACAAATATTCTCCAGTTCTTGTATCAATCTTAATCTTATCTCCCTGCTCTACAAACAGAGGTACGTTTACCTGTGCACCTGTCTCAACAATAGCAGGTTTTGTAGCTCCCTGAGCAGTATCACCTTTGAAACCTGGTTCTGTCTCAGTAATCTCCAGTTCTACAAACAGAGGCGCTTCGATAGCGAATACACTTCCGTTATAAGAACAGATTTTAACAACTTCGTTCTCTTTTACGAATTTCAGAGAATCACCTACAGTAGCTTTATCTACAGCAATCTGATCGTATGTTTCCATGTTCATAAAGTTGAACAGATCTCCATCTGCATACAGATACTGCATGTCCACTCTGTCGATACGAGCCTGTGGGAATTTTTCAGTAGGTCTGAAAGTTTTTTCAACCACACCGCCGTTAATTACATTTTTTAATTTTGTTCTGACAAAGGCTGCTCCTTTACCAGGTTTTACATGCTGAAATTCGATAATCTGAACTACATTGCCATCGATTTCCAATGTGATGCCATTTCTGAAATCTCCTGCTGAAATCATATAGATATTCCTCCTTATTTTTACAAAAGCTTGGCTATGTTATATTTTATAATAACCGCAGGGATTTTTCAACTGTTTCTTTGCTTCTTATAGAAATAAAGTACAATTTTCTCCAAATATCGCTTCAAAACAATCTGAATCTCTTCTTTTGGATGAATCGGCTTTACCAGAATATTACTCATCCCACACCGTTTCGCTCCATAAACATCCGTAAACAACTGATCTCCCACAAACATGGTATTTGTCAGATCTGTATGCATCAGTTCCATGGCTCTCAGGTAATTCTTTCTGGAGGGCTTATGAGCATTTTCAATAAAATGTACCTGGACATCCTTATTAAACATCGTCACCCGTTCTATCTGATTGTTCGACAAAAGACAACAGGAAAATCCCAGTTCTTTTAAATGTGCAAACAAACTTTTTGCTCTTTCATCTGCCGGCGCTCCATGAGGTACCAGCGTATTATCAATATCAAAAATCAGTCCCCGGTAACCCTTCTTATATAATTCATCAAAATCTATCTCGTATGTGGAGTCCATCCAGATATCCGGATAAAACTTCTCAAACAGCATCTTCCGTTCTCCCTTCTCCGGTACAACGAATCCTAAGTTTTCCTTGTACTAGTCACGTGTGAGGAACCACTTCATCCTCTCAAATTCTTCTTCCATCAGATCGTAGCCATGCTGATAAAAGGCTTCCAGCTTTTCCCTGTCTCTTTCCAGTCTGGCTACCGGTTCTATTTCAGGACGGATAACAAATATTTTCTCTTCTTTTTCCCATTTTTCAATGTAATCCATAATCCGATTGTAAGATCTTGCCCGATTTTCCATACATTTTACCAGATTGGGATACGTTTTCCCATATGCCGCCTGATACAAGCCATTTCTCTTGCCCGTTTTTTTTCTGTATCCTTTATTTCTGGTCAACACCACCACATTTCGATTATGTCCGGTTTTCAGAGAATGAATCAATGGGATAGAATCTGCCAGTCCTCCATCCAGATAAGGATTGCCATCCACCGTTACAATTTTTGTCACCAGCGGCATACTGCTGGATGCTCTGCAAATATTCATCAATCTCCTGGGATTGGAATGTTCGCTGAGATATTCTGCTTTTCCGGTGATGCAGTTCGTCACTACCATCTCGCACTGCACAGGGGATTGAAAATATGTTTCAAAATCAAAAGGATAGATCTCTTCCGGATATTTTTGAAATACCATATCCATATCCAGCAAGGTATGGGTTTTCAAAGTGTTTTTCAAACTCACATAGCTGTTTTCCTTCTCTGTGACAATGGTACATTTTTTCATACGACCTTTCTGCCTGGATAAATATCCTGTGGCATTACAGGCTCCCGCAGAAGTTCCCACCACATAGGGAAAATAAAACTCTTTGTCCATCAGAAAATCAAGCACCCCTGCCGTAAATATTCCTCTGTTTGCTCCGCCTTCCAGTACCAGTCCTGCACGTTTCATATACTTTCTCTTCCTTTTCTGTCTGGTAACTGCTCTCTGAATTCGCAGTCACTCCGATTATTACTGTCTTTTGTGCAATAATTAATCCCCAAATATTTACCGCTGATCCAGAGGAATATATGTTTCCTCTGCTTTTACATTCATATATGCCGGACGGATGATCTTGTCCATATTGATCAACTCTTCCATGCGGTGAGCGCTCCAACCCACAATACGAGCAATGGCGAACATTGGTGTGAACAATTCTGTGGGCAGATCCAGCATACTATATACAAAACCGCTGTAGAAGTCCACGTTTGCGCTTACACCTTTATAGATATGACGCTCTTCTCCGATAATCTTTGGAGCAAGGCGTTCCACCATACTGTACAAAGCAAAATCTTTATCCCGTCCTTTTTCATGTGCCAGCTGCTTTACAAATCCTTTGAATATCTCCGCACGAGGATCGGAAATAGAATATACTGCATGACCCATTCCATAAATCAAGCCCTTCTTATCAAATGCTTCTCTGTGAAGCAGACGGCGAAGGTAATTGCCCACTTCTTCTTCATCGGTCCAGTCTTTTACTTCTTTTCTCATATCATCAAACATCTTAACAACTTTGATGTTTGCTCCACCGTGTTTCGGTCCTTTCAGAGAACCTAACGCTGCTGCAATGGCAGAATACGTATCTGTACCGGATGAAGTTACCACATGCGTAGTAAATGTGGAGTTATTTCCACCACCATGCTCCATATGCAGTACAAGGGCAATATCCAGAATCTCAGCTTCCAACTGTGTATATTTTTTATCCGGTCTCAACATCCGCAAAATGTTTTCAGCCACGGAAAGTTTCGGATCCGGACGATGAATATATAAACTTTTTCCTTTAATGTAATGATTATATGCATGATATCCATACACAGATAACATAGGAAATACACTGATCAGATTCAGACACTGGCGAAGTACGTTAGGTAAAGAAGTATCATCTGCATTATCGTCATACGCATACAGTGTAAGAACACTTCGCGACAGAGTATTCATCATATCTGGTGTTGGAGCTTTCATAATAACATCACGGACAAAATTGGTAGGAAGACTTCTCTGATCTGCCAGAAGTTTTCCAAAATCCTTCAGCTCCTCCTCTTTGGGAAGACGGCCAAACAGCAGCAAGTATGTTACTTCTTCAAATCCAAATCGTTTTCCTTTCAGGAAACCACTTACCAGATCATGTATGTCGTAACCTCTGTAATATAATCTGCCTTCACAGGGTACGCTTTTTCCATCTATGATGTCAGTGGAATGAATGGCAGAAATCTGAGTCAGCCCTGCAAGGACACCTTTACCATTAATATCACGCAGTCCACGCTTCACATCGTATTTCCCATAAAGCGAAACATCCATCTTGCTGTTACCAATACAAATGTCCGTCAGGGCCTCCATCTCTGGTGTTACTTCTAACTTAAAATCTGCCATATTATATTCCTCCTTCTCTATATGCTGTTCTTTTCTTGTTCAAAGAACTGCCTGTTTTCCATCTTATGGTCTCTGCCATATGATGCAACTGTAAAGTATAAAACAGTCACCATATCATTTATTATACATTTTTATGCCTTTTCTTACAATATTCAAAATCTTAAAAAAAAATGAACAGTAAATGAAAAAGAGACTATCCTCTGTCAGCAATTTGTAATAATTCATTTTTACCAAACTGCTTCTCTGATAATCTCTTTTCTTCTATCTTTCTATTTTTGTAACTGTTCAGTACCCTCTCAGTTACCTATTTTCTTAATGACAAAACATCATTTTCGTATTTCTGTACTTCTTTAAACCATTCTTCTCTCACCGGAACACCCTGGCTCTCGCAGAAGTAATCCCATACTGCGCCAAATGGATATGTCTTTATTTCTTCCTGCAGCATCATTAACTCTGTGAATCTGTTCTGCTCCTGCATTTCTTTCATCTGTTTATTAGGAGAAAGGAGTGCGTACAAAAGAGCTTTCTGCATATTTCTCATTCCCACTGTCCATGCGGAAATTCGGTTGATACTTGCATCAAAGAAATCCAAAGCAAGAAGCACTCTGTCAAGAGCATCATTTCTTACGATTTCTTTTGCAATCTCTCTTGTTTCATCGTCAAAAAGCACTACGTGATCGCTGTCCCAGCGAACCGGACGGGTTACATGGAGAGCAATCTTATCGCTGAATAACAGCAAAGAGGATATTTTATCTGACACCACTTCCGTAGGATGATAATGACCATTATCCATCAGGCTGAGAATTCCATTTTTTGCTGCGTAATTCATAGTAAATTCACTGGAACCTACCGTATAGGATTCCATACCGATACCAAATACTTTAGACTCCAGACAAACAAAAACTTTTTCTCTGTCATAGTCAATGGATAAAATCTGATCCAGAGAATCTTTAAATCTGGCTCTCGGTCCCAGACGATCTGCCGGAATATCTTTATATCCATCCGGAATCCAGATATTCATAGCGCAGGGCTGACCTAATTCTTCTGCAAAATACTGAGAAATACGGATACATGCTTTTCCGTGATCTATCCAAAAACGACGGATTTCTTCATCCGGACTGGATAAAGTCAGACCATCTTTTACTTTGTCATGGGAGAAGTATGTAGGATTAAAATCTAATCCCAATCCTCTTTCTTTTGCAAATTCTACCCATTTTCTAAAATGTTTCGGCTCCAGCTTATCTCTGTCTGCAAATTCGCCTTCTTCAAAAATCGCATAATTTGCATGGAGATTCAATTTGTGTTTCCCGGGAACGAGACTTAATACTTTGTCAATATCTGCCATCAGTTCCTCCGGTGTGCGAGCTTTTCCCGGATAATCTCCCGTTGCCTGAATACCTCCTGTCAAAGGACCATCATGATCAAATCCTGTAACATCATCTCCCTGCCAGCAATGCATGGAAATAGGAATATTTTTTAAGGTTTCCAGCGCCTGGTCCGTATCTACGCCCAAACCTGCATACATTTCTTTTGCAACTTCGTATCTTTCTTTATTTGTCATATTCTCTTCCTCCTGAAATATTACATTTATTTATACATGATATATCTTGATATCAAAGGATTGATGAATCACATCCCTTGCTTCTTCCACAGTAAAAAACTCTCCTGCATGAAGCATCTGTGCTGTAAGATTTCCAATAGCTGTCGCCTCAGTAGGACCGGCATGAACTTCTTTTTTCGTGATCCGGGCTGTCAGTTCATTCAGATAAGCCGCATTGGCGCCGCCGCCGATAATATGGATTCTTCCAAATGTCCGTCCCGCCATTTTCTCCAGTTCCCTTGCCGTCTTTCCGTAACACTCTGCCAGACTGGTATAAATCACCGTTGCAATCTCTCCCAGCGTTTCCGGTACCGGCTGTCCGCTTTCTCTACATGCTGCTCTGACTTCTTCGGTCATATTTTCCGGCGCCAGAAAACGGTCATCATTTACATCCACACGAGAGGGAAAATCTTTCGCTTCTTCTGCCATAGCACAGATTTCTCCAAAACCGTATGCATCGTCAAATTCATGACGAACCGACTGTATCATCCACAGTCCCATGATATTTTTCAGATAGCGGAAGCGATACTCATATCCTCCTTCATTAGTAAAATTCAACTCACAGCTTTCGGGAGAACAATCTGCTTCTTTTCTTTCAATTCCCATCAACGACCATGTTCCGGAACTGATATAGATAAAATCATCATCATTTGCCGGAACTGCCAACACTGCGGAGCCGGTGTCATGGGTAGCAGGAACCACTACATCCAGATTATATCCCACTTCTTTTTGCACTTCTTCTGTAAGACCACCCAGATTTGTTCCCGGCATCACAATTTTCTGGAACATTTCCTTTTTATATCCCAAAAGCTCCAACAATTCATAATCCCAGTCTTTCGTTTGGGGACTGACCAATTGTCCTGTGGTAGCTTCTGTATATTCGTTTACTTTCTTTCCTGTAAGGCAATAATGAAAATAATCCGGAACAAAGAGCAAAGTTTTTGCCTTATCCATATATTCCGGATGCTGCTCTTTTACTGCCATTAACTGATATATGGTATTGAAAATCGCTTTCTGAATCCCGGTCCTCTCATACAGAGCTTCCAGACTTATTTTTTCATAAACCTTCTCATCCATACCTGTAGTTCGTTTATCCCTGTATCCTACAGCGTTTCCCAACATTTCATCATTTTCATCCAGAAGAACAAAATCCACACCCCAGGTATCGATCCCCATACTTACAGGCACTTTCCCGATTTCCTTACATTTTTTCATTCCGTTCAGGATTTCCCGGTACAGTCGATCCATTTCCCAGCAACGTTCACCGTCCTTTTTTACCATACCATTTGAAAAACGATAAACTTCTTCCAGATGCATCTGTCCGTCTTCCATCCAACTCAACATATGACGTCCACTGGATGCGCCTATATCCACAGCCAAATAATATTTATTCACGGTTATCCTCCTTACATACGTATTATTTTCTGCTTTCTGCTTTCATTGTACTGAATTCACCGGAAAAATAAAAGAACCTGATTTGCAAAGGAGAGTGTCCTTATTTGCATATCAGATTCTTTTTTACTTATTTCTCAAGCAGGAAACCCTCTTCCTGCATCTTCTCACTGACCTATTACTTTTTTAAATCTTTCATAAGCCGCATCCCACGCTTCTGTATTCTGCGGTTCATATTCTGCAATTTCAGAAGAGCGTGCAATCAGATCTCTTGCTGTTTGAAGGTCATGAACCTCCGGCACATCTTTGGCGGCATAAAGCTGCATGACCAGATTTCCCAGAACAGTTGCTTCCACAGGACCGGTCACTACCTTACGTCCACAGGCATTAGCCGTAAATTGGCAAAGAAGTTTACTCTGGGTTCCACCGCCTACAATGTAAATCGTATCGTAGTGTTTTCTGGTACAGGTTTCAATTTCCTCCAGAGCAGTACGGTATTTGAGAGCCAGACTCTGATCGATACAACATACTACGTCTGCGATTGTTTCTGGTATCGGCTGTCCACTCTTTTCACAATATTCACGAATTCTTCTGGGAATATTTCCCGCCGGTACAAATTCCGGTGCATCCGGATCAATAAAGTTCTGAAGCGCTGAAACTTCTTTTGCCATAGATTCCAATTCCCCAAATCCATATTCCTGTCCTTCTCGGATCCACTGACGACGGCTTTCCTGAATCAGCCAGGTTCCAATAATATTTTTCAGAAAACTGGTCTTGTATTCACAGCCACCTTCATTCGTAATATTATATTTTTCAGAATTTTCATCAATTACCGGTGTGTCCAACTCCGTTCCCAGTAAAGACCAGGTTCCGCTGCTGAGGAAAATAAAATCTTTCTCTTTGGCAGGAACGGCAATCAGAGCGCTCTGGGTATCATGAGAAGCTACCGCCACTACGTCCACTTTCGGCACACCCAGTTCTTCACAAATTTCATCGGAAAGCTGTCCGATCACGGTTCCACAAGGTACAATATCCGTAAATATATCTTGCTCAATTCCCAAAGCTTCCATGACTTCTTTGGACCAGGTACGATTTTTTGCATCTAATAACTGCGTAGTAGAAGCAATGGAATATTCTGTACTTTTTACTCCTGTAAGGAAATATGCAAAAAGATCCGGTGTGAGAAGCAATTTATCTGCTCGTTCCAGAACCTCAGGACGTTTCTCCTTCAGTGCAAGAAGCTGAAACACCGTATTCAGTTCCATAAACTGTAGACCGGTAATCTCATAAAATTTTTCTTTGGGGAGATATTCAAAACTTTTCTCTATCATCCCTTTTGTTCTCTCATCCCTGTAGTGAATTGGATTTTCCAACAGTTTTCCTTCTTTATCCAACAATCCAAAATCCACACCCCAGGTATCGATTCCGATACTGTCAAATCCTCCTGCCAGTTTAGCCTTTATGATCCCCTGTTTAATTTCATAGAACAGACGAAGGGTATCCCAGTACATCGTTCCATTTACAATGACCGGATCATTGGAAAAACGATGGATTTCTTCTAATTCCAGTGTCTCTCCATTATACGTTCCGATCATGGCTCTTCCGCTGGATGCTCCAAAATCAAATGCCAGTACTCTCTTATTCATCTGTAAAAACTCCTTTCCAACTATTCACTCTGTCGATTCTCCAATATTTAGAAAAGGCGACCACAAGGCCGCCTATTTCTAATATACCAGGAAATTCCCAATATTTTAATTACTCATACAGGTTCTGTGCGATTTCTTCATCTTTCATGTTTTCAGCAGTATACCACTGGCATCCTGTGTCAACATCTTCTACTGCTTCACCTTTTGCTGCAGCATACAGAAGTTCCACTACCTTTTCACCCATAGCTACAGGAGCCTGAGTAATAGCGCCAAGGAATGTACCATTTTCAACTGCACTCATGATAACTTTACCAGAGTCAAATGCTACGCCGATAACCTGATCTTCACCAGTACCGAATTTCTGAAGTGTTTCGTTCGCGCTTACCATAGCCTCACCGGAATGCTGGTTAGAACCATATACAGCGATGGTATCTTTCTTATTCAGAATAGTTTCACAGTCTGTTTTTGAAAGAGCAGCATCTACTTTTGCAGGAACTGCAACTTCAATTACAACATCAGCGCCTTCTGTTGCTTCTACTTTAGAATCCGCTACATATTTGTCATTTCCTTCAACTGTTACAGTTTTTCCATCTGCCTGAACCAGCTCAGCAATCTTGTCGATAAATCCAAGACCACGATTAACGATGGATTCAGAAGTAGCATCCTGTCCCAGAACACCGATTCTTACAGAACCCTCTGCATTTGCAACTCTGTCTTTGATTGCTTCATATGTTTTTTCTGCTGCCAGAGCGCCTGCTACGTAGTTATCTGTTGCTGCATTCGCTACGATAGCGCCTTCCGGAGCGCCTGGAACACCGGAGTCAAATCCTACAATCGGAATACCGGAAGACTGCGCTGTTGTGATAGCATCCAACAAAGCGTCTGTAGACAGAGCTGCCAGACCGATAGCTTTCGGCTGTGCATTAATAGCGTTTGTCAACTGCTGTAACTGTTCAGCGGTTGCAGATTCATCTGCCGGTCCTACAAAGTTGATCGTAACACCCAGTTCTTTTGCTTTATTTTCAGCGCCCTTCAAAACTGCCTGCCAGTAAGCATGCTGGAAACCTTTGGATACGATTTCAAAGTGCATATCTTCTGCCGGTGCTTCGTCTGTTGTATCATCTGCTGCATCATCTTTTGCTGCATCATCAGTTTTTGCTGTGTCATCGGTCTTTGCTGCATCTTTAGAATCAGATGCTCCACATCCTGCTGCCATTGTTGCTACCATTGCTGTACATAATAATACGCTTACTACTTTTTTCTTCATTTTGAAGTCCTCCTTTTTTATATACATAGCGTCTCGCACTATATATTTCTTTTCATTTTTTACACTATTTATTTTTATTTTTCAATACATCGACATAAACCGCCAGAATCAGGACAAGTCCTGTGATAATCTGCTGACCGCTGGCCTGGAATCCCACGAAAGGAAGTCCAATCTGTAACAGTCCCATGACAAGTACGCCGAGAAGAGTACCTGAGATTGTTCCCACTCCACCATTCATGGATGTTCCGCCGATAATAGCTCCACAGATGGCATCCATCTCCAGACCTGCGCCACCGCCAGGAGCTACCGATGAGGAAAATACTCCTGCATAGGCAACTGCCGCCAGTCCTGTAAAAATACCAGAGATAACATATGCCAGCCACTGCCATTTTACTACATTGACACCGGAAAGTCTCAGCGCTTCCTTGTTACTTCCTACTGCGATAATGTAACGGCCCGGTCTCGTCTTATTCAATATAACAGACATGATCACTGCCGCTACCAGAACAAATATCAAACCGATAGGAATGATTGTTCCTCCCACATTCAACTTAAACAGATTACGAAATGCTCCTTCGGGAGTACTGGATGCCGGCCATGCCACAGACAAACCGCCACTAACCAATGAACCAAGTCCTCTTGTGATCATCATAGAGCAAAGTGTTGCGATAAACGGAGGCAGATTCAATACTGCTACCAAAAATCCATTGAAGAATCCCATCGCAATACCGCAAAGAATACATACCAAAATACCTGCCCATACCGGAAGTCCCTTGTGAACAACCAAAAATGCACCGATCAGCGAGTAACACATCATACCAGTACCAATTGACAAGTCTACACCGCCTGTGATCAGACAGAAGGTAACACCTATCGCCATAAATGCAATGTAGTAAATCATATCAAGCAAACTCAGCATAGTTGTATACTGAAAAAAACTGTCACTGCCAAGACTGAATGCCACAAATAATACAACAATGGCAATCAATACTACTAATTTCTGAGATCCTATCGCTTTTACTATCGGATTGTTCGTAAAAGCATTTCCTCTCTTATTTTCCTTCGTCATCTTTCTATCTCCTCCTAATCTCTAAGTGTTGCCGCATGCATGATGTTCTCCTGGGTCGCTTCCGCTATGTCGATCTCTCCTGTCTTGCGTCCCTCGCACATTACGATGATACGGTCACTCATTCTCAATATCTCTGTCATCTCAGAGGAAATCATGATGATTGACTTTCCTTCTGCCACCAGCTCATTCATCAGATGATAGATCTCACTCTTCGCTCCTACGTCGATTCCTCTTGTAGGTTCATCAAAGATCAGTATGTCACAGTTTCTTGTCAGCCACTTCGCGATTACCACTTTCTGCTGGTTTCCTCCCGACAGATTCACCACCAACTGCTCCACTCCCGGGGTCTTTGTCTTTAACTGCTCTACATACTTCTTCGCTGTCTCATTCTCTTTCTTCTTATTGATAAACAGCCCGCTTACGTAATCATCCAGTGATGCCATTGTTGTATTCTCTGACACACTCTTTTGTACTACGATTCCATATCTCTTCCTGTCTTCTGACAGATATCCGATTCCGCATTTTACTGCATCCATCGGTGTCTTGATCTCTACTTTCTTTCCATTGACATATACTTCTCCGCTGTCTTTCGGATCTGCTCCAAATAACGCTCTCGCTGTCTCCGTTCTTCCGGCTCCCATCAATCCTGAAAAGCCCAGGATCTCTCCTTTTCTCAGCTCGAAACTTACATCTTTTACCAGCTTCCCTGCGTTCAGATGCTCCACCTTCAGCACCACCGGCGCATCCTTCGCCACGTTGCTCTTTGTCTTTGGATCTTCATAGATCACACGGCCTACCATCATATTGATGATATCGTCTTTGGTACTCTCCTTCGTGATCAGAGTTCCCACATAGCCTCCGTCTCGCATTACCGTTACGCGGTCTGTGATCACCTTGATCTCATCCATTCGGTGGGATATATATACGATTCCCAACTGCTTCTCCCGCAAAGACCGGATGATCTTGAACAGCTCTTCAATCTCCGCTTCTGTCAGGGCCGCTGACGGTTCGTCAAAAATGATCACCTTTGCTTCGTGGGATATCGCTTTTGCGATCTCACACATCTGCTGTTTTCCTACGGTCAGGTTTCCCATCTTCTCAGTAGGATCAATATCAATGTTCAACTGGTCAAACAATTTTTTTGCTTCTTTGTTCATCTTGCTGTCATTGATCAGCTTCCCGTTCATCATCTCCCTGCCTATAAATATGTTCTGTGCCACTGTCAGATGGCTCAGCATATTCAGCTCCTGATGTACGATCACGATCCCCGCATCCTGTGCTTCCCGGGGATTCGCAAACTCTACTTCCTTCCCTTCAAACACGATACTTCCTGAATCCTTACTGTAAATACCTGTCAATACCTTCATCAGGGTGGACTTTCCGGCTCCGTTTTCTCCCATCAGTGCCAGAACCTCTCCTTTCCGGATCTCCAGGTTTACATGATCCAGAGCGTGTACACCGGGAAAGGATTTGTCTATTTCTTTCATTGTCAGGATTACATCACCCAT